>BPIR01000002.1:968109-1273532 GCA_026004215.1 Candidatus Binatia bacterium
GAAACAGAAAGCGCTGTTTGCCGCCCGTATGCGCGGGAACCCCGAGGAAATCAAAAAGGCACAAGAAGAATTCGAAGCCGTGCAAAAACAGCGCGGCAAAGCCGTGCGCGCTTTGGAACAAAGCCGCTGAGAGCCTCTTCTGCCTTCACCTCGTTTTGCGCAGTACCCACTCGAAACGAGTCCCCCCGAACTTGCCGTGGTGTTAAGCTCGGGGCGTCGTGTTTGGTCGCCTTTGGGATCGGAATAGCGCCGTGTGGGCGCGTCTGCGGCGGGAGCTGGGTCGGCCGTCGGCTACAGGGTTGCACGAAAATGGGTGCGGGCGGGCCAGACTGTGTGCGACGAACCTAGGCCTCGATGCGTGTGGGACACCGCCGACTCGCTGTCTCCACCTGGTTGCGAGGAGGGGGACCCACGGAGTGGGGAGAGGCACGCGCTGTTTATGGCAAAACTCGATGCTCGCAGGTGCACTGTAGTGGCACGTGCCTTCCTCGTCGGGGTCATTGCCGGCTTAGCCGCACTGTGGTTCCTGGAAGCCGCTTTGCCCAACGGCTTGCAGAGGATAGGCGACAAAGTTGTCGGGCAACGCGTGGGTTCGAGGTCCTGGGCACACTTTGGGAAGGAAACCCGCTCGCCTACTACAAAGGAAGTGCCGGAAACTGAAGCGCTGCCGGCCCCCGCGGCGGAGCGCAACAACGCTGGCGTGGCGCTCGCACGCGAGCGCCACTGGCTCGCGGCGGTGCAACAACTTCGGGCCGCATTGCAACTGCAACCCGGGTCCTCCCTGATCCAAAGGAATCTGCAGCAGGTGTTGCTCGGATGGGGTGTGGAGCAGTTGCAAGCGGGCAAAACCCTCGACGCGATTCAGAATTTCTTGGAGGCCGCGCGACTTGGCGCCGACCCGGAAGTGCAATTTTGGCTGGGCCAGGCTTGGCTCCAACATGGGGAACCCGCAAAAGCACTAGAGATCTGGCAGAAAACGCTCGAGGAATTTCCCGATCATCCGCACGTGCTCCTGGCTCTAGGAGAACTGTGGGAACAGCGCGACGAGCGGACCCGTGCCCTCGAGTATTTGGCGCGGGCGCGAGCTGCCGGTGTGGAATCGCCCCAGTTGGCGCGCAAGATCGAGCGCCTGAGTCGCGAAGTGGATGTAGAGTGGGACTATCAAATCACCCGCAGCGCGCGGTTCGATTTCCGTCACCCCGTGCTCGACGACTCGCGTGTACTGGAACTGGTGGTCGCCAGCTTTGAAAAAGCTTACGACGACTTGCTCGGGCGGCTCGGTGTCGCCCCGACCGCGCCAGTTCGAGTCGTACTCTACCCGAGTACGGAGTTTTATGCCGTGACTCAGTCTCCCGATTGGGCTGGCGGTGTGTACACGGGCCGTATTCAGGTGCCGGTCGGTGGTTTGGCCGAGCGCGACCGGACTCGCCTCGAGCACCTTGCGCGGCACGAATTGGCTCACGCACTGGTTACGGAGTGGAGCCGCGGCCGTGCGCCGGCTTGGTTTCAAGAAGGGTTGGCCATGTGGTGCGAGGACGAATTCCCCGGCGAGCGGAGGGACTGGGCACTGGCGTCACAGGCAGGAGCGCGAGCCGCGTCTCTTAGCGAGTTGCCGGCTTCGTTTGCCGCTCTGGATCAGCGCGCAGCCGAGGTCGCATACTCGCTGAGCTACTTGGCGGTGTTATCGCTGAGCGAGCAATATGGTGTCACGCGCATGTTGAGTTTCGCGCGGGCCTGCGGGGATGAGCCGTGGGGTGAGGCCTTCCGCAGTGCATTTGGTCGAGAGTTTGTGGATTTCGCGGTGGCCGTTTCCGCCGGTGCGCCTTGAGAAGTCGCCGCGGGAACCGAATGGCGAAGGGTTCGGGCTCGAAGCCGAAACACGGCACCGAGGGCGCGGGAGTTGCCGCGCTCTCGCTCCATTAGTGGCAGCCATGGAACGATTCCGGTAGAGAGCGGTGCCTGCCGAAACTCGCTAGGGGTCCACTCACGGTCGTGCACCGCGTTGTCATTCATTATCACGAAATTGCCTTGAAGCAGCGCAATCGCCCGATGTTCGTGCGCCAGCTCGTCCGTAACATCGAGGCTGTGCTGGCCGGCACTTCGTGTTCCCACGTGCGCCCGGCGGAAGGGCGGGTGATCGTTCACCTGACCGACACCCGCGACTGGCCCGCGGTTCGACAGCGGCTCGGGTGGGTGTTTGGCATTGCCAATTTCGCCCTCGCGTTGAAAAGTGGCCGCGCCGTAGAAGAGCTGGCCGCTACGGCGTTGGGCGCGCTCGCAGGACGCAGCGCGGGCAGCTTTGCGGTGCGGGCCAAACGTGCGGACAAAAGTTACCCGATACCTTCGCCGGAAATTGCCCGGCAAGTTGGCAGGATCTTGCAGGAACGCCTCGGATGGAAGGTGAATCTCGAAACGCCGGACGTCGAGGTGTTCGTCGAGGTCCTCGCGCGCGAAGCATTTGTCTCCGTAGAACGAGTTCGCGGCCTCGGAGGACTGCCCGTTGGCGTCAGCGGCACTGTGATGGTGCTGCTGAGCGGCGGAATCGACTCACCGGTGGCTGCTTGGCGAATGATGGGGAGGGGGTGCCGTGTGGAGTTCGTGCACTTCTCCGGTGCACCGTATCAAGATCGCCGCAGCCTGGAAAAGGCCCAGGGCTTGGCGCGTTTGCTCGCTCGCTACCAGTTGCGTTCGCGGCTGCATGCCGTGGCTTTCGGCGAAGTGCAACGGCAAATCGTTGCTTCCGTGCCTCGGCCGTATCGCGTCGTCCTCTACCGGAGGATGATGTTGCGCATTGCTGCCGAGCTCGCGCGGCGTACACGTGCCCAGGCGTTGGTCACCGGCGAAAGCCTCGGCCAAGTGGCATCGCAAACGCTCGACAATTTGGCTGCCATCGAAGACGCGGTGGATTCCATGGTGCTGCGCCCGCTCATTGCCATGGACAAGAACGAAATTCGCGCGCAGGCGGAAAGTATTGGCACGTACGAAATTTCGATCCAGCCGGACCAAGACTGCTGCCAGCTCTTCGTGCCGCCTCAGCCCGCCACTCACATGTCGCCTGCCGAGGCACGCCAAGCCGAGAAACCCTTGGACATCCCCGCGCTGGTGCATGCCGCCTTGGCGACAGTGGAAATCTTCGAGTTCGAGTTTCCCGCGAGCGGGTCGAGCGCTGGTGGAACGAGTTCCCGCGGGGAACGAAATGGGAACTAGGGGCTCAGCGGCCGGTGGCATAGAAAAACGGCGGCGAGCCAGACGGGTGCCCGCAACCGAGAGGCGACCTTCCGCTCATCGTTGCGGTGTGCAGCCGGGGGTTGCGGGAATCTCGTCCCCGGAACGTCAAGCTCGAGTCGAGCTGCGCTGCCTCCGCGGTGCGCGACTGACGGAGGGTAGGTGGATGACCGCTTCCTATTGCCGGAAACGTGTGGGCCTTCTAGGAAACCGTGCCAGGCTTCGCGCGAGCCGGTGCGCGGGCGCAAACACAAAAGAGGCGGGAGAAAATGGCGCAACTGACAGCGGCAGAATTTCGAGAAGCAGTATTCTTGCTGGCGCGCGAGCTGGGAGCACAACGCTTGCGTGACAGGCTCGTTCAGGTGGGGGCGTTGGTCACGCGCCGCGGCAAGGCCGATCCGGATCGCTTGGCGGAGCAACTATACTTGCTCAGCGGCGGACTGCGCCGGCAGGTTCCAGCCACCATCGGCTTTTTTGCGATATGGAACAACACGCTTCATCAAAAGCTCGGCGAGGAAGGCGAAGAGCGACTGGAAAAACTGGCGGAAAAGGTGAACGCATGCCTCGACGAACGCGACACCATCATTCCGGACAAAGAGGCCGAGCTCGAGCCGGCTCTTCTGGAGTACGAAGCTGCGTTGCGGGCCAGCGTAGGCGCGGAGCTGGCATACTTTGACATGTTGCTTAAAGCCGTACCGGCCGTCGCCGAACGTCTGCGGGCGCGCCGGGCCGCGACACTTTCTGCGGGAAGAAGCGAAGGAGAAGGTCCCTCTCCCAGTCCGTGAAACGTCGGCGGAGAGCACTTGCGCCTCTCGTTGTCGGGCGGGTCGGTGCGGCTGAAGCAAGGCCCGTTGCCGCCGCTAACTGTTAGCGATTGCCAATGGCCGCACGCGTGCGGGAAGGACCGTATGCGCGCATGGCGAGCCGCTCAGTTCATGCGTTTGCCTCGATAAGAGTCGCGGTGGCCTTCGGTTTGTGGCAGCTTGAGTGTCCCAATGGCCGCGCGCACGGGTCATCGAGCGACGAGCGGCGGTCCAGTCGTCCATCGGGAGGGCAAAGCTTGGCGCGTGGTCGCAAAAAATCGTTTCCCGGCGGTAGTGGGTTTTCGAGTGTTGCCATCGCAGTTTTGTGTGCCCTGTACGCCCTGCCGCTCTTTTGGCCTCCAGTGGCGCGCCTTCCGGAATGGCATGCCGACGCAAGTTGGCTGGCGCGGCTTTTCCCCGATGTCCCGTCCTGGTGGGTTGCGTTACGGCTGCTCGCTTTATGGATCGCTGCTGGCTGGTTTGCCTGGCGCTATGGAAGCTCGCCCCCAGCGCTGGCGTCGGCCAGCCCGCCGGGGTCACGCCCCAAGCGCTGGCAAGAAGGTGGCGCAATCGGCGCAAGCGCAGTGGTTTTGCTTTTATCCTTTTGGATGCATCAGGGCCGCAGCATGGCCTCGTTGCTGTACGTGGCGGCGCTGTTCGTTCCAGGCTTCCTATTGGCTCGGTTACCGAGCTCGCGCGCGAGGCAGGCTCCCGATCCAAGCCCTGGACGGATGCCACCGGCCGCTTGGGCGTTCAGTGTAGTCGCGGCGTGGGTAATCGTCTTCCTGGTGATGGAGCGCGGTAGCTTAGAAGCGACACGCGCGGTGGACCAGTGGCGCGCATTCGTGGATGCACTGCACTTCGTCAATGGCGAAGGGAATTACTTGGCCGATCGCTACGACCCGGAACTTCCCAATCTCAGCGCTTTGCCCTTTGTGTTTCAGGGACTGCCGAGTTGGCAGCTTGGGTTGGCCTCGGTCAGCTTAGCGAGCTTGCAGGTTCACCAAATGTTTTGGCTCGCGGCGGCGGCTTTGGGACTCGCAACCGTGGTCTCGAAGTTGTTCGGCCCCGTGCCGGCGGCCTTTGCCGCGGCGGGGTTTCTGTGGTCTCCATTGACACACCTCTTCGCGGTTTCCCCTGCCCCGTACTTGTTCGGACCGGTGATGACCGTAGCGTTGCTGCTGTTGCTCGAGCGTTTCTACGTCCGCGGTTCGCGCTGTGCTTTGGCGAATGCTGGGCCTTTAGCTGGGTTGGCTCTGGGGTACCCGAGCATGGCGCCGCTCGTCGCTGTGGCGGGCGTGCTTTTTCTCAGGCGCCTGCGAGCAACCTGGCGCACGCACAGGGCGGCGTGGATCGCGGGCGGATGCGGGCTTGTTGCCGCTTTATTGCCGGCGCGGGTACGGGTGTTCTCCCTCGAGGAAACCGGACACTTGTTGTCGTTTCACGGCAACGCGGCATGGCTCGACCTCTCGCTGCTGGGCCAGAGCTCGCTCCGCCTCATGGAGGAGGCGCGCGCCGTGGATATCCGGCGCTCGGCGGATATCGCACTGGGAGCGCTGCTTGCGCCATTTGCGCATTCGCGGTTGCACATCCGACTTTGGGGCGACACGATCCTCGATCCTTTGACCTCGGTCGCCTTTGCGTTCGGGTGTGCTGTCTGTTTGCGCTTTTTGCGCCAAAGTCCGCTTGCGCGTGTGCTCGTCGCGTTGTGGGCCGGCATGATCCTTCCCTCTCTGGTTTCGCCAGTGGACCGGGTCGACATCGTTCATTCGGTTAGTTTTGCCGTTGTCGTCGCTGTCATCGCCGCAACGGGTCTGGCGCAAATCTTCCAGCGCTTGCCGCAAACTGCTCGAGTGCCGGCCGGGTGTGCTGTGTTGATCTTCGCCAGCGTGGCCGGGCATGTCCTCCAACACCGGGTGAATCCGCGCATACTCGCCTCATCGGCAACCGGCTTGGCTCTGGAAAGCGTGGCAGCGGAAGACGTGCCCCGGGTCGTTGTTCTGGACTACCCTAGTGGGTTTCACCCCGACGTGCGCTGGTTGTACGTCGGACCGATGACTGCCTTTGCTCGCAACGTTCCTGTGGGCTACCTGCGCTTGGAAAGCGGCACCGTGCCAGTTCCGCAATTGATTGCCGACGGGAAGGAGCTCGTTTTCTGGAGCCCGGGCCTGGACCAAGATCTGCTGGTCACGGACCATATTTGCCGGCATTGGCCGGCTGCAGAGTTGTTCGTCATTTTCGACCCGGCGCATCTGGGTCAAGTTCGCGTGGCTCGGCTGGCGGGTGCGCAGTGGATTCCGAAGTTGTCTCGGGAACGATGGCAAGTAACTCTCTGCCCTGCGGGCTCGTGAATGGCGCCGGGAGAGATGGGAAGCCCCGTGCCTCCGGGCGATGGCTATCGGTGCCGGCCGCCAATGGACGGGGTTAGGGTGGGGGTCCGCTTCCGGCGAAGCGACCGAATGCCGGACCATTCGCCATTCGCAAGTCGCCCCTGAACTCACACCCCACACCCCGCATCCTTCACGCCTCACCACTCGTCAATCGCTACTGGCCATTTTGTCCCACCCTCGCCCGGCCTGCGGGCGAACTCAATTTGCCCGTTCACGATTGCCCCGAACGAATATGGCCGGTCCTGCCGGACGATGGCGATCAAAGACGCCGGATGGGGTGTAATCGGATCCCTGCAGGCGCATCGAACGGCGATGGCATGTGTGGTCGGTCATGGTTTGCGCCGCGGCGGCGGGTCGGGATCGGGGGTGGCGGCACACCATGACGCGGACAGTAGCGGGGCCAACGACGTTGGCCTTTTGTAGGGGCGACCCTTGTGGTCGCCCGCGCCCTTGCAGGATCCCCCCTTCCCCCTGGAACGTGTAGGGGCAACCCTTGTGGTCGCCCGGGGCGCCGTGGGTGCAGGGAGACCAGGGGGTGGTGGGGCGCGGCACGCCGTGCCCCTGCCGCCTCCGGGGGTCCTTCAAGCCCATTCGTTCTGGCGAATCCCACGCAACCGCTTGAAGCAGGTGGACGCGAAGGCCGCCAGCGCGACCCCATAACCGCCCCACCAGAAATTCAGCGAGACAGCATCTTCGAGTGTGCGGGTGTAATGCCACCAGCCCGACGGGATGAACAAAGTCTGACCGGGTTCCAGCACGGCTTGGTAGCCGTGCGCAAAGCGAAACCGAGGGAAACGGTTCCAATCCGGTTGCTCCGGATCTACTTGCGCGAAGTTCGGCATTCCAGACCAAATTCCACGCGGGTACAGGCAGCGCGTCGCTTGCGGTGGAAAGAGCAGCCAGCGCTTGCGTCCCGAAAGATGCACGTGGAAGTTGTGCGGAATGTCCCAGTGCAACGGGGTTACGGTGCCGGCGCGAGCGATCCAAAGCTTCGAGCGCAGATACTTTGCGCGGGCACAATAGCGAGGGACTTCGAAGTGGCGCTGCAAGTCCGGCGGAAAATTCCATACCGGCGCCATGACGTAATGGGCCGCCGCCTCCCCGTGGCTAGCGGCGCGGGCGAACTGCCCGAGGCGGATGCGCTCGAAGACGACCCCGCGCTGCTGCTTTTCGTACAAGGTGCCGTGGCGCAGACGGGCGGCCACGACCGTCGCATCCCGGTAGCGTTCACACAAGGCGGGCCACGCCCAAAACTCGCTCGGGGCCCAGCCGCGTGTGACGCCCTCGATCACAACGGGTTGGCGTTGCTGGAAAAAACGCTCGAAAAACTCTCGGGTGTCGAGCAACGGCACGAGCTCGACGGGGCTGCAAGAGAGCGTGTGTTCTCTCATCATTGGCGCTGGGCCTTGCGCGAAAGGCGTTAAGATGTTGGCTCGCGGATTTCGTTGTGTCGTGCAACCCCTTTCGTCCTTTTCGTTCTGCATCGTTCGAGGGACGTCGTTTTTGCCGTTAGCCAGCTTAGGCCGCGGATCTCACCTCTGCGGGGAACATGTGCGCCAGCATTTCGGGCGTGGCGTCTTTTACCCCCAAACTGTCCCATAACGACAGAGCGGTTACGCGACTGTTGACAAAGATCGGGGAGGCGAAAAAAAAATCGTTGCATCCTCGCTTGCGGCGACGAACACCCAGCAGCCGGGGCTTCGGCGTTCGGGCGAGAGAGAGGGGAGAGACCTATGGCCCGACGTCGAATACGCTGGATCGTAGGGATTCTGCTCGAGGATTTTTTCCGCGAGCGATGTTGCGCAGCAGGGGAGTGGTCCACGCTGCCTTTCCGGGTGGCAACGCCGGTGCGGCAGTGGCGTTTCTCCGCACCGCGGAGTTCGTGGATATGCGCCATGCTCGCTCTCGTGACCGAGGTGCAAGAACGCCTGCAAGCCCGAAGGCTCGGCCAGCTTGCTCGCTCGCCGCTCGTGCGTTCGGTCGTGCTTCTCGTGCTCCTGCACGGTCCGGCCCGGGAGGCTCTTGCGGACACGTTGTACGCCAACGACCTCTCGGACGGCTCCCCCACACCAGCCTCTTGCGCAATTTCGTCGAACACATCTTGTTCCCTGCGCGCCGCCATCATGCAGGCAAACGACTTGGGCGGTGGTTCCCACACCATCGTCCTCCAGAACGGCCAGACGTACACCTTGTCTCGAGATACCGACGGTAGTGGGCATGCCACCGACTCGGGAGCCGACAACGACGATTTGGACGTCACCGCGAACATCACCATCCAGGGCAACGGGGCGACCATCCAGCGCAGCACGACAGTGACGTGCAACCTGGACGGCACAGCCGCGGCGGGGGAATTCCGCATCTTCGAGGTGCGCTCGGGCGCGACGCTCACCCTGCAGAACGTCACGGTGCAAAACGGCTGCGCCGATGGGCCCATCGCTCCCGATGCCCATGATCGATCAGGCGGCGGCATCTTGAACCTCGGCACGCTCACCGTCACCAACTGCACCATTTCGGCTAACAGCGCCAATCGGAAGCCGGCGGCGGCATCTTGGAACTCTCGGCACGCGCAACCCTCACCAACAGCACCATTTCGGGAAACATCGCCCTTACGGTATTCGGCGGCGGCATCTTCAACGCCGGCACGGCTCACCCTCACCAACAGCACCATTTCGGGGAACAGCCGCGATCAGTGGGAGTGCGATTCTTACAACAGCGCGGTTGCAACCCTCAACGCCACCTTTGTCACCGTGGCGAACAACACAGGGAGGTCTCTGGTATTCGCAATGTCGCCGGAAGCGCACTCTGGCATCCGGCACCATCAACATCAAAAACTCCATCGTGGCGGCGCACAACCCGGCAGGTAACTGCGCCAACGCTTCTGGGGCCACGTTCAACAGCCAAGGTGAGAACTTCGCCAGCGACGACTCGTGCCCAGGGTTCACCCAGTCGGCTTCTCTGAACCTCGGGCCTCTGGCCAACAACGGCGGCCCCACCCAAACCCACGCCCTGGGGGCAGGCAGCGCCGCCATTGATGCAGCGGCCGACTGCACTTTCTTGAGCCCTCCGGGAGGCACGGCGACCACCGATCAGCGCGGTGTGCCGCGCCCGCAAGGCTCGCAGTGCGATGCCGGGGCCTTCGAAGCAGGCGCCGACATGGAGGCCAACGCGCCCAGCGTGCCGCCGTCGTTGGGTCCTGGTGGGAGCTACACTCTTACCTTTTCCTGCACCAACAACGGCTCTGGCGCGGCCACCAACGCCACCTGCGCCGTGAGTGTTTCAGCGGGAGCAATTTCGGGTTTCAGCTGCTCGCCACCGTGCCCGCGGCGTCCTTGGCCAACGGGAGCACCATTTCCTGCACCTCCACCTTCACCGCGCCAGGGACCCCAGGCGGCGGCGATACGCGGAAACGGGCGTCACCTTCACGGTCACGGCCTCGCTTCACCGTCACCGCCTCTTCTGAGACCTTCGACCCCGACATGACCAACAACACCGCGACCTCCGGCGCTACGCCTGTACCCATTGTGGATGCTGTGGACGACGCCGCCAGTTTTCCGGGCGGAAGCAGCCAGAGTTTCAATCTTGCCGGGAACGATGGAGCACCTCCCGGAGCGAGCTACACCTTGGTGAGCAGCACCTGCGACGCTGCCGCGGTGACCGCGGGCGGTATCGTGACCTTTACTGTTCCAGCGGCAGGGGCCTGCACGGTGCAGTACCGATTGTGCCACGACGACAGGTGCGATACGGCCTCACTGAACGTGCGCGCGACGCTGCCGGCTCCCATTCCGGCGGTGCGGGAGTGGGGAGTGATGTTGTTGATGGTGGTTCTGCTGAGCATGGGGGTGGCCTGCTTGCGGCGGCGCGCGATGCAGTAGGTGTTCCGAGTATGAGGCCGGGGTACGGGAAAATGGTCACCTTCGAAGGTCGCCCGCGCTGTCTTGAATAGCTCCCTTTAAAGGGCATAGTATTGCGGCTTATGGCCGTGCCCGTTCAGCCCGCAGCGCCAGGCCAATGCGCCGATGCGCCGGCCTCGATCCGGTGGGGATTGGGGTTGCTTCCCGGGGCGAGTGTGGTGGCGGGCTCCCTCGTGGACCGGCTGCGCCGTTTCGAGGGCGTGTTGTTGGCCATCAACGTTTCGCTCGCCTTTCTCCTGGGGAAGACTGTCGTCGAAGTGGGCACGTTCGTGTTGGTGTCTGCCCTGATCTTGGCGGCACTCTATGGCTTCAACGATGCTTGGGATGCCACAGGCGATCGCGGGAATCCGCGGAAGAACCAAGAATTGGTCGCGGCGCATTTGGCTCTGCGAAAGGAGGTCGCGATTGCACTTGTCGTCATCGCCGTGGCGTGTGTGGGCCTCGCTCTTGCGGGAAGTGGGTGGCCAGCGGCATTAGCTGTGGTGGTCATTTTGATTGTCAATGGCGCATACTCCGGCGTGTTCAAAGGTGTTCCCGTCGTCGACGTCGTTTGGTGCGGCTTTTGGGGGGCTGCGTACGCCAGCATCGTAACCCGAGATTGGTCCCTTTTGTGCGTTGTGGGCATCATGACGGCTGTGTGCCATGTGTACCAGACTCTCGCCGATCGCGAAGTCGATGTGCGCAACGGGATCCGCACCATTGCGGCCGGTACTCCCGGCGCTGTGCCGGTAACATTGCTGGGGCTCTGCATGTTGTTGGCGGTCGTGCTTGTGGCGGCCTTGGAGATTCCGGGGCTGGCGGCGATTTCGGCGTTCTTTCCTATCGTCCCCTACTTGACCGTTCCCAAATTCCAGGTCGGTTGGCTGCTGACCAAGGCGTACTTTGGTGTGCTTTGGCTGGTGGTTCTCGGTGCTTACTATGCGACTCACTGAGGTTGCCGCGTTAGGTGCGGCCTATTTGCGCAGCTTGCTCGCCTTTTACGTGGATGGCCCTCCGCGTCCGTTTTCGGCCACGTTCGCGGTAACCAATCGCTGCAATTTGCGCTGCAGCTACTGTAACTCGCCGTATCTGCGTCAGCCCGAGCTCGCCCTCGATGCCATTTCGTTGCTGTGCGCCCGATTGCGCGCCATGGGCGTTCGGCGGCTCGGGCTTGCCGGTGGCGAGCCCCTTCTGCGCGATGACTTTGGCCACATTGTTCGCCTTGCGCGTTCCCAAGGTTTTTGGGTGAGCGTGAATTCGAATCTGAACTTGTTCGAGCGCCGCGGTCAGTGCTTGTACGAGGCCCACTTAGTGTACACCAGCCTCGATGGTACTCCGGCTGCGCACGCGGCGGCTAGGGGCGACCCGAACGCGCGGCGCGTCGTCGAGGCTGCGCGCCGACTGGTGCGCGCGGGAGTTCCGGTGATTGCGATTTGCGTGGTGACGGAGCACACCTTGGACCAGGCCGAACCCCTGCTGGACCTTGCCGAGGAGTGTGGGTTTCTCGTGCACTTCCAACCGCAGTGCGTGGATACGGAACTGGTTCGCGGCAACGTGGCGCGTTCGGTACCGCACAATCGTTGGCGAGAGTTTTGGCTAGAGGTGTTGGAAGCAAAGCGGTGCGGGCGCCCAGTGGCGAGTTCGCACGCCTATCTCGAAAGCTTGACTCGCTGGCCGGATTTTTCCCTGTCTGCCGTTTCGGATCCGCAGGCCCGATGTGCTGCCGGCCGCGGTTATCTTTACGTGGACCCACAAGGTATTGCTTACCCGTGCGCCTACACGAAGGGAAAGGTGCAGGGAGTAGATCTGCTCGCTGCCGATTGGGTTGAGGCGTGGAATCGCAGCACTCCGTGCACGCGCTGCGTGGTCGGCCCGATGCTCGAGTTCAACTTGTTGTTCCAGCGGCCGCTACGTTCCGGGTGGGATCATTTTCGCACGAGCTTGCGCCCGAGCTTCGCGGGAAGGAGCTCGAGTGGAGCCGTAGTGGCGCGCGAGTAAGTTTCGCGGTCGGCCCCACGGCGGGCGGTGAGGAACCCGAACGGTTCTTACAGGCCCACGATCGAAACAAAGCTCACGCACCGGCCCGGGGCGCCACCGAGGTTGTGTGTTAACCCCAGTTTCGGATTTGCAATTTGTCGCGGGCCGGCCTCTCCCCGAAGTTGCAACCACATTTCGTACATCATCCGCAAACCGCTCGCTCCGATCGGATGGCCAAAGCTCTTGAGCCCCCCATCCGGATTGACGGGTTGAGGGCCGTCGCCGTCGAAGCGGCCGTCTAGAACGTCGCGCCAGGCTTGCCCGCGGGGAGAAAACCCCATGTCTTCCATGAGGACTAGCTCGGTGGGGGTAAAACAGTCGTGCACTTCGGCCATGCTGATTTCTTCGCGCGGGTTGGTGACCCCAGCCTGCCGGTAGGCGTCTTCCGCGCTCCGCACCACTTCAGGGAAAGTGGTGAAGTCGTAGTTTTGGCTGAAGTAGCCCTCGGCCGGCCCGGCCGCGAACGCCAGTGCTTTGATGAAAATCGGCTTGTCCGTGTACTTGTGTGCGTCCTCGGCGCGGCAAAGAATGGCGGCCGCAGCACCGTCGCTCACGCCCGAGCAGTCGAAAATCCCAAGCATGCCGGCCACGGGCGGCGCGTTGCAAATGGTGTCCATAGAAACTTCCTTGCGAAATTGCGCCTTCGGATTGCGAGCACCGTTCTTGTGATTTTTCCAAGCAATGCGCGCTAGGACTTGTTTGAGCGTGTCTTCCGGCACGTTGTACTTTTTCGAGTACGCCGGCGCGAGCAGCGAAAACGTCGCCGGCGCGGTCATGCTGGAAATCGTTCCATCGTGGGGCGGGTTGGCCATGGCGAGACCCGAAAATCCCGAGTCTTTGAGCTTCTCCACCCCAATGGCCATCACCAGGTCGTAAGCGCCGCTGGCTACCGCATACGCTGCGTTGCGCAGAGCCTCGCTGCCGGTGGCACACATGTTCTCGAGGCGGGTGACCGGCTTGTAGGGAATTTTCAGTGCCTCGGACAACATGAGCCCGGAGAAGCCGCTCGCCATGGTGCCGAGCCAGTACGCGTCCACCTGCTCCGGATCGACGTTGGCCGACGCGTAAGCCTCGCGCGCGGCTTCAATGAGAAGATCTTCGGGGCCCTTGTCCCAATGCTCGCCGAATGGCGTGCAACCCATGCCGACAATGGCCACGCGGTCCTTGATTCCCTTGCTCGCCATAGAATCCTCCTGAGAAGCTGCCGCCCGTTTAGCGCATCGGGCGGGCTTTCCAAAAGTAATTGTGTACTCCTTGAGCCGTGTACAAGCGGCGGAAGGTCATTTCCAACTGATCGCCGATTTTGACTTGCTTGGGATCCACGTCGGTTAGCTCACAACTAAAGCGCCCACCACCTTCGTAATCCGCCACGGCGACAACCACCGGCGGTTGCAACGAATAGGCGAGATAGTCGAGGGTGTACGTGGTCACCCGGCAGGAAGTATCGGCAAAGCGTTCCTCGCGCATGTCGTCCACGGCGCCGCAGTGCACGCAGACGCGTTGCGGCGGCAGGTGGCCGGTTTGACAGCGCTGGCAACGGGAGCCCACGAACGCCATCTTCCACCGCTCATGCCTGCGCATGACCGGTGCCGCCGGCCGCTCCGGGTCGGGACGCCGCGGTGGCTCGAACGGTAAAATACCGCGCCACTTGAGGTACGTGGGATAAGCAAGGTCGTTGCGTTTGGAGTCGATCCAGCGCTGCACTGGTCGCGGTTTGGGAGCAGACCGGATTCGCTCCGTCACTTCGAACACCAGTGCATCCACCCCGTCCGCCTCGCTCACCACGAGGATGCGATCACCCGGCTGCGCGCGATCGAGTACCGACGCCAAAACGAGACCAGCGTGGGCGCAGCCGCAACGGCCGATACTCTGCGTCAATGCGTCGGCAACTTTCCCGGGCTCGATGCCCAATGCGCGCGGCAACTGTGCCAGCGTGCGCGGATTGACGCCATCGAGCACGACGTGGCTGAGAGACTGAGGTTGCACTCCAGCGGCCGCCAGCGCTTGTTTGGTGGTGTCCACCACCGCGGGACCGAGGGTTTCTGCAGCAAACCGTTCTTCCCACGATCGCGGAAAGCGTTCCTCGGGAATGCGCCAAACGTCGAGAATTTCCACCGTGCGCGCTGCCTTGCCGACGAGGCGCGCGATGGCTTCACTGTCCGGCCCCAACACGAACGCCACCCCCGCATCGCCCCCTTGGGCCTCGCGTATGCCGCCCGGAGCGCCGACGGAGACGTCACTGGCGCACACCAAAACCCTTTGGCCCGCCTGCGCCAAGTCTAGCCCCAAGGCCACGGCCGAAGCGCCGGCACGGGTAGTGGCCGAGAGCTCGAAGGCGGCGACCGACTCGGGCAAGTCCAGCGCTGCCTGCACCGTAGCAGCATTGAGTTTCTCCGCGTACGGCGGACTCGTAGTGGCAAAGATGAGCGTGTCCACGCTGAGTCCTCCACGCAATGCATCGCGCCCCGCTTCGACCGCGAGCGAAGCCGCGTCTTCGTCGTAGCTGGCCACGGCGCGTTCCCCGCGGCCCGCACCGATCGCCTGACGCTGCAAGCGAAAGTATGGAATGTAGCTACCGTACCGAACGATTCCGGCCAAGCGAGCTTCCTCCTTTTGTCGCGTCGAAATTCGCGGCCATTGTACGCGCCGCCGCTTTTCGGGCAACCCTCGCCGACTTCAAGCGCAGAGGCGGTAAATTGGGGGCACCTGCGCGGCAGCCTGGGTGCTCACTCCGAGGTCGTGCAAGAGACCGTCCCGAATGTCGTAAATCAGGCCGTGGACAGTGAGCTCCTGCCCGCTCGCCCACGCTTTTTGCACGATCGTCGTGTGGCAGGTGTTTGCCACTTGCTGGCGGACATTGAGCTCGCACAACCGCCGCAGCCGCGCGGGCTCGTCGAGCGCATCCAACTCTGCCGCGTGCTGCAGGTACAAGTCTTTGATGCAGCGCAGCCAGTTGTCGATCAGGCCGAGCTCCCCGTGGCCCATCGCGTGAGCCACGCCACCGCAGCCGTAGTGCCCGCACACGATGATGTGCTTCACCCGCAAAACTTCCACTGCGTATTGCAACACCGACAGGCAATTGAGATCGGCGTGCAAGACAATGTTCGCGACATTGCGATGGACGAAGATTTCTCCGGGCAAAAGCCCGACAATCTCGTTCGCTGGAACGCGGCTATCCGCACAGCCGATCCATAAATACTGCGGGGCCTGCTGGCGCGACAGGCGCAAAAAGAATTCCGGGTCGCGCTGGGTCATCGAGGCTGCCCATTTGCGATTGTTTTCGAACAGCACCTGCAACGAATCTGCCGTCATGCTTCCTCCTATTGGGTGAGATTGTTGCCGGCCGCAGTCAGCGGCCCTTCGTTCCATGGTAAGCGATCGAGGTCCACGTTGCCGCCGGTCAAAATGACGACAACCCGCTGCCCGCGGCGGATCCGATCGAGCGGCGGCTGGAAGAGAGCCGCAAACGCAACGGCTGCGCTCGGTTCGACGAGCCACTTCGTGCGCTCCCACAATTGGCGCATGGCTCGCACGATGGCTTCCTCCGGAACGAGCACGACGCTGTCGAGATGCGCTCGTAATATGCCGAAGGTGCGCTCGCTCAATTGTGCTCGCAAGCCATCGGCGATCGTCACGGGGCGGTCGCATCTTTGTAGGATACCGCTTCGCAGTGACTGTGCTGCATCGCCAGCCCCTTCCGGTTCGGCAGCAAAAATTCGAACGGTAGGCTTCAAAGCGTGGATTGCCACCGACACCCCGCTGGCGAGTCCGCCGCCGCCCACGGGAACCACGACAATGTCCACGTCGGGCAACTGTTCCAGTAGCTCGAGACCAACCGTACCTTGTCCCGCGATCACGCGCGGGTCGTCGTAGGGGTGGATCAAGTGCGCGCCTGTTCGGCGCTGCACTTCTGCAGCGACACGTTCGCGATCGGCCATGGTGGCAGCGCAGTGAAGGACTTCTGCGCCGTACGCGCGCGTTGCTTCTTCCTTGCACCGTGCCGAGTTGCGGGGCATGACGACAAACGCCGGTGCGCCGCGCAGTCGTGCCGCGCGGGCCACTGCCTGGGCATGGTTTCCGGAGCTATGCGTCACCACGCCGCGAGACAAGGCATCCGCCGGCAAGGAAAATACCGCATTGCAGGCCCCGCGGAATTTAAACGAGCCGGTGCGTTGAAACTGCTCGCACTTGAACCACAGTTGGCAATGCGCCGCGTCGCTCAAACCCGCACAGGAAAGGAGGGGGGTGCGATGGATCGAGGCAGCGATGCGTCCGGCGGCTTCGCGAACGTCGGCTAATGTGATTTCCGGCATTGCTGTATGCGGCACGGCAAGGGAGCGAGCCTAGAAGGCCTCTGGGTCCCACATGGGAGTCCAGTTGTCGAGCGACAACGCGCCGTCTACCACGAGCACGGCACCATTGATGTAACGTGCGGCCGGGGAGCATAAGAAAACTACAGCAGCGGCGATCTCCTCGGGGTCTGCTAGGCGGTGTGCTGGAATGTCGCGCACGGCCAAGGCCTCGTAATCGCTGACTTCCGCGCGGCTGAACTCTTCTTCCCGCAAACCACGGGTGGAAACGGTGCCCGGCGCCAGGGCATTGACGGTCACGCCGCGCCGAGCCCAGTAGTACGCAAGGGTGCGGGTCAAGTTGACCACTCCTGCCCGTGCCGCCCCGGAGTGCGCAAAGGCGGGGGCGCCGCGCTCGAAGGAATAAATGTGAACGATATTGACCACTGCCCCGAAGCCGCGCTCGATCATGTGGCGGCCGACCCGATTCAACATATTCCAGGTGCCATTGAGGTTGAGGTCCACCACCGCCCGCCACCCGCGGTCGCTAATGTCCAGCGGGCGCGCGGGGAACTGGCCGCCGGCATTGTTCACCAGGAAGTCAATGGCGCCAAAGCGTTGGAGCGATCGCGCCACGAGGTTTTCCACTTGGTTCACTTCACGAATATTTGTGGGTACGGCCAAAGCCTCGGCGCCGAGCTCTGCGATATCCCGAGCGGTTTGCTCTAGAAGATCGGGGGTGCGAGCCGCGACAATGACGTTGGCACCGAGTCTGGCAAAAGCGAGCGCGATGGCGCGCCCGATGCCTCGGCCACCGCCCGTCACCAGCGCAGTCCGCCCGCGAAACAAGTCCGGGGCGAATACCGTGAGAGCCGGATGGAGTTCGGCCTTACTCACAGTTCTGGCAACTCCCCGCTGGCGACGCCGCGCCGGCCCGCTCGACCGGGATGGCTTTCCACCCCGCTGGCACCTGGAACTCCGCGGCATCCCAGGTCTTGGGTGTGAACGACACGAGTTCGCGGATTACGTACTCTTTCGGTGACAGTGCCTGAACACGTATGGGCACTCCCTCCTGCATCGCACGGCCGATCGCCCATTGGTCGAGCGTTTCAGGTTCCGACTTCACAGCCAGTTGTAAATCCGCGATCCGCTTCATGACGGGCGCCAGGGCCGCGGGTTCCGATGCGATCCAAAGCCAGGCCGTACCGCCGGAGGCCTGCATCCGGTAACCGCGAGTGCGAAATCCGTGGATCGTCAGCTCGCGGCCCAGAGGTTCCAACTGGGAAAGCGGGGTCGGCCTTCTCGCTGGATCATTTGGCTTGCGCCACTCCACATACGCCCGTTCTTTTGGGTGCATCCATTGCATCGATGTGTTGGCGAGATCCACGAGCACGTAGCCGCCCCCTGAGCCCACGCCGTCGAGGCGCAGGCGCTGCCCGCGGAGGCGGAATTCACTTTCCTCCAGTTGGACACCGCTATCCGGCCGGTTCGCCAGCGCCAGGAAACGCTCGATCGGGACGGCAAAGACTGTGTCGGCTTCCGTGGCTTCGCCGCCGAGGATGGTCACTAAGCGGCTCGTCTCCACTCGTAGCACGCGTACCCGCACCAGGCCGCTGGCCTCGGCTTTGGGTTGCGCATCGCTGGCGCCCGCAAGCGCACAGGTTGCGGCAACCAGGAAGAGCGCGACGCACGAAGTCCGCCGGGGCTGCAAACGGGTCCGCATATGCTTGGCCCTTTAGCACGGCGCTGGCGTTGGACTCCAGACGAAATCCCTTCGCTCATGCTGTGCCTCGAGGAAGTGCAAGAGCGTGGCCTTAGGGAATCCGGCAGGTAGCGAGGCTTTGGGCTTCGCAAAAATCTCCGTGGAGGCTGGCGCGCCCCCGGGGAGACTTTTACGTTTGCGGGTTGCCGACGAACGTTTAGTATGGGCAGCACGGCTGCCGGAGGAGGCCTACCGGTGAAACACTCTCCTGGGTTTCTGCGGCTTGTGGACAATGCGCGAAAAAACATTCGCGAAGTGAGCATCGAAGAAGTCAAAGGGATGATCGAGCGCGGCGAGGAGTTCGTGCTTCTGGATGTGCGCGAGCACGGTGAGTGGATGCAAGGGCATCTCCCCCGCGCTCGGCACCTTTGCAAGGGCGTGTTGGAACGCGACATCGAGGCGTTGTGCCCCGATGCCGCAACTCCCATCGTGCTTTATTGCGGCGGCGGCTACCGTTCGGCATTAGCGGCGGAAAGCTTGCAGCGAATGGGCTACACGCGGGTGGCTTCCATGTGGGGCGGCTGGCGCGCGTGGTTGGAAGCGGGTTATCCCGTCGAGAAGTGAGCGTCCGCGCCGACGCGGTGGAGCCCGCCGGCTCACTCACGCGTGCCGCAACGCCCGAGGTAGGGGAAAGGCAACGTTTTCTCGCACGACTTCTACCGTTTCCACCCGAGAGAACCCCAGCCTCGCCAAGTAATCCAAGGTGTCGTGCACCAAGTATTCGGGTGTCGACGCGCCCGCGGTAAGCCCTACCGTGTGGATGCCCGTCAGCCAATGCAAGGCAATGTGCTCGGCCTGTTCAATGAGCCGCGCGCTCGCCCCCTCTTTGGCGGCGACCTCCACCAACCGATTGGCGTTGCTCGAAGTCACAGAGCCCAGAACGAGCACCAAAGGCGCGCGGCGTGCCAGTTCTTTCACGGCGAGCTGGCGGTTTTGGGTGGCGTAACAAATGTCCTCCCGAGGGGGCAGGCGAATCGTGGGAAAGCGCTTCTGGAGCGCGCTGAGGATCTCTTTGGTATCGTCTACGGAAAGAGTTGTTTGGGTGACCACCGCGAGTTTATCCGGCTGCCGCACTTCGAGCCGTTTCACATCTTCGAGGTTCTCGACGAGGTACATTTGCCCGGGGGCATGCCCCATCGTGCCTTCGACTTCGACGTGGCCGCGGTGACCGATCATGATGATTTCGTAGCCCGCACGCGCGCATCGAAGCACTTGCAAGTGCACCTTGGTCACCAGCGGGCAGGTGGCATCGATGATCCGTAGCTTGCGTGCTTTGGCTTCTGCGCGCACAGCAGGCGAAACACCATGGGCACTAAAGATCACGATCGCCTCTTCCGGCACTTTCGCCAGATCGTCGACGAAGCGTGCGCCGGCTGCCCGGAGTTCGTCGACCACGTGGCGGTTGTGTACGATCTCGTGGCGAACCCAAACCGGAGCCCCGTACCGCTCGAGTACCAGCCGCACGATTTCGATGGCATACGATACGCCGGCACAGAAGCCGCGCGGGCTGGCCAGCAGCACGGTTCCGTTGACGGGCGCCATGACCCTCAAACTGGCAGGCTGCGGGCTCGGGTTCAAGCCGCGCCCGATATGGTTCGGGCTACCGGCGCGGGTTCCCGAGGCTGCGAACGACCGCGGATGTCCCGGTATCGCGACTGGTAGCTTTGTCCGAGAACCGTTAGGCAGGAGAGCACACAAAACTCGGCACACATGTTGATAACCAGGGCCAGATCATGCGCGTGCGGGATTTGATGCAAACAGAGGTCGTGACACTCGACGGAAAAGATCGTCTCGATTTAGCGGATTCGCTGATGCGACTCGGCCGGATCCGCCACATGCCGGTCGTCGACGACGGTAAACTCGTCGGCATCCTTTCCCAACGTGATTTGTTCCGCGCCGCCATTTCCACAGCCTTGCATTTGCGGCCCGCAGCGGAACGGGAGTGGCTCGCGAAAATCCCCGTGCGCGAAGTGATGACGACCCCGGTCATTACGGCAACCCCCGACATGCCTGTACGCGAGGCCGTGCAACTCATGCTCGAACACAAGATCGGTTGTTTGCCAGTGGTCGAAAAAGGGGGGCTGGTTGGCCTAGTGAGCGAGACCGATTTTTTACGCTACCTGGCCCACCTTCTGGACCTGTGGGACACCAAGCAAGATTTGCCCGGGCTCGAGGAGCCCGAATAGCCGGCGTGTGAAGGCAAGCAGGATATGAGTACGACACAAAAGACTTCCGGGGAGAAAGGCCGAATTCTCGTTGCAGAGGACGAAGCTGCGGTGCGCGAGAGCCTTGCCGAGGTTTTGCGCGAGGAGGGCTACGATGTTCTCGCCGTGAGCGACGGCACGGCTGCGTTGCGCGCGCTGGAAGACAGTGAATTTGACTTGATTCTTTCGGACATCCGTATGCCCGGGGCAGATGGGCTAGAGGTCCTGCGCCGCTCGCGGGAAATCGCCCCGCAGACCCTGGTATTGCTAATGACCGCCCACGCCACCGTGGAAACCGCAGTCGAAGCCATCCGTCGCGGCGCGCAAGACTACTTGCTCAAGCCGATCATTTTCGATGACCTGCTGCACAAGATCGATCATCTGTTGACCCACCGCCGCATTGCGTGGGAAAACCAACTGCTGCGCAGTCAGGTCGAGCGCCAATGGGATTTCGAGAATCTCGTTGGGCGCTCGGCCGCGATGCGGGAGGTGATGGAGCTCGTCCGCCGAGTGGCCCCGACACCCAGTACGGTGTTGATTACTGGTGAAAGCGGTGTCGGGAAGGAAGTGGTGGCGCGCGCAATTCATCACTTCAGCGAGTACCGCGACCGCATTTTCCTGCCGGTCAACTGCGGCGCGATTCCGGAGACCCTGTTGGAAAGCCAGCTCTTCGGTCACATGCGGGGTTCGTTCACTGGAGCCGTCGCGAACCAAGAGGGTCTGTTCCAGCGCGCGCGTGGCGGCACGATTTTCCTCGATGAGATTGCCGACATGCCCGTCTCGTTGCAGGTGAAGATTTTGCGGGCGATCGAGGCGAAGGAAATTTTGCCCATTGGGGCCTCCACGCCGCTCAAAGTGGAGGTGCGCATCATCGCCGCGACCAACCACGACTTGAAAAAGGCAGTCGATGAGGGTCGTTTCCGGGAGGACCTGTACTACCGCCTCAACGTATTCAACATCGAAATCCCACCGTTGCGCGAGCGCCGCGAGGATATCCCACTACTCGTGGAACATTTTGTCCGGCTCCACAACCGCGAGCTGAAAAAGAATTTTAAAGGTGTGGATAGTGCCACGATGAAGCTTCTCATGTCCTTGCCCTGGAAGGGAAACGTCCGCGAGCTCGATAACGTGATCGAACATGCCATGATCATCGGCAATGGCGACTGGATCACCGTGCGCGACCTGCCGCGCGCTGTGCAACAAAGCGCGGGAGTTACGGTGGAAATCCCCGATACGGATAATTTGCGAGAAGCGGTGCGTGCTTTTGAAAAGGCGCATATTCAGTCGGTGCTCGCTAAGTGCAACCAGGAGAAGCGGCAAGCGGCCCAACGGCTCGGGGTTTCCCTCTCTTCGCTGTATCGCAAGATGGAGGAACTCGGCATTCCGCTGCAGGCGGACCGTCCGCTCGAGTGAGGTGACGCGCCCGAGGCCCGGGGGCTCCGTGATTGCGTAGCCGGAATTTGTCAGCGCACGGCGGCCGCGCGCCCGGGGAACGGGGAGCGTGGACGGGCGAGGGCATTCGCCCCTACGTGGGGTTGCAGTTCGAGATCCGTGCGCCGCTTGGGTTGACGCAACGCCGGCAAACAACGTGCAGAATTCGGTCACTGTGAACGAAGGGGCCGGCAACTCGAAGCCGCATTCGTTCGTTGTGTAAGGCGACCAGGATGTCCGCGCTCCCAGGGGGGATACGTGACGTCCCCGTCTTGGAAGAACAGCTCGTACCGGTGGAATGCAGGGCGTCGCCTTCGACGCTCTGCAGGGCCGGCGAGCGCGCTCGGCCGCCTTTCCGTTCAAGGTCGCAGGTGCAGTACCGCCCGGTTTGTCGCGAAGGTGCTGGTCCGTGTGCGCGATGACTGACGAGGTCGGTCAGCCTCTTATTGGGCTGGGGGGCAAGCCCGAATGCAGGCGCGGAACGCGTCGCGACACAATTTGATCCCGGGGCGGGCCGCCTCGCGGCAGTTGTCGCGGCATTGAAAGGCTTGGACCTGCGCAGCATCGATGCAGGCATCGAGGCAAGCTTCGCGGTCGGGGCTGCCTTCCGGGCACTGCTCGGTGCGGCAACGGTTGCGCTCGGCATCCAAAGCGGCATTGCACGCTTCTATGCAGCTTCGGAGGGTTGCCAGAGGCCCGGGGCTTTCCGGCGTGCCCTGGAGACATGCCTCGCGCCCCGCCCGACATGCCTCGGCGCAGTCGTGGTTGATGTTCCGGCACAGGTCCTTGGCTGCTTGGAAATTTTCTCGGCACAAATCGCGGCAGAGGTTGCGTTCGTGTGCGGCATCCGCCACACAGCGCGGGTTTGGAGCCGCAGCCAGTGAGCTCCCCGCTGGCGCACTCAGTAAAACGGCTAGAAATGTTCCGCACGCAGCGTTCCAAAAGCCGTTCCTCATGTTCGCCTCCTTCTCCGATTAGGTTCAACGAGTATCACAGCTTCGCACCCTAGAGAAGGGTCGTTCTCCGGGCCGCGGAGCGTGACCTCGAGATCCGACCGCGGGTGTCGCTCAGTAGCCCAATTGACGCAGCGCTTCGACTTCGTGAGGAGCCAGGGACAGCGGGGTGGACGCTGCCCGCGACTGCAAGGGGCAGCGTTGTTCCTGCTGCGCTGCCAACGCCCTCATTTGGGCCAAGCGCTCCACTGCGTCGCTTTTGCGATCATGGGCTTCGGTGGGATCGCTCGGAAGGTGAAACAGTTCTTCCCGCGCGACCACTTCTGGGGAAGGAAGAGAAGGGACTGTTCTTTGCGCCCGCAACGTCTCTTCGATTTGGCTCGACCGGGAGCGCTCGGCTGGCTCGAGCCAGCGTCGTGCGGCGGTGTACTTCCAGCCATCCAGCCAAAGAGCCCGCAATACGTTTCGTTCGGCAATTCCCAACTCCGCCCAGCGGGCACGCCCCTGCAAATTCGCTGGGCGCACCTCGTGTGGGGTGATCTCGAACAGCGAGCGCCCGCCGGCATGAGGAAGTAGCGGGGGCTCTTCGAGGCGGAGCAATCGTACGAGTGTCGGGTACACATCCACCAGCGAAGCGGGCTGGTCCGACCGCGCCGGCGACAGGACTCCGGGCGACCACCACAGCAACGGCACACGCACAGCCTCTTCGTAAAGGGTCCAAGCATGCTCGACAAAGTCGTGTTCCAGAAATTCCTCCCCATGATCGGCGGTGACAATCACCAACAGGGGCCGCCCACGGGCGTGACCTCTTAGTCCCTCGAAGAGTTGCTCGAGTGCGCCATCCGTGTGGCCAATTTCCGCATCGTAGCGGCGAACCAATTCTCGAAAGCGGGGATCCTTGCGGTCGAAACCTTGTGCGCTGAGCTCGGGAAGGTGGGGGCGAACGTCACGGTAGAGGTCGAGAACCAGGTCGGATGCCTGCGGAAACTTCTGCAGTACCGCCGGCGGTGGGTCGTAGGGTCCGTGGGGGTCGAGGTAATGCAAATACAGGAAGACGGGCTTGCGATTTGGCTCGTTCCACAAATCCAAGGCGCGCTGGGTCAGCTTTGGGCTTGCGCGACTGACTCCCCATTGTGAGGCCAGGTGCTCTACGCGATCGAAGCCCCGCGCGAAGGCCGGGTGTCCCAGCATGGTTGTCAGGGTCACCATGGCCGTCGCGTAACCAGCCCGGCGAAACGTTTCCGCTAGGGTCACCTGGGCCCGTTCGGGGGTGGCGTCCCACCCCACGGCGCCGGCGCACGATGGCCAGGCGCCCGAAAACAGGGAGGCGATGGACTCGCGGGTGTACGATGAAGGCGCCGCGACATCGGTAAAGACCACCGACTCCGAGGCCAATCGATCGAGAAACGGGGATGTCGGCCAGGGGTATCCTGCAAGACCGAGATGGTCGGCCCGCAGCGTGTCTACGACGACGAGCACGACGTCGGCCCCAGTTAGCGGGTGGCGCTGCTTCGCGCTCTGGCACGCTGGAAAGGCTACCACTAGGAGCCCACAGGCCAAGATGAAGAGGGGCGTCGAGCGGTAACGAAGCCAGTTCACCGTGCTACAGCGGCAGGCCACCCGTTGCCGCCTTGGTGGTGCCGTCGCGCCGAAACGCCTCGATGGTTCGCTGTGCGATGCGCCACTGGTGTACCTCGTCGGCGCCGTCGGCAAACCGGGCCCAGCGCGCGTGTTGTGCCATGCGTGCGAGCGGGGTGTCGAGCGAGTACCCCAGGGCGCCGTGTACTTGAATGGCGCGGTCGATAATGCGGTTTAGGGCGTTGGCGACAAAATGCTTGGCCATGGAGACTTCGCTGCGAAAATCCTCGCCGCGGTCGATTTTGTACGCGGCATGCAGCACCATGAGCTTGCACTGGTACAACTCCATGGCGGAGTCGGCGATCATCCATTGAATCCCCTGTTTTTCCGCCAAGTACGAGCCGTGGGCGTAGCGCTTCAGCGCACGGTCCACCATCATATCCAGGGCCATTTCTGCCTGTCCGATCCAGCGCATGCAGTGCGCCAAACGGGCTGGTCCCAACCGGCTTTGCCCGAGGAGGTGTCCTTGGCCGCGTTGGCCCAGCAAATTCTGGCGTGGCACCCGCAAATTTTCGATGCGGATTTCGCAGTGGTTGTGGCTGCCCGCCATGGTTTCGATATCGCGCACAATCGTCCAGCCTTCTGCGGGCAAGTCCACAAGGAACGCAGAGTTGGCAGCCTGAGGAATCGGGGGGTTGTCCTCCGTGCGTGCGATCAGGATCGCGAAGCTCGCTCCGCGAGCTCCAGAGATAAACCACTTGTGGCCATTGATGACCCACTCGTCTCCCTCCAGGACGGCGCGCGTTTGGATGAGAGTCGGATCCGACCCGGCGACCTCTGGTTCGGTCATGGCGAAGCACGAGCGAATCACCCCTTCGCACAGGGGCCGCAAGTACTTTTCCTTTTGTTCTTCGGTGCCCCAATGGAGGAGTGTGTGCATATTGCCCTCGTCCGGCGCCTGGGCATTGAGCGCATAAGGTCCGAACGCCGACTTGGCCGCTTCCGCCTGCACTGCCGCCATGGCCACGTGGCCCAAGCCCATGCCTCCGTACTCCTTGGGCATGTGGGGGAGCCACAGGCCCCATTCCCTTGCGGCCTGGCGCATTTCGATGATCTTGCGAATGAGGAAGCCACGGTCGTTGGGGCGTTGTTCGATTTCCTGCTCGCGCGGTCGGACCACGTCGCGAATGAACTCGCGTACCCGCAACCGTACCTCTTCGATCTCTGGGGGAAAGGAGAAATCAATGGCCATGGTCACGCTCCTTTGCGTCGGTGCTCTCGTTGCGTACCCCAGTGGCGCTCGTGAGCCAAGTGCGGTGAGGAACGTCGGTGCGCGACTACTTGACTTTTGCCCCGGGGCGCACCGCCCGCTCCGTGGTGAGAATACTCAGGTGTCCGTCTTCGTCGCTGGCGGCTAACAGCATGCCTTGGCTTTCGACTCCGCGCAGGGTGGCTGGCTGGAGATTGGCGACAACGACAATTTGGCGGCCCACTAGGTCCTCGGGGCTGTAGTGGGAGCGAATGCCAGCCACAATTTGTCGTTGTTCGGAACCGAGATCCACTCGAAGCACGAGGAGTCGGTCGGCGTTCGGGTGGGTTTCCGCCGCGACCACCGTGCCCACGCGCAGGTCAATTTTGCTGAACTCTTCGATCGTGACCATGGGCACTCGTCTAGCCGGATCTGGTTACGAAGAAAACTCAGCCGCGCCCTGGGGCTTCTGCTTGCCTTGCTCCTGTAGAGGCACCAATCTCGTGCGGGAAATGTTCGGAGGAGGTTACGGTATGAGAGTCGGTGCTGTGCCGATGCGTTATGGGGTTACCGGCTGGGTTGTGTGGCTACTCGGTGTATCGCTCGTGATGCGCTTGGAAGCTCAGGCGCCGGAAACGCCTGCGGCGGTAGTGCCAGCACCCACGCCGACAAGTGCGGGGCCAGTGGACGACTATGACCGGGGGACTCCCCGCTCCGCGGTGCGCGGGTTTCTTCAATCGTGTCAGGCGCAGGACTACGCCCGAGCTGCGCAATACCTCGATTTACGCCGGATTCGGGCATCGGAGCGCGACGACTCCGGGGCTGTGCTGGCTCGCGAGCTCTGCCGGGTGATCGACCGAACGGTGTGGCTCGATCCGGAACAGTTGAGCGATGCCCCGGAGGGGGACCGCGACGATGGTCTCCCCGCAAAGCGAGAAAGCGTGGCGGTCATCCCTTCGGCGGAAAAACCAACGCGGTTGTTTTTGGAGCGCGTGGCCCGCGAGGACGGGGTTTTGATTTGGAAATTCTCCGCCGACACGGTGGCACGTGTTCCCGCGCTCTACCAGGAATTTGGCTACGGCCCGATCGAGGAATACCTGCCTGAGACGCTGATCGAGATGCAGTTCCTCGGGGTGCGGCTATGGCAGTGGCTCGGGCTCGCCGTGGCCGTAATCGCCGCCTGGTTTCTAGGGTGGCTGCTCACGCGGCTCATCGTGCGGGCGGGGCAAGTGATTGTGTCTCAGTCATGGGTGCCGCTCAGCGAAGATGCGGTTGTCGGCATGCGCGCGCCCCTGCACGCATTGCTGGCGCTTGCCGTATTTCGTAGCGAGCTGCCCGTGCTGGCGCTGTCGGTTCGCACGGCGCACACGATGCGGTCGCTGATCGGGGCTGGTTTGGTTTTGGCCACTGCATGGCTCCTGATGCGAGCTGTGGATGTGGCCGCGCGGGCGATCG
The DNA here is from genome assembly GCA_026004215.1 of Candidatus Binatia bacterium. Lineage (GTDB taxonomy): Bacteria > Desulfobacterota > Binatia > HRBIN30 > HRBIN30 > HRBIN30. The sequence goes on from BPIR01000002.1 coordinate 995,376, forward strand.
AGGAGCGAGCCGCCAATCGGCAAGCGGTGGCGTCGCTTTTACCTTTAGGCCGGCGAGCTGCGAAAGTGTTTTTAGCGACGCTCACCCTATTGGCTGCTTTGCAAAACCTCGGGTTCAATGTCACGAGTGTGCTCGCCGGTTTGGGAATCGGCGGTCTGGCGGTAGCGCTGGCGGGGCAAAAAACTCTGGAGCATTTGTTCGGGGGCATTACGTTGGTGGCCGACCAGCCCGTGCGTGTGGGCGAGTTTTGCCGCTTTGGGGACAAGGTCGGCACCGTAGAGGACATCGGCTTGCGCTCCACCCGCATTCGCACGCTCGACCGCACCTTACTCTCGGTTCCCAACGGGGAGTTCGCCTCCATGCAAATCGAGAACTTCAGCCGCCGCGATCGTATTCGCCTCGCAGCAACGATTGGTCTTCGGTACGAGACCAGCCCCGACCAACTGCGTTACGTGCTCGTGGAACTCAAAAAGCTCTTAGTGTCGCATCCAAAAATTTCCGCGGACCCAGCTCGCGTGCGTTTTGTGAACTTTGGGGCCTACTCGCTGGACGTGGAAATTTTTGCATACGTGGAGACCGCGGACTACAACGAGTTCCTCGCGATCCGAGAAGACTTGTTTCTGCGGATCATGGACATCGTGAGCGAAAGCGGAACGGGCTTTGCCTTTCCCTCGCAAACCGTTTACTGCGGCCAAGACACCGGGCTGGATGCCGAGCGGCGCGCCCGAGCCGAGGCGCAAGTGCGCGTGTGGCGCGAAGAGCGCCGGCTCTGGCTCCCGTACGCGCCGGAGGAAGAAGTTGCGGCTTTGCGGGGCACACTGGCGTATCCTCCGCCAGGGTCCGCATTGTCCTGACAGCGCGCGCATCCAAAACCCGCCGGCAACCTCCGGTGCAACTCGCAAATCCGCCTTGCAGCAGCTTGCGATTCGGAGGAAGAGGGCGGAGAAGAGGAGGCGAGTTGTGGGGTTGACTTACGAAATCCGCAACGGGCGGTTTTTCTTTTGGGCGGAAGATGGCGCCGTTGCACTGGAGGGCTTGCGGCCGGTCGTGCGATACCGTTTGGCGAACAATCCCGCAGTGTTTCGCCCCTACTTGGAACGAACCGCCAGCGGCGCGCGCTCCGCAACGGAGGACCAGGAGCACGGCCTGAGCCTCGATATTCAGGTCGAACGCCAAGGCGAATTTCTCGTTCTTCGCACGCGCCTTTGCAACTGCGGCCGAGCCCCGGTTTTCTTGGACTCAGTAGCGCCTCTCTGGCTTCCAGATTTCGGCGAGGTGATCATCGGCGATGCGGCGGAGCATTGGAGCGTTTTTCGGAACGGCTACCAATCCTGGACCGGCACCAGGAGTTTCCGTGCTCAGGATGCCGATCCCGATCCCCTTTCCTCGCTGCTGCAAGTGGGACTGATCGACATCGCGCGACCGTCACCCGGCGTTGCCGGGCATTTTCGTTCCGACCTGTTTACCGCAATTCAAAATCTTCACACCCAGGATGCGTTGTGTGCGGGCTTCCTCGACGGCCGGTTCGCGTTTGCCGACATCGAAGTGGCCATCACGGGCCAGCGTTGCGGCCGCTGGGTTGCCACGGTCCATTACGAAGGCAAACCCCTGGAGCCCGGAACCCACATCGACGTGCCGCCTTTGGGGCTGGCCGCGGGTAGCTGCCCGTATGCATTGCTCGAGGCGTTCGCGGAACTGAGTGGACGGCACATGCAAGCGCGGGTGCCGACAAAAAGCCCCGTGGGATGGTGCTCGTGGTACGAGTACTTCACTGCCATTGACGACGCCGCCATCCGCGAAAACATCAGTGCCGCGAAAAGTCTGCGGCCCATTGTTTCCTTCGATTACTTGCAAATTGACGACGGCTACCAGGCCGCAATTGGCGATTGGCTGGAGGCGAACGAGAAGTTTCCCCACGGCCTGGCCGACCTTGCTGCGGACATTCGTGCTGCCGGCTTTGCCGCCGGAGTTTGGTTGGCGCCGTTCATCGCCAAGCGAGGCTCGCGGTTGTGGGCCGAGCACCCGCACTGGTTCGTGCGCAACGAAGAAGGTGCACCTCGCTTCGCGCTGTGGAATCCCTTGTGGGGTTGGGGCTCGTGCTACGCCCTGGATACGACTCATCCGGAGGTGTTGGAATGGGTTGGCACGGTCATCGACACCTTCGTACGGAAGTGGGGATTTACCGTGCTCAAATTGGACTTCTTGTACGCGGCCGCATTGCCTGGAAAGCGGTTCGACGAATCGGCCACTCGGGCGGAAGCGCTTCGGCGCGGCCTCGAGGCCATTCGAGCGGCGGCGGGCGACGACACGTTTCTCATTGGCTGCGGCTGCCCGCTGGGTCCCGCCGTAGGGATCGTGGACGCCATGCGAATCGGCCCGGACGTCGCCCCCTACTGGAGCAACATCCTGAGCCGGGGGCCGCTGCGTGACCTACACGGGGTGGCCACAAAGCACGCCATTCGGAACACCCTGACGCGTGCGTTCCTGCACCGCCATTGGTGGCTCAACGACCCGGATTGCTTGATGGTCCGGACTCGTCGCACCGAACTCACGGAGGAAGAGTTTCGCACCCTAGCGACAGCGATCGTGCTCACGGATGGTTTACTGGTCTTGAGCGACCGCCTGTCGCTCCTGGCTCAGGAGGAGATAGATCGCATCCAGCAGGTTCTCGAGCTGCGCGGCGAGAGTCGCTTCCGGGCGCTGATCCCGGATCTGATGGAGCACGACCCGCCCCGGTTTGTGGTCGCCCGCTCGGCCGACCAATGTGCAGCCGCAGTCCTCAACTTCGACGATACCCCGGAGACGTTGTCCTTCCCGATGGGTCGGTGGTTGGAGCACGTCTCGAATCTCACCCATGCATTCGAGTTTTGGACCGGGCAAGTGATCGAGCTGGAGAGCGGACTGTTGCGCCTGTCCCCGGTACCGCCACATGGAGCCCGCGTCATCACCGTGCCTCCAGGGTAAACGGAAGAAATTTCTTGTAATTTGCCCAGGAACGTTGCATGATCCTCGCCATCTCCAACACAGCGACGGTGCGGGATGCGGCGCGGGGAACGGGTGGACTTGCTTTGGGTCGAGGATGACTTGACCGACCGCGAACTGATTCTTCGAGTGCTGCGGGAGACTGCTCCCGCCCTGCACATTTGCACGGCGAGCGATGGCCGCGAAGCTCTGGCGTGGCTGGAACCGCAAAACGCTTCTCTTCCGCGGGCGGTTCTGCTCGACCTCAACTTGCCGGACATGAGCGGCATCGAGGTCCTGCGGCACATCCGAGGCCAACCACACACGAGGACCTTACCTGTGGTCGTCTTTACGGGCTCCGCGAATCCCCATGATATCGCTGCCTGCTACCGCGCTGGGGCCAATAGCTACGTGGTGAAACCTGCCGAATTTGGCGACTACCAAAAAGTCTTTTTCCAAGTGGCGACCTATTGGGTCCGCCACAACCAGGGATCGTGGCCTTTTTAGCTCGGGGCGGGATTGCTAGTCGGACCCAGGATGGACGAAGAACCGCAACCCGATTGCTTGGCAAAACGGGTTTTGGAGCTTTTGGCCACCGCACTGCAGCCGAGTCACCTGTGGATCGAGGACGAAAGTGCGGCTCACGTCGGCCATGCCGGCGCTCGGGCAGGCGGGCGTCACTTGCGGGTGCGGATCGTCTCCTCGTGCTTCGAAGGCAAACGTATAATCGAGCGGCACCGGATGGTATTTGACGCGCTTCGCCCGTTCGTCGGCCGGGAGATTCATGCATTGGCGCTGGAAACTTTGACTCCGGCGCAGTTGGCTGGTCGGGCGGCGGGGCAGCAGGTGTGCGCTTGCTCGATTTGCAGCGGTGCTGTGTAGCGCGCCCGCGAGCCGGCGCTGAATTGCGTTCCCCTGGGGGCTCGTCTATCGTGGCTCGCCGAGGTCGCTAGCCTTATGCTGAAATTCATCCGGCGCAATGCCTCGGCCATCTGGGTCAAGGTCTTGTTTGGAGTGTTAGCGGGGGTGTTCATTTACTGGGGCATTGGCGTGGGTTTGGGTGCGGGGAGTCGTTACGACGCTGTGGCCAAGGTCAATGGCAGGCCGATCACGGAAAAGGATTTGCAACGGGCCGAGGAAAACGTGCGGAATTTTTACCGCACCATATACGGAGAGCAGTTCCGCCCAGAGTTGTTGCAGGGCATAGACATTCGCTCGCAGGCATTGGATCGCTTGATCCGAACCGAGCTCATGGTTCAGGAGGCACAGCGACTGGGCTTGCAGGCGACCGATGGCGAGGTGCGGGACTTCATTGCAAAAATGGATTCTTTTCAGCGCGATGGGCGCTTCGATCGAGACGTATACTTGCGGTTGCTGCGGGCGAATCGGCTGACGCCGGCGGAGTTCGAAGACAGCGTGCGAAGGGATATTTTAGTCAACAAACTCCAGGACATCGTGCTCGCGGGCGTGCAGGTGAGCGAGGATGACTTGCGGCATCGCTTCCGGTACGAGCAAGAAAAGGTTCGCCTGGCGTTCATTGAGTTCGATGCTTCCCAGCTCGCCGAGCAGGTGACCGTTTCGGACGCGGACATCCAAGCTCATTACGATCAACACAAAGAATCTTTCCGCGAGCCCGAGCGGGCACGGGTGGAGTACATCGCATACGCGGAAGAACGTTTTCTCCCACGGGCCGAGGTGAGCGACGGAGAAGTGGCCCAGTACTACGAAACCCACGAAAGCGAATTTCGCCGCCCGGAACGGGTTCGGGCCCGTCACATTTTGTTTCGTGTCGAGCCCGCGGCCAGCAAGGAGAAGAAGGAAGAGGTTCGCAAGCGGGCCGCCGAAGTGTTGGAAAAGGCTCGGCAAGGAGAGGACTTTGCCGAGTTGGCGCGTACCTACTCCGAAGACCCCGGCAGCGGGCCGCAAGGCGGCGACCTAGGCTTTTTCCCGCGCGGGCAAATGGTGCCTGCGTTCGAGGCGGTTGCGTTTTCTTTACCGCCGGGAACGATCAGTGATTTGGTGGAAACGAACTTTGGGTTTCACATCATCAAAGTGGAGGAAAAAGAAGAGGCACGCACGCAGCCGCTCGATGAAGTGCGGGACAGTATTCGAGCCAAGCTGCAAAGCGAAAAGGCGCGAGAGCTCGCCCGCCAGCAAGCGGCGGCGGATCGCAGCCGTGCGGCCAACGGCGAAGCTCTAGCGGACATTGCGCGGGAGGTCGGGTTGCCTCTGCAAACTCCTTCGCCATTTGCGGAAAACGAGACGGTTCCCGGGCTCGGCAGTAATCACCCGCTTGCACGCGCCGCGTTTCAGACCAATGCGGGTGAGGTGGGGCCGGTCCTCAGCCACCAGAATGAGTTCGTGATCTTTAAAGTGCTCGAGCGTACGCCGTCTTTCGTTCCTCCTCTGGAGTCGATCAAGGAAAAGGTGGCTGCAGCGGCGAAGCTGACAAAGGCGCGAGAGTTGGCGAAGCAGAAGGCGGAAGCTTTTCTGGAGCAAGCGAAAACTTCGAGCTTGCGTGCCGCGGCTGAGGGTGGAGGATTGCAACTCGAAGAAACGCCCCCGTTTACCCGTGACGGTGCCTTCATCCCGAAAATCGGTGACAGCGCGCAGCTCAAAGAAGTTGCCTTTACACTAAGCCCGGAACGGCCCCTGGCACCCAGCGTGTATGCCGTGGGCGACACGTTCGTTGTGGCGGCGCTTCTCGAGCGGATCGAGCCGAGCGAAGAGGAGTTTTCTGGGCGCAAGGAGCAATTGCTGCAGCAAGCACTGGCTCAGCGGCGGAGCCACGTTTTGGAAGAGTTTACGAATTACCTCCAGTCCAAAGCAGAGATCGACCTCCACACGGTGCAAGTGGCTTCTGCGCCGAGCCGCCGCCGTTAGCTCCCGTTCGTGAGCGTACCGCCAGAGATCACTGCGAATCACACGCCCGAGAAGAACTTCATCAAAGGGTTGTACTACGCCGGTAGAGACCCGGCTTATGTATTTCTCCATGGGTTCACAGCAACCCCGGAGGAGCACCGCTTCCTGGCCGCAGATGCACACTCTGCCGGGAATCGCGTGGTGGTACCTCTGTTGCCGGGGCATGGAACGAATCCGCAAGAGCTCGGGCGTACCCGCTGGTCGGACTGGTACCGTGCAACCGAAGAAGCGGTTCTAGTTGCCGGCGGGAGTCGCGCACCAGTGATTGTCGTCGGGCAATCGCTCGGCGGTTTGCTGGCGTTGCACTTGGCGGTACGCCGGCCCGAGTGGGTTGAGGCGCTCGTTCTGCTGGCGCCTGCCATATTTTTGCGGGCTTGGTGGTTGGAGAAAATCGCACCGGTCTTGCCGTTTCTCGCCTGGCTGCGTCCGTACTGGCCCAAAGGTCCGAGCGACATTGCCGACCCTCAGGCGCGGGTGGCACGGGTCGGCTACGATTCCATTCCGCTGCGAGCTTTGAGAGAACTTGTTGCCCTGCAACGAGTCGTACGTGCCGAGGTTTCTTGCGTCCGGCACCGCACCTTGATCGTGCAATCGAGGCTCGATCATACCTGTCGTTGGAGAGGCGTCGAGTTCCTTTGCCAGCATTTGCGGGGGCCGGTGCAAACGCTTGTGTTGGAAAAAAGTTTCCATGTCGTGAGCTTGGACTGTGAGCGGGAGCAAGTGGCCTCCGCAATCCGCGAATTTGCGGCGGCCCTGCGGGGCTGAGCGTACACTGGTCAGCTACGGGAAAAGCGAAAGGCGGTCGTTGCGCTCGAGAGAATAGATTTCTGCCCGAGCAGGCGGCAAAGCCCAATGTCCCATCGAGAGAGGGCGGCTTCCCGCGTCGTGGTGAAGAAGGTCCGATCGAGCTTTGCGGCTTAAATTAGGACTGGATTTCCTGAATACGCGCAGCTTTTCCAGAACGCTCGCGTAAATAGTAGAGCTTCGCGCGTCGGACACGCCCCCGCGAAACAACTTCGATCTTCTCGATCCGGGGAGAATGGACAGGAAACGTGCGTTCCACGCCGACTCCGTACGAAACCTTTCGCACGGTGAACGTGGCCCGGTTGCCTCCGCGCGACCGGCGTAGCACCACACCTTCAAAGACCTGAATCCGTTCCTTATCTCCTTCGACGACAATGCAATGAACCCGCACCGTGTCTCCCGGGCGGAAATCGGGAACATCCGATCGGAGGTGCTTTTGCTCAATCGCGTCAATGATGTTCATGGTGGCTCTCCTCGCGGCGTTTCGGCGAACCGGAAACCGTTTGGCTAGCGTGATCCGCGAAGCCGGTCAAGCATGATGGCGGCCGCAGAACGCACCGAGAGATGGTTGTACGTGCCCGTTCCGACGATGGGTTCCAAAAGCGAATCGCATCGCGCGATGAGTTCAGGGGGGAGGCCCCAGCCGGTCCCGAGCAAAATCAGGTAGGGGCGATCCTCAGTCTGGAGGCGCTGCCTGAGTTCCGCAAACGATAGCCGATTGGGCCCTGGCTTCGCGGAGGTGGCGATGACCACCGGTTGCCTTCCGGATTCCCTTTCAATGGAAACGAGGACGCCATCCAAATCCGTTTCCAACGCGACGATTTCCAAGGCTTGTTTGCGGGTCTCGTTGTATGCAGCGCCATAACCAGTTTGCCAGTGTTCCATGATTTTTTCCGCGAGTAAGCGCAATGCGCGCACCGGGTGGGCCACGTAAAAACGCCGTACGCCGTAAGTCAGCGCAGAACGAGCGATGTCGTGGATGTCCATGTTGGTCAGAGCTGTGGTTACGATTTGGCCATTCTTGTCCAGCATAGGATGGTGCAAGAGGGCCAAATACAGGTCAGCCATCGATACTGGCTCCCAACTGCCGCAGGAAAGCGCGGTCCTCGTCCGTCAGGCGAGCGCGGGCGAGGAGATCCGGCCGGCGTTCCCACGTGCGGCGGAGCGACTCTTGTCGGCGCCAGCGAGCAATGGCTGCGTGGTCTCCGGAGAGCAGCACCTCAGGCACTCGAAGACCGCGAAACTCCGGTGGGCGCGTGTATTGAGGGTACTCGAGTAAGCCATCGGAAAACGATTCAGAGCACACGGATTGGGGAGAGCCGAGCACCCCGGGAACAAGTCGAGCCACTGCGTCCACAACGACCAGAGCCGCTACCTCTCCCCCGGAGAGCACGTAATCGCCGACCGACAGTTCGTCGTCCACGAAGTGGCTCACCCGAGCATCCACACCTTCGTAGCGCCCGCAAACGAGAGCGAGAGCTGGTTTTTGGGCGAGTTCATGGACCAAGGCTTGGTCGAGAAGGCGGCCTTGAGGGGAGAGCAAGATGCGAAACGGACGACCCGTGCCGGTGCCCAGGGATTCCAGCGCAGCCACGATGGGTTCCGGCTTCATCACCATGCCTTCCCCGCCACCGTACGGGGTATCGTCCGTAACCCGGTGTTTATCCGTTGCAAAGTCCCGAATGTTGACGAGATCGAAGGCGAGCGCTCCTCGTTCCTGTCCTTTCTTGAGCATGGAGCTGGACAACGGGGAAGCGAAAAACTCGGGGAACAAAGTCAAAATGTAAAAGCGCATTACTGATCGAGTAGCCCGGGGATGGGCTGAATGCACACGCGGCGCCGCTGGCGATCCACTGACTTGATGAACGCAGCGATCAGAGGCACTAGCACTTCGCGTTCGGGGCCGCGCACGACGAGCAAGTCCGCCCCTGGCGTGGGGAGGATTGCGCGGACGACACCGATGTGTTCGCCCTCCAGCGTGCACACCTCCATGCCTTCGAGTTCGTGGTAGTAAAACTCGTTCGGGCCCGCTGGCTGCAAGCTGTCCACTGCGACGAAAAGTTCATATCCGCGATATTGCTCGGCCGATGTTCGATCTTCCACGCCGGCCAGGCGAACCAAAAGAAGTCGCTGGTGCCGCCGCACTGAGGCCACTTTGTGGGAAACGGATTCGCCCCCGCGCCGCAGTACAACCTCGATGCCCGGCGCCAGGGTGGAGGACTCGGGGTTGTCGGGCAGCACACGCACCTCACCCTTGAGTGCGTGCACCCCCACGATTTTCCCCAGCCGTAGCCAGCGCCGCCGCTCGCCTGCTGGCGCTGGGATTGGCGTAACCGCCTCGGCGTTACTTTTCTTCGATGATTTCGAGGATGACCTTCCGGTTGGCACGCGACGCCGCGGCGTTCAGGATCGTGCGAATGGATTTTGCCATGCGCCCCTGTTTACCGATAATCCGCCCAAGGTCCTCCCGCGCCACCTTGAGTTCCACCACCGAAGCTGTCTCCCCCTGCGTTTCGCGCACCTCAACCGCATCCGGCTTCGACACCAAGTGTTTTGCTAAAACCTGTACCAGCTCTTTCATGCTTCTGCCTCCCCGTGTTGTGGTGCAGATCCGATCCCCTCTCCAGTTCGCGTTCGACGCACCCGTTTCACTAATTGCGCCACCGTTTCGCTCAACTGCGCTCCTCGTTGCAACCAGCGTGTGAGCTTCGCATCGTCGATGTGTACGACTGCGGGATTCTGGCGCGGGTCGTAGTAGCCGATCTGGTCCAAACGGCGACCATCGCGCGGCGCGCGGGAATCCGCGACCACGATGCGGTAAAAGGGCCGCTTCTTCGAACCATGCCGGGCTAGACGAATCGTAGTTGCCATAATCGAGATCCCTCCTTTAAGTAAACGGTTCCCCCTAGAAGCCCATGCGCGATGACAGCCCACCCCGACCCATCGCTTTCGTCATTTGCTTCATGATTTTACGCGTTTGCTCGAACTGCTTCAAAAATTTGTTGACCTCCGCCACGCTGGTGCCGCTGCCTTGGGCAATGCGGCGGCGGCGACTCGCGTTGAGAATCAAATGATTTTGGCGCTCGGCCTTGGTCATGGAGTTGATAATGGCCTCGATGCGCTTGAGTTCTTCTTCGGCTGCGCCGAGATCCACACCGCGCGCGAACTTCTTCATGCCTGGGATCATACCGAGCAATTCGCTCATCGCTCCCATCTTTCGCACCGCGCGGAGCTGCTCGCGAAAATCTTCGATGGTGAATTCGTTCCGCTTCAGCTTGCGCTGCAGTTCTTCGGCGCGCTTGGCATCGTAGGCGCGTTCCGCCCGCTCCACTAAACTCAGCACGTCGCCCATTCCGAGAATGCGACGTGCCATGCGGTCGGGGTGAAATACCTCCAAGCGGTCGAGTTTTTCCCCCGTGCCGGCGAACAAAATCGGCGCCCCGGTGACCATGCGCACCGACAATGCGGCCCCGCCCCGAGCATCGCCATCCAGCTTCGTCAAAATGACCCCGCTCACGCCCAGCCGATCGTGAAACCCGCGTGCAATTTGCAAAGCGTCTTGCCCGGTCATCGCGTCGACGACGAGGAGCACGTGTTGCGGCTGCACCGCTGCCTGGATTTCCTCGAGCTCCTGCATGAGCTCCTGGTCGATGTGCAAGCGACCGGCCGTGTCAATCAGTACCGTGTCGTGACCGGCCTGCTTCGCTGCCTGGACCGCCTCGCGAGCGATTTCCACGGGAAGCCCGCTCGGACGAGCAGGGTGAATCGGCAGCCCGGCCTGCGCTGCCAACACAGCTAACTGCTCCATGGCGGCCGGGCGGTAAATATCCACCGACACTAAATATGGCTTGCGCCGCCGCTCCTCCGCGAGGTGCCGAGCAAGCTTGGCCACCGAAGTGGTTTTCCCCGAGCCTTGCAAACCCACCACGAGCACAACGGCTGGCGGCGGTGGCTGAAAGTCGAGCGTTTTCGACTCCCCGCCCATCACACGGGAGAGTTCTTCGGCGACGATTTTGACGAAGTGCTGCGCAGGGGTCAGGCTCTGGAGAACTTCTTGGCCGAGCGCTTGCTGGCGAACTCTTTCGGTGAACTCCTTGGCGACCTGGAAATGCACGTCCGCCTCGAGCAACGCAAGGCGGACCTCACGGACGGCTTCCTCGATGTTTCGGTCTGTGATTTTGCCGAGCCCCCGAAGCCTGCGGATGGTTTGGTCCAGCTTCTCGGAAAGCGAGTCGAACATGGATGATGCCAGCGCTGTGAATTCGTCCTGAACTTGGGAATTGCGGAAGCTACACGAGCCCCTCGCGCTTGTCAATCAGTGCTCCGGCGCACTCTCGAGCGTCAAGGCTGCGACCGCTTGGTTGCCACAAATCCGAGACGCTTCTGGGCCATGCCAACCGCTGCCTCGCTATCTTCAGGGTTGCACGCCACAGCGCGCTTGCAGATCCTGAAAGCGCTTTTCCAGCTCTTTCTTGTCCCGATCGATAATGGCCATTTGGCTCTTCAGGGTGTCGCGCTCTTTCTCCCGCATGGTTACACGGTCCCGCAGTTCTCGAACTTCTTGGCGGAGTTGACCCGCTTCACCCCAAAGTTGAAAGCCGAGGAACACGCCCACGCCAACCGCGGCCAGCAAAACCACCAGACGCTGTGCATAAGTCCAGAGTTTGTCTTGCAATTGCTGCCGTTCCGACAAGGTCGAGGACGATTGCATGGTGAGATACCTTTTCCGACGAACTGAGATCCGGACGGAATTTCGCGTAGCGCGAGGGTAACACAGCTCGGTCGAGGCGGGAAGGTGATTTTTTGAGCTCGACCCGCACCCGCGCAACGTCTCGGGTTTGGCTCCCAGTCTCTTCTTCCCCTATCCGGGCAGGCCCGGACTTCACGAACGACGTCAGGCCGAGGTTTTGACACGGAGTTGTCCCGGTCGGTCTCCCGGTTCCAACCCTCCCCAAACCATCTGGCCCGCTACCCACGTCTGCACCACCCGCGGCGGTTGGATGCCGTCGAGGTCTCCGTCCAATACCACTAGGTCCGCGCGCTTCCCCACCACCAAAGAGCCGCGTTCGTTTTCTTGCCCACCGGCATAGGCTGCCCCGATCGTGTATGCCCGCAACCATTCTTCGTACGGCACTGCTTGGTGGGCATCCAACACCCTTCCGGATGCTGTTTTGCGTGTGGCCCCGTAAGTCGAGGTCAGCAAAGGGGGGCGTATTGCACAGGGCTCGTCTGACGACGCCGCGATCGGCAAGCCAATTTCGGTCATGGTGCCAAACGGAAGCCAATCCGCGTTATCGAACCGAACATCGAGAACCGCTTCCCCCAGATGATGCAAGAAGCCGGGTTGCACCACAGCCACCCCTCCGAGTTGCCGCAGTCGCTGCAATTGCTCTCTCGACGCCAGGCAAGCATGCTCCACACGAAAGCGGTGATCGGCACCCGGGCGGCGCTGGCACACGGTGGCAAACGCAGCCAGAGCCCGCTCCAGCCCGGCATTGCCGATGGCGTGGACAGCTACACGGAACCCTCGTTCGACGGCGCGCTCGACCGAAGGCTCCAGCTCGGGAAACTCGATACCCATTTGCATCCGCAAGTTGCCGGAGCAAACGTCCATGGCGGGAGCGATGCCGCCGTCGGCGAAGAACTTCATCGGCCCCGCTCGCAACCACGCGTCCCCCGCTCCGGTCGGCGGACCATCCCAGCGATCGGGTTCCTGTCCGGACAAGATCGCTTCCGCGTGTGGCATGACCAGGACTGAAATCGGCAACCTCCTCGCTCGCGCGAGACGCTGGTACGCCTGTTCCGCCGCAGGGGAGCAAGCCGCGTCGTGGACGCAGGTTATGCCTTCAGCCCAGAGCAGGCGCGCGCGTGCCTCGATCCACTCGTCGTGCCGATCCCGATCCCGGTAAGGAGCGAGCGATCGCCGGTGCGCCTCGCTCCACGCTCGCTCTACGAGTAGACCACTGGGGTTGCCATCCCAGTCGCGAACAATGGTGCCTCCTGGTGGATCCGGCGTGCCCCGGCCGATGCGCAGTTCCTCTAGCCCCCGCGAACAAACGACGCCTTGGTGCAAGGTGTAATGCGCGACCAAAATCGGGCGGTCCAAGCCAATGCGATCGAGCATGCGCCGGTCCGGTAGGAGACCGGTTTCGACTTCGTTCCAATTGGCACCGCGAATCCACGGGGCAAGAGGATCGCGTTCTGCCTGCGCGCGCAAGGCACGGGCAAGATCCTCTTCCGTGCCTACGTGCGAAAGATCTGCCCAGACCGGGTGCAAAGCCGCAATCGAGAGATGATGATGCGCATCGATCAGTCCCGGGCAGAGCCAGCAGCCGCGCAAATCAATGCGAGTCGCGGCCGCGTAAAGATGTTCGAGCTCTCGGTTCCCAACGGCTGCGATGCAATAGCCGCTGATGACGATCACCTCTGCCTCACTGGGCAGCAGAGGCCCGGCCATGGTCAGCACTTTGCCTCCGTGGAACAGAACGACCTCTCCGCCAGGTGGAGAACCGGGAGAGGACGTAGAAGAGGCAATGGGACCGTGCATGCGGCAACTCCCGTTACGCCTGCGCCCGAAGTGCGGACTGCGGCTTGCTTCGGGCCGCGCGCAACACTTGTACCGTCGTCACTAGCAAGAACAAAGCAATGGCTAATGCGTTCCCCAAAATTCCCCACGTGCGCAAGAACCAACTGCCGGCAAGGTCGCCACTAATGCGCAGTAAGACGGAGATGTGCAGTACGGCCCAGTGCACATAAAACAAACGATGGAAGGGCACACGCAGGCGCAAGATGGCCAGGAAGATGATTGGGGCGTGAGCGAAAATCATCGAAAAAACAAAGCCGAGAAACACGGCATGTAGAACCGCATCGTAAACGACCGCCACCAGCCCCAAGCCGTACGCGGATGCGATCAATCCAGCGACCCCGAGCCAGGCGAATCCGGAAAGCAAGCCGACTGCCACAAACCGCGGTAGGCCTGGGTGTCGCAACGTGCGCCACGCCACGTCGAAGCGGGCCATCCATACAGCCGTGGCCGCTAGGGAAACTCCCAGGCCCAAGGCAGCGAGCGGCCGCTCGAATCCGCCCGAGGCCACGCTAACAACCCCGATCGCCAGAACCAGGAACAACGTCGGAGACGCCCATGACGGAGGGCGGATCACACGGCTGAGTTGGGTGCGTTCCGCTGCGATCGTTCCGACCAGAAACAACGTCCACCAGCCTGTGGCCGGAGCCGGCGAGAGTCGCGCGACCCACACGGCATTGCCCGCAAGCAAGCACAGTGCTGAAAGAAACAACAGCAACGTGTAGCCGGCCGGATATTCCACCCAGAGGCTAACCATGGTTGCCACGAGAACGATTGCGGCCAGCGTATACACTGCTGCCACCCATGGCACCGGAGCGCCGGCCAACAGAAGCATCGTGCCAGTGGCGCTCAAGATCGGCGATGCATAACACCACGCGCGCCTCAGGCCGACCGCCCGCTCGAGCCCGATCAGCGTTCCGAGAAACCCCGGCACCATGAGCGGTCCGTGCAAGGGGAACGACGCCGGCTCGGAGAAGGGCACGGGCACGCCAGCCCGGCCCAAGCCGACCCAAATGCCCGCGACCAAGCTGAGTAAACCGGCAAACAGGAGAGAAGCACGGCTCAGGCGCGAGGCGAGGAGCTCGCTACTGCCATCCGTCTGCAATCTCGGCTTGGCCTCCCCGCTCGCTGCGAACTTCGATGGGGCGATTCCGTTCGTCCACAAACACGCACCGTGGCTGCCAGCTACGCGCCTCGTTCTCTGCAACCGTGGTGAATGCGGCGATAATCACAATGTCGCCTTTGCGGGCCTTGTGTGCGGCCGCACCGTTGATACACACCACTCCGGAGCCGCGCTGGCCGGCAATGGCGTAAGTCGAAAACCGCTCCCCGTTGGTCACGTTCCAAATATCCACACGCTCATACGGCAAGATATCTGCGCGTTCGAGGAGTTCCGCATCGATGGTCACGCTGCCTTCGTAATGGAGCTCAGCGCCGGTTACTGTGGCTCGATGGATTTTGCCGCGCAGCATTGTTCTCATACACTGCCCTCCGTCGGAAGTTCACTTGGCTGCTGTTCTCGAACGTCTCCGGTTGCGGCGCTCGCCGCGGCGAAGGGATCGAGAAGGCAATTGTCGATCAAGCGGGTGCTGCCGAAAAACGCTGCCAGTGCGAGCAAAGCGGGACGAGCGACGGATGAAATCGGCCGCAACGTTTCCGCGTCCACCAGCTCGACATAATCTACGTTCGCCAAGGGTTCGTCTTGCAAGCGGCGCCGGGCGAGGTTGCGCAACGTTTCGGCACAGCGTTCCCCACGCTCGAACGCGGCTCGCGCTTCAGCGAGCGCTTGCGAAAGTGAGCGGGCCGCCGCTCGTTCCGTTGGCGAGAGGTACGCGTTCCGCGAGCTCATGGCCAGTCCATCCGCTTCGCGCACAATCGGGGCCGCCACCACTTCCACGTCGAAATTCAGGTCTTTGACCATGCGGCGCACGGTCACCAGTTGCTGAAAATCTTTCTCGCCAAATACGGCAATGTGAGGTTTCACCGCTAGGAACAGCTTGGTCACGACGGTGGTCACTCCGCGAAAGTGTGTGGGCCGCGATGCCCCGCACAAACCCTGAGTCACTTCGCGGACTTCCACGACCGTCTGAAAGCCTTCGGGATACATTTCCTCGGCGAGGGGGACAAACAAAACGTCCACCCCTTTGGCCTCCAACTTACGACGGTCACCCTGAAGGTCACGCGGATAGCGATCGAAATCTTCGCGCGGGCCAAACTGCAGCGGATTGACAAAGATCGACACCACCGTAAGGTCGGCCCGCGAGCGTGCCAGCTCTACCAGGCGTAAATGTCCGTCGTGCAGGAAGCCCATGGTGGGTACGAAGCCGATCCGGCGCCCAGCGGCACGCTGAGCATCCGCCCAGTGCTGCATGGCTCGAATTGTCTCGATGACCTGCATCGTCGCCCTGGTCTTCACCTGTTCACGAAGCCCCACTCACTGCGCGCTCTCGCGGTACGCCCACGAGGGTGTGAAAGGAATGCTCGTCGGTAGGAAAGGCCCCGTTGCGGACCTCCTCGGCGTACGCGCGCACGGCAGAGGTAACAACGTCTGCCAAGTTCGCGTATCGCTTCGAGAACCTCGGGCTACGCCCGAAGGTCAGTCCGAGCACGTCGTGCAACACCAGGATTTGCCCGTCGCATTCCGGGCCTGCGCCAATGCCAATGGTGGGAATCGTCAATTTTGCGGTAATCTCTGCGGCGAGTTCGCGCGGCATACCTTCCAACACCACGGCAAACGCTCCCGCCTCCTCGACCGCATAGGCGTCTTCGATGATGCGCTCTTGCTCGCTCGGACGCCTCCCTTGCACTTTGTGGCCGCCCATTTGGTGAACCGACTGTGGAGTCAAGCCAATGTGCGCCATCACAGGAATGTCGGCGTCAGCGAGCGCCCGTATCGTGCGGGCCATACGCAGCCCACCCTCCAGCTTCACCGCTTCGCAGCCCCCCTCTTTTAACAGGCGAGCGGCGGAAACCACCGCCGCTCGCGGCGAGGCCTGGTACGACCCAAACGGCAAGTCGCCGACGACCAGTGCGTGCACGCGGGCGCGGGCGACCATGCGGCAATGGTAAATCATCTCGTCCAGAGTGACGGGCAGGGTGGTGTCGAGCCCCTGCACCACCATGCCCAACGAGTCGCCCACGAGGATGAGATCGACTCCGGCTTGATCTACCAGTCGGGCAAACGGGTAATCGTAAGCGGTTAACGCAACGATTGGGATACCGCTGCCCTTGCGCGCGCGGATATCAGGTACGGTGACCTTGCTTTGCATCGAAAGCACCTCCCGGGACCGAACCCGGAGGGCTTTCGTACACAAGGAAGCAGAGAAGCACGACGCCAGCGCGATATCGGTCGGTGCCGGCCAGGGTCACCGCGCGATCCAATTTGCCGTGATTCATTGCCATCCCTTGTTGCGATGCGCTCCGTCTCGGTCCACCCCCGCAGCCGTTGTGGCTGGGGTTATCTGGATCCAAGCGGAATGTAATGTTGGACTCCTTTCTTCATAGAGCGGATTTCGCGCACGAGGTCAAGGAAATCTTCGTTGCTGGCGACAAAGTCCACATCCGAAACGTCGGCCACGAGCAACGGGGCCTCGCTGTAATCGAAGAAGAATTCTCGGTATGCCAGCGCCAAGGCTGCAATGTACTCGCGAGGGATGCGGCGTTCGTAGTCACGATCTCGTTTTCTCAATCGTTCCATCAGAACTTCTGGACGAGCGTGAAGGTAGACGACAAGGTCCGGCTTTGGCAAGCGGGCATCGAGGAGCTGATAGATCTGGTTGTACAGCGCGAGCTCCTCGGCCCCCAGATTGAGCTGGGCGAAAATGCGATCTTTTGCGAACAGGTAGTCGGTGACCAAACCCGCCTGAAACAGCTCGGTCTGCCGCAGCAAACTCTGCTGCCGGTAGCGGGAAAGTAAGAAAAACAACTGCGTCTGAAACGCGTAGCCACGGGGATCCTCGTAGAAATGTCTGAGGAAGGGGTTGTCCTCGACTTGCTCGAACACCGGCCGGGCCTGGAACTCCGTGGCCAGCAGGCCTGCCAGAGTGGTCTTTCCCACCCCGATGGGACCTTCCACAGCAATGTAACGAGGCGTGCCCATGAATTGGCACGACTTTACCTATCACACATGTCCACGCAGGCAAACTCCCGGTTCCGTCTTGGTTCGGGCGCGAGGCTGTGTCACTAGCTGCTTATGATCCGAACTTGTGCACAGTGTGGGCGTCGCAATCGGGTACCTGCACAACACCTTGCCGACCAAGGGCGCTGTGGAGCCTGCCGGGCTCCGCTCCCACCTGTAGCCGAGCCCATCGAAGTGGACCCGGCAGCGTTCGAGGAAATTGTGCGTGAGGCACGAGTGCCGGTTTTGGTGGACTTCTGGGCAGCGTGGTGCGGTCCGTGCCGACAAGCTGCGCCGGAAGTGGCGAAAGTCGCGCAACGCTTTGCGGGCCAAGCCATCGTCCTCAAAGTCGACACGGATCGTTATCCGGAGCTGGCGGCGCGCCACGGGGTTATGGGAATTCCCCATTTCATGATTTTCCATCGTGGGGCGGCAGTGTTCGAACACTCTGGATTCGTGCCGGCAGAGGAAATGGCGCGCTGGCTCGGCGCACTTCACTAACGCCTGTCCACTCTTGGCCGCGCTCACGGAGTGGCCGTTATTGCACAGGGGCCTTCTCGGGCCAGTGCCACGCACGCGGCCGCCAAGCTGCAGCGGTTGGGGTACGTCTTTCCGTCGCACCCGCAAACTGGCATGACGACGGCCGGACAAATTGGGTGTGGGTTTACCGTGCAGTCGGGCAGGCGGCCCGACTCCGGGCAATTTCTGCAAGGGGGTAACCCTTCCGGCCCGCACTGTGCCCCGGGCGGGCAACACTGCTCCGCGCATGGCGGGACTTCGGGCACGCAGACAGTGTTGGGTGGGCAGCAGCCGACCTCTTCTTCACAGGGGTTTTGGCAAGCACCTGGGGCGCACGTGCCGTTCACAATGCGCTCGCACCAAGAAACAGCGAACGGACCGAGGTTCGTCCGCGCATAGGCGCAGCAAGCCGCTCGGTCCCACCCCGGTCCCCCACCGACGAACAAGCCCGCACAATCCCTAAGGAAGCAGCCCTGTTGGACCGCAGGCGGAGTAGGTGTTTCGCTCGGGCCGGGATTCCCCACTGTGATGTCCAGGTACACGACCGGGTCGTAGTACAAGAAAAATCGCCCGTAGATGCGGTACACCCCCGGGGGAACGAGTTCACCATGCAAATCGCGCAAGTCCCAAAACGCGAGGGTTTGGTAGCGCAAGACCGCATCCTCGCGCCCTGGAGCGGCTCCGGAGAGAAACGGCTCACCGCAGCCTTCTTCCCGAAGGATGCGCACGAGCTCGGTACCGCGGAACACATACAAATCCAGGCATGGATCGAAGATCCCTCCGTGCGGCTGGGTTTCCGTCACCGTGTAGCGCAGCGTGACCGTGCTGGGAATGTCATATCGATCGCAATCCGACTCCAAGACGACGCGATTGAACGCGTCCGACCAGATGGCACGGTTGACCCGCCCTGGATCGCAGTACTGGATTTCGTGCGTTTCGTAGACTTCGAGCTCGATTGGGTTGCTGACCCTACCTCCAAGTTCGCCCCAAACTCGTACCACTCCCGCAGCCATTCCGGTAAATTGCCCGGCAGTGGAAAACGAGCCAATTCGCTCGTCGCTGGAATGCCAAACGACCTCCTCGGTAACGTCACGAACGAAGCCCAGGTCGTACATGGCATTGGCTCGCAGGAACAACGTTCCCCCTTTTGCGACCACCCTCTCGTTACTTTCCACGTATACGAACAAGTCTTGTACCGACGCCTCGCGCACGACGCGCACCCCCAGGGCGTTACTGGTGAGTGCGCCCAGCGTGGCAGTGACGCGCACCTGCCCCGGCGCTTTCCCTGAGAGCATACCCGGAGCTGTGAACTCGGCCACCAAATCGTCATCGCTGTGCCATGCCGCGCGCGCCGTTACGTCCTCCCACTCGCCCGTGTCGTATTCGACCGATGCGGTAAACGGCAATGTATCTCCAACGAGCATTGTGGAAACGTAGTCGCAGTCGAGGCAAGGAGCCGGTTCGATCTCTGGCGGTACGCCGGGCCCGGAGCCCCCTTGGCGTACGGCCGGGACAGGCCCTTGGGCGAAAATGCGCAAGGCAACGGGGGTGGGCCGATCCACCACACGAAGACGGAATGGTTCGCTGGAGACTTCACCCATCCGTGCGCGAATCGCGACGTCCCCCACGAGGCGGGTTTTGACGGTGCCGGCCTCGACCGTGACTACCCCTGCAGGTTCCGCTGTCCACTCGGCTTCGCTGGTTACGTCTTCGACCGACCCGTCTGCAAATTCCCCCAGCGCGGCAAGCTGTACCGTGCGCCCCACGAGAATCACGTCACGGCACCAAGGAACGGGAAGGATGTCCACGGCTGGAGCGTCCATCCACACACACGGCGGGAGGGCAACCCCAGGGTCCGCGGGGAACGCAGGCCGAGCAAACACTGGGCACGAGCACGAGACATTGCGCACGATGATGCGCGCCAGCGAGCTGCGCTCGACCACGCGCACGGTAAATGGATCGCTCTGCACAGCACCGAGAGTCGCGACGATGTCTGCTGCAGCGATGGCTTTTCCGTATACTTGCCCCCACGAATCCACCGGGGCAACCGCCTCGTCTGACGATTGCCAAGAGACCAGCCGAGTGACGTCGACGGTCGTACCATTCGAGAAGTTCGCTACTGCGTGAAGCTGGATGGACCGGCCGAGAGGCACCTCGGAACTCCCAGAGATTTGTATGCCCTTGAGTTCCAGAGGCTGGCAGGATGGAACACACACGCGGCGCGAGCAGTCCGTGCAGGTCGGGCAGCTCGCCACGCAGGTGCAGGAGTCTCCCGGTTCCACACACTCACCGTGGTCGCCGCACCGGTACGCATACCCTCCGTCTCCGGCCCCGCAGACGCCCGGACCACAGTCATCGCACACCGGGCAGCTCGCGGTGCACAAACACGCGCTGCCGTCTTCGCATTGGAAATCGTCTCCGCACTCCCACAGTGCGCGCACACAGTGGACTGGCTCCAATACACCATCGCCGTCGCTGTCGCGCCAGGTTTGGCTACCCTGGCTGAATTCCACCAGTTGCCCGTTTTCGATCCGGACCGAGAGATGGCGATTGTCTTGGACCTGCATGACGCTCCGGTATCCGTTGCGGCCTTCCAGGACCACGCGCAGCTCGCCCCAGCCGACTTGCGCTAACAGGTGGAGCGGCCCAGAAGTCTGGGCGGGTACCGGCACCGCGAGCCGAATGAGATTCCCGTTGAGAACCTTCTCGATTTCCAAACGGGAGAGCTCTTCGGGGAGTTCGGCCGCGGCGAACGTACCATCAGGATTGGTGGCGATGGTCACAGTCTCGCGGCCGACTAAACGCAAAGTTGCCGCACCCAGACCGCGGTCGAAGGACTCCATGTCCGGGCCATTCGCCCAGTCGGCTGGAGGCGCAGCGACTGCGTCTTGCGGCCCGCTGGGCACTTCACGGCGGAGAACAATGAGCCCTTGCAACCCGGCGGAGGCGGGTGTCGGCGAAGCCGTCGGCGTCCGTGAGGGTGAAGGCGTCACGGTGGCGACTACGGTGGATCGCAGGGAAGGCGTTGGCGTCGGTTGGTTCGAAGAGCCATCTCCATTGCCGCCGCATCCGAAGGCAACCGCTAATACCCATATCCTAGCCCAGTGACTTCGATGCCATCGCACGCGTGTCATCGGCACCGCTCCTTTCGTTCGCTTTGGCTTACTGTGATTCAGCTCCGTTTTCCTGTGAAACAAAATTTGTTTTGCCCGATCCGGCGTGAGTTTGTCAAGCGACGAAATCCGCCTGGGGTACGGAAGCCAAGGCGGTGGCGCGAGTGAACGATGGCGAGGTGGGCGGCCAAGCTCCCTCGCTAACGGGTAGGGGGTGCCGGGTGTAGAGGAGTCAGTGGGGTGACACGAGGAAAAAGGCGGCGGATAGGGCGGCCAACAGCCACTGCGCAACGGAGACTTCGCGCGCACGCCCAGCGGCCACTTTCATGAAGGGGTAACAGAGAAAGCCGGCCGTCATGCCGATTCCTAGGTGGAAGGTAAAAACCATGAGAGTGATCGTCAGGAACGAGGGGACGAGTTCGGTCCAGTCCTCGAAGTCCAGCCGCCGAATGGATTCGAGCATCATAAGCCCAACGAGGATCAATGCTGGCCCGTAGGCATAGCTGGGGATGGCCGTGGCCAGGGGCCAGAAGAAAAGGCTACCGAGAAATAAAACCGCGACCACGCAAGCGACCAGTCCTGTCCGGCCCCCTGCGGCAATGCCCGCTGCGGATTCGATGTAAGCGCCCGCAGTCGTTGTCCCCAATACGGCGGCAACGGACGTTGCCACGGCATCCACGAGCATCGGGCGTTGGATTTGTGGCAACAGGCCGCGAGTATCGAGCAACCCGGCTCGGATCGAGAGACCGTAGAGGGTTGCCAGTGTATCGACGAAGACCATGACGAAAATCGTAAAGACAACGGGCCAAAGGCTTGGGGACAAGCTGGCCCATAGATCGAGCTTACCGGCGATGGGGTCGATGCTTGCCGGCCACGCCAGCATTCTCTCGGGCCAAGGGGCAAGCCCGGCCAACATGGAGACTGCACTGATGCTGGTGATTCCGAGAATGATAGCGCCGGGGATGCGCCGCAAAGTCAAAATACACATGGCAATGAATCCGGCGGCCGCGAGGGCCACTCGCGGGTCGTGCATGTTTCCCAATTGCACCGGAGGGCCTTGGCTGCTGGCCACCACGAGTCCACTCGTGTGCAACCCGACGAACGTCAAAAATAGTCCAATGCCCGTAGCAATGGCATATTTGAGGGAAGGCGGGATGGCCTCGGCGAGATACTTTCGCGCCCCCAAAAGTGTGAGCAGGGTGAAGGTCACTCCGCTCCAGAACACGGCTCCGAGCGCCACTGGCCACGGCTGGTGCAGCGTGCCCACAACCGTGAACGCTACGAATGCGTTCTCACCCATCAGCGGCGCCACGGCGAACGGGCGGCGTGCAAAAATTCCCATAGCCAACGATCCGAAGGCAGCGACTAGGATGGTTGCGGTAACGGAAGCGTCTTTGGGAAGCCCGGCCTCGGCGAGAATCGCCGGGTTGACCACGATGATGTAGGCCATGGTCACGAAAGTGGTGGCGCCAGCGACGAGCTCGCGAGCCCAAGAGGTGCCACGAGTCGAGAACTCGAAGTATCGCTCCACGGCGCGCCGCACCCGCTTCCTCTACTGCACGGCCGTCGCTCTAGCCAGAGCGACAGCACCGGTAGCTAGACCAACAGGGTCCGGCCGACTACACGCAAGCTTGCAATGGTCTCTCGGAAGGGGCACTGGCGGGTGTGGCTGGCCTGTGGCGTGGCGGCCGCTCTAGTCGCGGGCGGGTGCCGAAAGGCCGACGACCGCGCGCCCGCACTGCGCGTCTGGGCGATGGGCAAAGAGGGGGAATACTTGTGGAGGCGGTTCCAGGGCGCCCTCGTTGCCGGTCATCGCGTCTCGGTGCAGCGCATTCCTTGGAGCGCAGCACACGAAAAGCTTTTGACATCGTTCGTTGCAGGCACGTTTCCCGACGTGGTCCAGATGGGCACCACGTGGATCCCCGAATTCTCGGCGATTGGCGCCATCCTGTGTGAACCGGCCGCTCCGTTCCGAGAAAGCGATTTTTTCCCGGGGGCGGCGGATACCGCCGTGTTCGAGGGCTCGTGGTGCGCCACTCCGTGGTATGTAGATACTCGCCTCATCTTTTACCGCAGGGACTTGCTGTCGCAGGCAGGCTTCGACAAGCCGCCCCGCACTTGGGCCGAATGGCGAGAGGCGATGGAGCAGATGCGGAAACTCGGACCGCATCGCTACGGGTTGCTTGCCCCTCTCGACGAGTGGCATCTGTTGATTGCCCTGGCGTTCCAATGCGGCGCGGAATTGCTGCGCGACAGGGACACGCGCGGAAACTTCCAGAGCGACGCCTTTCGCCGAGCTTTTTCATTTTACGTTTCCCTGTTCCGCGACGGCTTGGCACCGTTTGGTGGCGAGGCTCGAGTGGCCAACGTCTATCAGGATTTTGCTGCAGGGCTGTTCACTTTTTACGTCACCGGCCCTTGGAACTTGGGGGAATTCCGGCACCGCCTGCCCGAGGCACTGCAGACGCAGTGGGCAACGGCAGTACTGCCGACTCCTGAGCTTGGAATGCCTTCGATTTCCGTGATGGGCGGGGCCAGTCTGGCCATTCACCGGTCCAGCCGTCGTCGCGATGCGGCGCGAGCTCTCGTGCAACAGTTGCTGACCGACGAAGAGCAGGCGCAGTTTCATCGGCTGACCGGCAATCTTCCCGCGGTGCGCTCGGCGTGGGAGAGGCTGAAAGGGGATGATGGCGGGCGTCTGGCCGCATTTCGGGAACAACTCGAGCATGCGCGGGCCACTCCGAAGGTGCCGGAGTGGGAACGTATTGCTGCGCTCGTCGTGCAGTACACCGAGCTCGTGGTCCGCGGAGAACTCGCCGCAGATGCGGCTCTGAAGCGGCTGGATTCCGAGGTCGATCGCGTGCTCGACAAGCGTCGTTGGTTGTTGCAACGCGCTGGCTCGCGCCCGTAAGGGGAACAGGCACACTCGCATGCGCAGGACGCTGAATCTCACCGCCTGGTTATTTCTGGCCCCAGCGCTCGCCGCCATTGGGGTGTTCTTCGTGATGCCCGTGTGTGCCAGCTTGCTCCTCAGTTTCACGGATTTCGACATTTATACTCTGGCGAGCTGGCAGAACCTGCGGTGGGTCGGATGGCAACAATACTCCACGTTGGTCCGCGATCCGCTCTTTTGGCGCTCGCTGTGGAACACGCTAACGTTCGTCGCGGTCGGTGGCAGCCTGACGGTGATCGCCGCTCTCGTGGCCGCGGTGGCGGTTTCGGCAGCGGCCCGACGGGTCCAGGGAGCATTGCGCACCATGATGTTTCTTCCCGTGGTGACGACCGTAGTGGCGGCTGCGGTCGTGTGGCGGGCCTGGTACCACCCACGGGTCGGACTGGCTAACGTCGCCCTGCGATGGGTGGGCCTTCCGGCGGTCGACTGGTTGGGAGACCCGCAATGGGCGTTGCCGGCCATTATGCTGTTCTCCATCTGGAAAAATTTCGGATTTCACATGGTTATTTTCATCGCGGCCCTTCAAAGCATCCCGGAACGTCTCTACGAGGCGGCGGCCATCGACGGGGCGACGAAATGGCAACAATTCCGCTTTGTCACTCTGCCCATGCTGACGCCTGCGCTAGCCTTTGTGACGCTCATCACTGTCATCGGAGCCTTTCAAGTGTTTGCGGAACCATACGTAATGACCCAGGGAGGCCCGGCGAATGCGACGATGACGCTCGTGTTGTTCATGTATCGCAACGGTTTTCAATGGTGGAACGTCGGCTACGGGGCGGCCGGGGCATGGGTGCTATTCGCGCTGTTGGTGGTCGTGACGTTCGCGATGACCCGGCTACGGGCACGAAGCGAATGGAGCCGAACATGACGCGAGCGCGACACTCTCGGGCTAATCTGGGGGCGCGAGTCTGTCATCTCGCGCTCCATGGAGCACTGTTCGTCGGGGCGGTGGTCGTTTTGTTGCCACTGATTTGGATGTGCGTGGCCTCGTTCATGCCGGCGGGCGAGGCCAGCCAAATGCCACCGCGCTGGTGGCCTAGTCGGCCAACGACGGAGCACTACGAAACCTTGTTCGCGTCGCTCCAGCTCGGGCGAAACTTTTTGAACAGTCTTTTTCTCGCCGCGGCCGCTACCGTGCTTTCGCTGACGTTCAATTCTCTTGCGGGATACGCGCTCGCGAAGCTTCCGTTCGTCGGCCGGGACCGTGTGTATTCCCTTCTGCTGGCGTTGCTGGTGGTGCCCGGACAAGTGGGCATGCTGCCGCTCTTTTTATTGCTGCGCACGTTTGGTTGGATCGACACGTACTGGGGCGTATTGGTTCCGAGTCTGGCCAGTGTGTTTGGGATCTTCCTGGTTCGTCAGTATGCCCTCACCATTCCTGACGGATTATTGGATGCAGCGCGCGTGGATGGGGCGAGCGAACTGCGTGTGTTCTGGTCTGTCGGCCTGCCGTTGTGCCGCCCCATCCTCGTGACGCTCGGGGTGTTTACATTTCTCGGCACCTGGAACGATTTTCTCTGGCCGCTCATCGTGCTGAGTGACGCGAGCAAGCAAACGCTGCCCGTGGCACTCGCGAGCTTGGCCGCAGAGCACGTCCAAGATACCGAACTCATGATGGCGAGTGCGGTGATTACCATGCTGCCAGCAGTGCTATTGTTTCTCGGCGCGCAAAGGGCTTATGTGGCGGGATTGCTGACGGGTGCGCTGAAATTCTGATCCCCCAATGCCGGGGTGTGGCGAAATCTTCGGTGCGGCTAGGAAAGCAGAGAGGTTGACCACGGGCCGACCACGTCATGGCGAAGCCAGAAGGCAAAGCAGAGAAGAAAGACGTCGTGGTGAATCGCCGAGCGCGGCACGACTACCACATTGAAGAGACCATCGAGGCGGGCTTGGTGCTTACGGGCAGTGAAGTGAAGTCGCTTCGTGCGGGCAAAGGCCAACTCAAGGACAGTTACGCACGTGTGAAAAACGGCGAAGTGTGGCTTTTGCAGTCTCACATCAGCGAATATGCGCCAGCGGCTCGCTTCGGGCACGATCCGCTTCGGCCACGGAAGCTACTTTTGCACAAACGGGAGATTGCTCGGCTGGCCGGCAAAGTCAGGGAGAAAGGCCTCACACTGGTACCGCTGAGGATTTACTTCAAGAACGGCCGGGCCAAGGTGGAACTTGGTCTGGCACGGGGAAAGAAGCTTTACGATAAGCGCGCTGCCATGCGCGAGAGGGACGCGCAGCGAGAGATCGAGCGAGCCTTACGGGGAGCGAGATCGCGATGAAGGGTCCGGCGACTCTATGTGGAACGAGAGGGCCATGATGCGTTGCCAATTCTTTCGTTTTTGCGTCCCCACCCCCCTTGGCCGACTCTGGCTGGTACTCGATGGCGAAGAGGGAATCCATCAAGCCTTTTGGGACGGCCAGCAGGACGAGGCGGAACGACATTGGCGGCGTTGGTATGGTTCGTCTCCTCGGCCGCGGGAAACGCGGGGGGCGAACGGCGTGGCTGCCAAGCTCGTCGCTTATTTTGCCGGGCATGTGAGGGCGCTCGACACCCTCACGGTGCGAGCGCGTGGCACGCCGTTCCAGCAAAAGATCTGGCGCCTATTGCGATCGGTTCCGGCTGGGTCTCCTGTCAGTTACGCCACGATCGCGCGGAACGCTGGGCTCCCTGGTGCCTCTCGGGCCGTGGGTCAAGCCGTTGGGGCGAACCCTGTAACATTGATCGTACCGTGCCACCGCTTAGTGGCCAGCAGTGGGGCGCTGGGCGGCTACGCTGGCGGGGTGCATCGCAAACGCTGGCTTTTAGACCATGAAGCAAACTTCTCGCGTTAGGATCGCGGGTGATACTTGCGGTGAATCTCGCGCAAGTGTTCCGTGGCCACGTGAGTGTAAATCTGGGTCGTCCCGATGTTGGCGTGGCCCAGCATGCCTTGTACTGCCCGCAAATCCGCACCGCGCTCGACCAAGTGTGTGGCAAACGCGTGCCGGAGCGCGTGCGGGCTGAGCTTCTTGCCGAGGCCGACGCGGCGCGCCAAAAGTTCGAGCCGCCGGGCTACGTGCGTTCGTCGCAGTGGCCGCCCATTGCGGCTCAAAAACACGAAATTGGTCGCCTTGGCTTTCAGCAGATGGGGCCGCACTTCACGGAGGTACGTGCGGACGCGGTCGCGCGCATACGTTCCGATCGGGACGACACGTTGTTTCGAACCCTTGCCTGTGACGACCAGGAAGCCGGCCTCGAGATTGACTTCCGGCAAGCGCAAGTTCACCGCTTCCGACACACGCAATCCCGCGGCATAGACCAGTTCCACGATGGTCTTGTCGCGGCGCAGGAGCAGATCATCGCTCGGGTGGTCGCGCAGGAGTTCGAGGATTTCTCCCACGGACAGGCTGCGTGGCAACGTGCGGGGTAGGCGTGGCGGGTGCACATCTTCTGCGACGTTTTTCGGAAGCCAGCCCTCGCGCACCAGGTAGCGGCAAAAACTGCGCACTGCGGAGAGACGGCGAGCTCGCGTGCGTGCGCTCAGGCGCTGATCATGTAGGGCTTGAAGAAAGCTTGAGACATCCGCCGGTGCGAGGCGGGCCGGCTCCTGCACCTCTCTCTTTTCCAGGTGGAAGAGGAATTGGGCCAAGTCGTATGCGTAAGCGTCTAGCGTGTGTTGCGAGGCGCCGCGCTCGGTTGCCAGGTAGGCCAAGAAGCGATCCACCGTGGTGTGCCAACCCGGTGGTATTCCGCAGGCTTGAGACGGCGTGCGCGTTGACACGTCAACCCCCGAGGCTGGTGGCTGTTGCCGGGTGCGGGCTCGCCGTAACGTCTTCGGCAAGGCGTTGCAGCAGTACGGTCCGGATATGTTCCAGCTCTTGCGGATCGAGGATCTTCCGCCCCTCGCTATCGGTGACGTAGAAGACGTCCAGCACCTGGTCCACGTTGGTAGTGATCTTGGCCAAGTGAATCGAAATACCAAGGTGAAACAGCGTGTTCGTAATCGTGAACAGCAAGCCGACCCGGTCGTGCGTGTACACGTCGAGGACGGTGTAGTGCTCCGAGACTTGGTTATCGACCTCGATGGCTGTGGGTACCTTGGGAGTGTATCGGCGAACAATCGTCCATCGAGGCCGGGCTCGAGCTACGAGGTCCTCGACATCCAATTTGCCGTTGAGCACCGCACGCAAGTTCGCTTCCGCACGTTCCCAGCGTTCTGGATTGAGCACAGTTTCGGGGTGATCTCCGTGAGAAATGCGCAACACATCCACGGCCACGCCGGCAGCGCTCGTGTGAATGTTCGCGGTCAAGATGTTCATCCCTTCAGCGAGCAACACCCCGGTGATCATGGCAAACAAGCCGGGACGGTCGGCGGTGACTACGGTCCACTCACTGAAAGCACGCTCTCGAAAATGTCGGACGGAACACACGACTTCGCCGTCGTGGAAATCCCGATACAGCTCCAGATGGTGGAGGATGGTTTCCTCGGCCGTCGAGAGGAAGTAGCGATCGGGCATCCCCCGCAAGAACCGTTCGCGGACGGCTTCTGGAACCGTGCTGGCTGCGGCAACGCGTTGCCGAACGCGGGCGGCTCGCTCGCGGTAGTCCTCTTCGATAAATGCCTCACGTTCGAAGACCTCGGCCGTGCGCAGGTAGAGCTCGCTCAGGAGCATGTCGTGCCAACTGTTCCAAATTTTCGGTCCGACTGCGCGCATGTCCGCGAAGGTCAGGAGATACAACCGCTTGAGGTTGTCGAGCGTCTCTACGCGGCGGGCGAAATCAATGATCAGCCGTGGATCGTGGATGTCCCGGCGCTGGGCCAAGTGGGACATGTTCAGGTGCTGCGCCACGAGAAACTTGAGTTGAGCTGCGTCGTCTGGATTGAGATGCAGCCGGGCCGCAATTGCGTCGCACATGGCGGCCCCCCGTTCGCAATGCCCTCCACCGCGGCCTTTGCCGATGTCGTGCAGCAACATGCCCAGCAGGAGCAAGTCCACACGGTCCAGGTCGCGCATGACGTGGGTGAGGAGAGGGACCATGTCCTGGTATTTGCCGGCTCGCAACCACTCGAGTTCCTGGACCGCGCGCAACGAGTGCTCATCCACCGTGTAGGTGTGATACACGTCGTGCAACACCATGCAGGTGAGTGCGCCGAACTCGGGAAGAAACGCGCCCAGCACCCCTGTTTGGTGCATTTCCCGCAGGGTCTCGGCGACATTCCGTCCCCGCAGGATTTGAAAAAACGCTTCCACCGTGGCTGGATGGCTCCGCCAGTGGTCGTCGAGCCAATGCAAGTGCTCCCTCAGGACGCGCTTGGTGGCACGAGAAATTTTCACCTCGTGGCGTTGGGCATCGAGAAACAAGCGTACGAAGTTGCTGGGGTCCGACTGCAGCAGCTCCGGTCCGGCGATGCTCAATAACCCTTGCGCAATTGTGACCCCCGGACGAATGCGGCGCGGCCGCGCCATGAAAATCGAGAAGTAGGAGCGAGGGCGCCGGACGCACCGCTCGATCATGTCGGCGGCGAAGCGGTCGAGTGTGGCCGCGGCCATGTAGTACGCTCGCATGAAGTGCTCTACCCCCTTCATGTTCGGGGTGTCATGAAATCCCAGGAGCGGAGCGATGCGCTCCTGGTATTCGAAGGTCAGTTGGTCTTGGTGGCCGCGTGCCAGGAAGTGGAGTGAATTGCGCACGCGAAAGAGAAAATCCCGGGCGGATTCGGCTTCCTCTTGCTCCCGCTCCGTCAAGACGCCTTTTTGTACCAGCTCGGGCAAACGGTTGGTCTTGAACTTGACCTTGGCAAGCCAAAGAGCCGCGTGCAGTTCCCGCAATCCTCCTTGCCCTTCTTTGATTTGCGGCTCGAGCAAATACACGGAGTCTCCGTAACGGTGATGGCGCGCGGCGATTTCGGCCAGAACACTGTCGAAGAACCGGTCCACGTCCCGGTTCAACACCTCTTTCTCCATGCGCCGTGCGAACTCTTGGAAGAGGGTCTGGTCCCCGCACAAGAAGCGAACATCCAACAACGCAGTTTTTACCTTGAAGTCGTTCGCAGCCAAGCGAAGGCATTCTCGCACGTTGCGCAGGGCGTTCCCGACGGTCAGGCGAGCATCCCACAGGGTGTACAAAATGCGCTCGGCCACGTACTCGATCAAAGGCTCGCTCTTGTGGGGATAGAGGAACAAAAGGTCCAAGTCCGAGTAAGGGTTCAGTTCCGCGCGCCCGTACCCGCCTTGGGCAACTAGGGCAAAACGCTGATCCAGCACCGGAAAGCGCTGTTGGGCTTCGCCGAGAGAGGCGTCGAACAACACTTGGATGAGCCCGTCCACGGCTGCCGTGTATGCCCGCACCACGGCTGTGCCGCTCGCTCCCTCACGATGCCAGGCAAACAAGCGCTCTCGTGCGGCATCCAAATAGTCTCTCGCCGCACGTCCCCAGTCTCCTCCGAGACGTAGAGCCTCCGCAGGCAAACCCTCGGCCCCCGAACTGGAACTCTCCACGCGGTTCATCATGCTTCCCGTTCTTCTCTTCCCTATCGCTCGCGGCTGAGGGTGCAAGAGGCACGAGGTCGTTGCGGGCGCATGTGCCTGTCGTTCCCAAAAGCTGGCAGCCAGGTGCATTTCTTCTGCCCTGTTCCGCGCTGTACCTCGGCTGATTGTGGTAGCGGTACGAAAGGCAGCGTTTGCCGTGAGGGGGCTCGGGCCTTCAATGGGAGCGCCGGGCGCGTTCGACGAGTTCGTGCAGGCGCATCAAGGCATCTAAAGGCGTGAGCCTCTCCACATCGATACGCGCGAGTTCTTGCCTCAAAGTGTCTGCGGTCGGGTCGAACAGGGGCATCTGCACTCCGACAGCCGGGGCGGGGTGTGCCCCCGCGATGCGCGGGTGGCCAGAAGCATCGAGCTCGTTGCGCTCGAGATTGGTCAAGATTTCCTTGGCGCGCCGGATCACCGTTTCCGGCACGCCCGCGAGGCGGGCCACTTCGATGCCGTAACTCCGCGAGGCGCCTCCGGGCACGACTCGCCTGAGGAAAATCACGTCCCCCTTCCACTCGCGAACGGCCACGGAAAAGTTGTGGATTCGAGGATGAAGGCGGGCCAGGTCCGTAAGCTCATGGTAGTGTGTGGCGAACAAAACTAACGGTCGGAGCTCACTTTCGTGCAAGTATTCGGCGACGGCCCAGGCGATCGAAATCCCGTCGAAGGTGCTGGTCCCCCGACCGATTTCGTCCAGAATCACCAGGCTACGCGCCGTAAGGTTCGTCAGGATGTTTGCAGTTTCCTTCATTTCGACCATGAAGGTCGACTCGCCGGCCGCCAAGTTGTCCGAGGCTCCCACACGAGTGAACAAGCGATCGACGATGCCAATTTCCGCTTCTGCAGCCGGGACGAAGCTGCCCATTTGTGCAAGCAAGACGATCAAGGCGACTTGCCGCAAATAGGTGGATTTGCCCGCCATGTTCGGCCCCGTGATGGTGATGACCTGCAGCTCTTCGGGGTCCAAAGCCGTATCGTTGGGTACGAATCCTTCGCGCCCCACCATGGCCTCGACGACGGGGTGGCGGCCATCGCGGATGCGAATTTGGCGGCCATGGTGTAAGCGGGGACGGCGATATCGGTATTTTTCGGCGACGGACGCCAAGGAACAAAACACGTCCAACGTGGCCAAAGCCGTTGCCGTACGGGCCAACCGAGCCTGCGCGGAAGCCGCTTCGTCCACAAGCTGCGCGAAGAGGCGTGCTTCGTGGCTTCGCAGGCGCTCTTCCGCCCCGAGAATGCGGCGTTCGTAGTCTTCGAGTTCGGGTGTAACGAAGCGCTCGGCGTTGGCTGTGGTTTGCTTGCGGCGGTATTCGGGAGGCACGAGATGCAAATTCGGCTTGGTCACTTCGATGTAGTATCCGAATACGTTGTTGTATCGGACCTTGAGGGAAGCGATACCCGTGCGGGCTCGCTCGCGGCTTTCTAGCTCGGCTAGCACCTGGCGCCCGCTGTGCGCTAGATGGCGAAGCTCGTCGATTGTTGCGTCGAAGCCGGGCCGGATGGTCGGAGCCTGGTGGAGTTGGTGCGGGGGCTCGTCCACGAGCGCGTTTTCCAAACGTTGGCGGAGCTCCACCAGTGGGTCGATTTGGGCGCCACATTCCTGCAGAGCTTGGGCTTGGCTACTCGTGAGTTCCGTCTTCAGTCGAGCGACCCGTTGCAATGCTTGGCGCAAGTGTGCAAGGTCGCGCGGCGACACCCGGCGCACGGCGAGTCTGGCGTTGAGCCGCTCCAGGTCTCCCAAACCAGCCAGGTCGCGCTCCAGGTCGCGGCGCCACGTGCCTCGTTCCACGAGCTCTTCTACGGAGTCCAGCCGCGCGCCAATGGCGCGAACATCGGCTAAAGGAGCGAGCAGCCAGCGCCGCAGCATGCGGCTGCCCATGGCGGTTCGGGTTTGGTCCAAGAGCCAAAGAAGGGAACCGCGAGTCTCCCCGCGCAAGTTCGTCAACAGTTCGAGATTCCGTTGCGTGGCTTGGTCCAGGTAAAGACTGGCCGCTGTTTCGCGGATGGCCGGCACGCGCAAGTGATCGAGATCGGCGCGGTGCGTTTTTTGGAGATAGTGCAGTAGTGCGCCCAGCGCACCCAGGCACTCTCGATTTTCAATGTCCGAGTCTGTGACTCGCATCGCCCACCATTGGGCAGCCGTTTGCTCGTCGAACGTCGAAGCCGGTTCGCGGGTGACGACCGCGCGGGGCAGTCGCCGGCGCAATTCTCCAGCGAGCTCTTCTTCCTCTTGAGGAATCAGCACCTCGCGTGGATCGAGGCGAAACAAGACGTCCCACAAATGCGTGCGGGCGGAGACCTGATGGAGTTGGACCTCCCCGGTAGAAACGTCGACGGCCGCCAAGGCAACGGTCTCCGGGCGTCGCGCAATTGCAGTCAAGTAATTGGGGAGTCGTGGATCGAGGCATTCTTCCTCCGTGACCGTGCCAGGGGTAACGATGCGCACCACGGCGCGTTGCACCAGGCCCTTTGCGTGCGCCGGGTCTTCCGTTTGTTCGCAAATGGCCACCTTCAAGCCTGCGGCCAGCAGCTTTGCGATATAGGCCTGGGCGGCAAAGTGCGGCACCCCGCACATCGGGATGGGCACTTCGTCCTTGCGGCTGCGGGTCGTCAAGGCCACGTCCAAGATAGGAGCGGCGAGTTCTGCGTCTTCGAAGAACAACTCGTAAAAGTCGCCCAGGCGAAAGAACAACAGAGCATCAGGATACTCGGCCTTCAGGCGGAGATACTGCTCCATCATCGGGGTGAGCTTGGGTTGGGCACGCTCCATGGAACGTCGATATTGGCAGGAGGCGAAACGGCCGGCAACGCGCCCTCTCTGTTCCGCACCGAGGTTGCGGCCGTTATGGCGAGCGCCCACGCGGTGAGGTGTTGCCCATGCAAGCCCCTCTTGCGGTCACGTTTCCAAATATGGTTTGGAGCGAAGGTATGGTGAACGATCGTTCTTCTCTTTCTGCGTGGGATGACTACCCGGTCCATCAAATCCCGGAAGTGATCCGCCATGTGGGAACGAGTGACCGCAATTTTTACGACCGCTACTACTTCAACCTGCACGCTTGTGACGACCGCTTGTTCGTCATTTTCGGAATGGGCCAATACCCGAATCTTGCGGTGCAAGACGCGTTTGCATGTGCCACGTTTGCGGGCAAACATCACGTCGTGCGGGCGTCGAGAGTGCTTGGCGATCGCATGGATACGAGCGTCGGCCCCTTCCGCATCGAAGTTCAGGAACCGTTGAAACGTTTGCGGTTCGTGCTCGAACCTGGGGATTACCCGATCGCGTGCGACTTGCAGTGGCTGGCGCACACGCCGGCTTATCTCGAGCCCCGTCAGTTTATTCGGAAATACGGCAGAGTGCTCTTCGATACGCAGCGCTTTGCGCAAACGGGTTTTTGGACGGGGTGGTTGAAAATTGGGAGCGAGGAATTTCGTGTGACGGCGGACCGCTGGTGGGGTACGCGGGACCGATCTTGGGGGGTGCGTCCGGTGGGCGAGCCGGAGCACCCGGGCATCCGTCAAAACGAGGGCCAACTGACTGGTCTCTGGAACTACGCTCCGATGCAATTTTCGGACTATGCGATTCTGTATATGGTCAATGAGCACGAGGATGGGCAGAGGCCGCTCGAAGAGGCTGTGCGAATTTGGGTCGATCCTGCCCGAGCTCCCGAGCCTCTCGGGCGCCCGGAGCATTGCCACCACCTCATCCCCGGTACGCGGATGATTCAGTCTTCGCGGCTCCTGTTTCCCCAGGCGCCAGGGGGGAAGCTCGAAATCGAAGTGACGCCTTTACTGAACGCGTATGTCGCCGTCGGCACGGGGTATGGCATGGAGCCGGATTGGCGTCATGGCATGTATCAAGGCCCATTGGTCGTCCAAGGATTCGAGCGACCAATCGAAGAGGTTGCTTCTTTTGGGCAGTACGGGCTGGTGGATCAGGTTGCTCGGTTTACGACCAACGAGGGTGCAGTGGGTTACGGTCTTCACGAGTTTGGCTTTTGGGGACCGTTTCGACCTTATGGCCTTGCGGATGCATTTTCGGGAGCGAGTTCGCCGCAAGCGTCGGGTGGACCGAGGGCAACTTGAGGTGAAGGAGAACCTGCGATGCCGCCTCCTCGTCGCGACTTTGCTGTATTGGAAGCAGAGCTCACGCGCTGGCTGAGGCAAAAACTCCCGAATGCACGGTCACTCGTGGTGAAGAACCTGCGAGGCCCCACGGAAACCGGATATTCCAGCGATACCTTGCTCTTTGACCTCGAAGGTTACGATGAGCCAGGTCTCTCCACCTCGCTTGTAGCCAAGTTACACCCCCAAGGGGTGACGGTTTTCCCTCGCTACGACTTGGAGCAGCAGTTCCAGTTGCTCGCTTGGCTCAAGAAATTCGATGCGCCCGTACCCAGGGTGCTTTGGATCGAGAAAGACACTCGAGTTCTCGGCAGCGTGTTTTACGTGATGGAGTTCGTGGAAGGACGTGTTCCACCAGATAACCCCCCGTACCATACCAGTGGGTGGCTGACGGAGGTGGAATCCGAGACGCGCCGGCGACTGTGGGATGCTGGGATCGTGGCCATGGCTGCCGTCCACCGTGCGCCTTGGCAGCAGCTCCTCGGAGAAGTTTTCCCGCCCGTCGCCAGCGGGCAGAGCTACTTGGATGCGCAGTTGGACGACTATCGGCACTTTATCGATTGGGGATTGGAACGTGGCCGCTATCCTCTTCTCAGTCGCGCCGAGGCTTGGTTGCAGGCGTACAAGCCGAAGGAAGAGCAGGTGGCCTTGTGCTGGGGAGATGCGCGTTTCGGAAACCAGTTATTTGCAAACGGGAAGTGCGTGGCGTTGCTAGATTGGGAGATGGCCAGACTGGGAGATCCAGTGCAAGACATTGCATGGTGGTGGGCGATCGACCGATGCTTCAGCGAAGGATTAGGGCTCCCGCGCCTGCCTGGATTGCCGGAGCGAGGGGCCACGATCGCTCTTTGGGAAAAGCATTCCGGTTTTTCTGCGCAGCATTTTGATTACTATGAGGTGCTTGCCCTCTACAAGTTCACGGCAATCATGGCACGCGTGATTCGCCAGCTCTGTCATTATGGTGTGTTTCCGGCTGAAACCACGATGGACCGGGAAAACCTGGCCTCGCTCGTGTTGGAGCGTGAACTCGAACGTCGCGGCGGTTAGCTTCTTGGATGAGTCGCCGCGGCAAAGGGGCTTAAACCGGAGGAGGAAGAGACATGGTCCGGAGTTTCGATAAGCTGTTTATCGGTGGCCGATGGGTGGAACCTTCCAGTGCGAAGGTCATCGAGGTTGTGTCGCCGCATACCGAAGAGGCGATTGCTCGGGTTCCCGCGGGGGAGAAAGCAGACATGGATCGGGCAGTGGAGGCTGCACGCACCGCCTTTGATTCCGGCGATTGGCCGCGCATGCGGGCCCGAGAGCGCGCCAGTTATCTCGAGCGTTTATTGGGGCTACTTCAAGAGCACCAGGAAGACTTGGCTCAATTGATTAGTCGGGAAATGGGGTCGCCGATCAGTTTTTCTCGGCTGGGGCAAACCCTCGCGAGCAACATGGTGCTCGAATACTATGTTCATCTGAGCCGCACCTTCGCGTTCGAGGAGTTGCGCGAGGGAATGATGGGGCCGGTCATTGTCCGTCGTGAGCCTGTAGGCGTGGCCGCTTGCATCGTGCCCTGGAACGTGCCGCTCTTCACCACCATGCTCAAGCTCGCGCCTGCCCTTACGGCCGGCGCGACGGTTGTTTTAAAGCCCGCGCCGGAGACGCCGCTGGACGCGCTCGTGCTTGCAGAGTTCATCGAGCGCG
This sequence comes from Candidatus Binatia bacterium, assembly GCA_026004215.1. Taxonomy (GTDB): domain Bacteria; phylum Desulfobacterota; class Binatia; order HRBIN30; family HRBIN30; genus HRBIN30. The sequence continues at coordinate 1,031,666 of BPIR01000002.1, forward strand.
CGGAATTTCCGCCGGGTGTGGTCAATGTGGTGCCAGCCGATCGCGAAGTCGGAGAATATCTGGTGTGTCATCCTGGCGTGGACAAGGTTGCCTTCACTGGGAGCACAGCCGCAGGGCGGCGGATTGCGGCGCTGTGTGGGGAGAGGCTCAAACGCTGCACCTTAGAGCTCGGTGGAAAATCGGCGGCGATTATTTTGGACGATGCTGCGCTGGAGCCGACCATTGCCGGTCTTGTCCCCGCGGTGTTGATGAACAACGGGCAAGCCTGTGTGGCGCAAACGCGGGTTCTGGCTTCGAAGCGGCGCTACGACGAGGTCGTTCAAGCCCTAGTGCAAGCGTTCGAGAGCGTTCCTGTCGGCGATCCACTCGACCCGGCGACGGTGGTGGGGCCGCTCGTGTCGGCACGCCAGCGTGAGCGAGTGGAAGGATACATTCGCGTCGGTCGTGAGGAAGGGGCACAACTCGCCTGCGGAGGAGGGCGCCCCAAGTCCTTGCCCCGGGGATGGTATGTCGAACCAACAGTGTTCGCCCGGGTGCACAACTCCATGCGCATTGCCCGAGAGGAAATTTTTGGTCCGGTGGTTTCCGTGATCCCTTACGAGACCGAAGAAGAGGCCATTCGCATTGCGAACGATTCCGACTACGGGCTTTCCGGGACGGTGTGGACTGCGGACGTCCAACACGGTGTCGAGGTTGCGCGGCAAGTGCGAACGGGCACATACACGGTCAACGGCTTTGCCCTGGAGTTTGGAGCCCCGTTTGGCGGTTTCAAAGCCAGCGGACTCGGACGCGAACTGGGGCCGGAGGGTCTGATGGCCTACCTCGAAGCCAAGTCCATCAGCCTGCCGCACGGAGCGCATGTGGAGCTTCGCAACTGATTGCCGGTAATTTTGCAGCAGGCAAATCGCGTTTGCCCTGGCCTTCGCAGCGGATTATCATAGGTCGCGCAAAGTCGAGGCGAGGCCGCGGCGTGTGGTTGGGTTTCTCGCGCACAGATTAGGCGGATGAGGAGAAAGCGGTTTCGAAACTGCCGCTGTGCAAAATTGAGCGGCGATCGAGCATGATGCAGTTACCTTCCGGTAAATTGAGAGTTGTCCCTCTGGGTGGCCTCGGCGAGATCGGCCTCAACTGCCTCGTGCTCGAATGGAACGGCTACGCCATAGCGATTGACTGCGGCGTGATGTTTCCAGAGCCGCAAATGTTGGGGATTGATCTGGTCATCCCGGACCTGGGTTATCTCGAGCAGTTCGGCGAGCGGTTTCTTGGCTTTGTTTTAACTCACGGGCATGAAGACCATCAGGGGGCCCTTCCCTTCGCATTGCGAACTTTTTCCGTGCCTGTGTACGCCACTCCCATGGCACATGGGCTTGTGACCGAGCGCCTGAAAGAGCACGGAATCTCCGCGCAGTTTCACGTGTTTCGTGCGGGCGATCGCTGGGAGCTCGGTCCATTTGCTCTGGAGGCCATCCACGTCACCCATTCTCTGGTGGACACGGTCGCGTTGGCGATTCGCACACCATTGGGCGTCGTGATCCACAGTGGAGATTTCAAAATCGACCACACGCCGGTTGATGGCCCGCCTGCCGACCTTCATCGGCTGGCGCAGTATGGCCGAGAAGGAGTGCTGCTGCTCTTGTCCGATTCCACCAACGCGGAACGCCCCGGCTACACGCCCTCGGAACGGTCTTTACGAGCCCCGCTTGCGGAAATTTTCCGTCAGACCAAGGGAGCGGTATTCTTCTCCACCTTTGCCTCGCACATCCACCGGCTGAAGCAGGCGATCGAGCTTTCCCTTGCTTACGATCGGCGGATCGCTGTGGTGGGACGAAGCCTGCTGACCAGCATCAAAATTGCGACCCAGCTCGGTTACCTGGAGTACCCGCCCAGCCTATTTGTGGACGCCGGCAATCTTTCACGGGAAGGCGGGCAGCGGCTGACGATTCTCACGACTGGAAGCCAAGGTGAAGCGATGTCAGCCTTGATCCGCATTGCGGAAGGGGGGCATCATCAGGTGACCATGGGCCCGGGGGACACGGTCGTACTGTCCTCGCGGGTGATTCCTGGGAACGAAAAGCAAATTAGCAACCTCATCAATCACGCTTTGCGTCGAGGCGCCGAGGTGTTTCACTCTCAAAACATGCCCGTTCACGTTTCCGGGCACGCGAGTCAGGAGGAGCTCAAGCTTATCCTCAGGCTTTGCCAGCCAAAATTTTTCGTCCCCATTCACGGTGAGCTCCGCCATCTCATTGCCCATCGGAAGCTGGCCTGGGAGGTCGGAGTTCCACCTGAAAACACTTTTCTGCTCGAGAATGGAAAAGTCCTCGAAATCGATGCGACTGGGGCGCGCGAGGTAGACCCAGTCAAGGCTGGGCGAGTGTTTGTCGATGGCAAAGGAGTGGGCGAGGCCATGGACGTGGTGCTGCGCGATCGCCGCCATTTGTCCTCCGACGGCCTCGTGCTGGCCGTTTTGGCTTTGGACCAGCAAACCGGCAGTGTTGTGGCGGGCCCCGACCTTATTTCGCGTGGCTTTCTGCCGGAGTCTGGCGAAGAGATTTTCATGGAGGAAGCGCGCCAATTACTGCTGGACTCTCTGGCGGAACTCCCCCCGGAATCGCGTTCGGACGCGCAGGAGGTGAAAGAACAGGTGCGCCGCGTTTTACGTCGGTACTTTTCCCGAGTATTGGACCGGCGCCCGGTCATTGTGCCGTTTGTTTTGGAGATGTGACGTGGCCTTGGTGGGTGGAGTTCCTCGTCAAAGCCCCTCGGTGGGCGAGCATACGTCGCAGTACGTCAACGAGCTCTCGGGCTTGCTCACGATCGGGGTTGCCGTGTTCACCTTGGCGAGTTTTGCGTCGTACCACTTTGGTTTCGAAGCGGCGTCGGGAGGAGTTTTAGGGCGCACGCTGTCTCGTGTTTTGGCGGGTGCCTTCGGTTACGCAGTGTATGCAATCCCTGTTGCTTTAGGGACTCTCGGAGTGCGGTTTTTACGGGGAGGGTTGGCCGATTTCTCGTTGAGTCGGATCGCGGCTTGGATGCTTGTGGTAGTGCTCGTATCCAGTTTCTTGGGTTTGGCAGACCCCCTGGGTACGGAGGGCATTGCGGGCTGGTTTGGGGGGTTTTCGGGCACCGTTCTGCGCGAGTGGTGCGGTCCAGTGGGCGCTGTCATTGGCCTGAGCATCGGCTTGCTCGTTGTGTTCAGCTTCATCGCAGGAACGACGCCGGTGGATCTTGTGGCCAAATTTCGTCTGCGAGGGCGAACCCGGGTTGTAGACCTGGTTACGCCGGCAGCGCGGATAGTGACCCAGCCGGCAGCACGTTCGTCACCCGGGCCGCGAAGCCCCAAAGGAAGAACCTCGTCGGACGATCTGATCATCGATCTCCGTGACCCCTCCGTGGACCAAGACCTGCGACGCAGTCGGGGAAGCCAACGGCCCCTTCCGCTGCTACGTGCCGACGAGTACCAGCCTCCCCCGATCTCTCTTCTGGATGCTCCGAGAAGGTCGGCGCGCACGCAATTGGACGTAGATCTGTGGGAACGCCGTGCCCAAATTCTCGAAACGAAGCTGGCTCAGTTCGCCATTGAGGCGAAAGTGACTGAAGTACACCCGGGCCCGGTGATCACAACGTTCGAGATCGAGCTTGCTCCGGGAATCAAGGTAAGTCGGGTGACGAACTTACAGGACGACCTGTCGATGACCTTGCGTTCTCCGGTACGGGTGGTCGCTCCTATCCCCGGCAAGTCGGTGGTTGGGATCGAGGTGGCCAACCATCAACGGGAAAAGGTTTACTTGCGAGAAATTGTCGAAAGCGAGGTGTTTCAACAGGCGTCTTCGGTGTTGAGCCTTGCTTTGGGTAAAGACAGTGTGGGTATTCCGCGCGTGGAAGATCTTGCACGCATGCCCCATTTGCTCATTGCGGGAGCGACCGGGACGGGAAAGTCGGTCGCACTCAACGCAATGATCATGAGTATTCTGAGCAAGGCCTCCCCCCGGGACGTGCGCTTTGTGATGATCGACCTCAAGATGACCGAGCTCTCTTTGTACGAGGGCTTGCCGCATCAACTCGTACCGGTGGTGACGGATACGCGGACAGCCATTGCCGTGTTGAACAACCTGTGCCGGGAGATGGACCGCCGGTATCTCCTGCTCAAAGACAAAGGCGTTCGCAATGTCGATGCATACAACGCGCTGCTCAGTACGGCCGCCCAGGGCGGTGAGGCAATTGTCGACCTCACTGAGGCACACATCGCCGAAGAGCCTTCGGAAGAAGATCGCGTGTCCGACGAGCTACGGCACGAGCATATGGCGAAGATCGTAGTGATCATTGACGAGCTGGCCGACTTGATGATGATGTCGGGGCGTAACGCGGAGGCACCGATCATTCGCCTGGCTCAAAAAGCTCGCGCCTGCGGCATTCACTTGATTGTCGCCACCCAGCGTCCCTCCGTGGATGTGATCACTGGGCTGATCAAAGCAAATTTTCCTGCCCGAATTTCGTTCCAGGTGACTTCGCGAATCGACTCGCGAACGATCCTCGACTGCATCGGTGCAGAACGCCTTCTCGGGGAAGGAGATATGCTGTTCCTTCAATCGGGGCGTGCGGTGGAGCGCTTGCATGGTGCGTACGTGAGTGAGGGTGAAATTCAAAGGTTCACGGAATTTGCCCAAAAGCAGGCTCAGCCGAAGTACGCCCTGGATCTGCTGCAAACGGACAAGGCGGAAGAGTCTGCCGACGGAACGGGTGAATCCGAAAGCGGGGATCATGACGAACTGTACGGCCAAGCGGTGCGTGTAGTGACGGAAAGTCGCATTGCTTCTATCTCTTACTTGCAGCGGCGGCTCCGCGTGGGCTACAACCGCGCGGCTCGTTTAATCGAAAGGATGGAACTGGAGGGCATCGTGAGCCGAAGCGAGAATGGTCGCCCTAGAGAAGTCCTTGCTCCTCCGCCCCCAGAAGAATGACCTCGATCGGCTCCAGGCTTTGTTCGGCCGCTGTTTTGCTGGTAGTTTCAGGAACGCCGCAGTGGGCCTCCGGGTCCTCCCTCGTCCATAATGTCGGTGAGATCGTTGCGCGGGTGCAAGAACGTTACGATGCGACAAGAGACCTCACCGCAAATGTGATTCAAGAGACCACCCTTGCCAAGCTTGGCAAGCGCGTTACAGCGAAGGGAACCGTCGCCTTCAAGAAGCCCGGCAAGATGCGCTGGGAGTTGGCAAACGGGCAGCGGGAGACGATCGTGAGCGATGGCCATACACTTTGGATTTACCGTCCCGAGGATCAGCAAGTCATTCGGATGCCATTCGATCAAGCCTTTCGGTCGCAGATGCCAGTGTCCTTTCTGACCGGTGTCGGCAGAATTGCCGATGACTTTGTGGTGCATATCGAGGACGGCACCGGGGAAAAGCTGCGCTTGCGATTGGAGCCCAAACGCGGCAGCGCGGACGTAGGGATTCTTTGGCTCGAAGTGGATCGCGCAACCTATGACATCATCGGCGCTGAGGTCCAGGATCCCTTGGGGAACACGAGCAAGCTCATCCTAGAGAACCTGCGGCGCAACACCGGACTAGATGATCGCTCGTTCGGTTTCGAAATCCCTCCCGGGGTGGATGTGATGGATGCTGCACGGGAGTGACTGCAGCGCAAAGGACGGGTCGCAATGCCATCGTTCGACATCGTGTCTCAGGTCCATGTGCAAGAGGTCGACAACGCGGTGAATCAGACTCGCAAAGAGGTGTCTCAGCGTTATGACTTCAAGGACACGGCTACGGAGATTCTCTGGGACAAAGAGAAAATCACAATCGTCTCGGACAACGATTTCAAAGTCAAAGCTGTGGTGGATATCTTGCAGTCCAAGTTGGCACGCCGCGGAGTATCGTTAAAAGCGCTTCGGTACGGCCCGATCGAACCGGCTGGCGGGGGTCGTGCGCGCCAAGCCATCGAGATTCAACAGGGGATAGACGCCGAGCGCGCTCGCCAAATCGTCAAGTGTATCAAGGACAGCAAGCTCAAAGTACAGGCGCAAATTCAGGATGACCAGGTGCGTGTCAGCGGCAAGAAAAAAGACGATCTCCAGACTGTAATCCGGTTACTGGGGGAGCGAGACTTCGGTATCCCCATTCAGTTCGTCAACTTCAGGGATTGACCGGACATGTGGCCCAGGGATGACAGCGAGTGAGCCCCCGCGTCTGAGGAGGCTCGCTCGAGCCGACTAAGGAACAACTCGTTCTCGGATCCCTGACCCGCAGGGCTACGGTATCAAGCACCAGCCGTTCCAGGCAGCTCGCTGCACTTGAGCCGAACCCGCAACAATCACGGTTTTCCCGAACAGGCCACCGCGTATTTTTGCGCGCCTCCGGACAGCGATGCGATCGCTGCCAATCAGGGTTGCTGGGAGGTATGAGGACCCTCCGAGGTTAGTCCGCCCACCGACGACGAAGACGACTTGCTGCGGCCCGAGCCCGGTCAAAAGCACCTTTGCACGCCTGCCGAGACGGAAGTCGTTCCGCACGCGGATCACAACACTTTCCGTTGTAGGCCCACCCACAAGTTCCAGCCGTCCGCTAGATCCAATTTTTAACTCCTCGAAATCGATTACCGGGGTACCCGATCCAAGCTCCCCTGTTTGAGGGAGGCGCAGCGTTTTTCGCAATCGCACTTTAGTCGCAGGGAACGAAAACTCCGCACGAGTGGGCAACCCAAGCAACGCCTGCCGAACGGCGGCTGTTCGGGCCCTAGCCTCGCTGCACTCTGTAAGCTGCGCAGCGGAGCCACTGGAATCTGCCCCTAAAAACTCACCAATAGTTGCGTTTTGGGTGCCCACGACGGCTCCACCCGCCGTCACCAGCGTGCCGGCTACCAGTGCCCTTTTTCCGAGGAGAACAGAGTTCCCGCTGGTCATGAGCCCGACCAAATCGCCCAAAACCCGCGACCTCCGGAGCAATCGCGTAATGTCCGTGCACACGTGCCCGGACACCAACGAGCGTTGACCAATCACGGTCGCGAAACTTCCCAGCGGGTCGCTTTCCGACCAGCGAAGAATTGCGTATTGCCCCGTGGAGGGCTCGCTCCGGCATATGCCAAAGCCGTCGCACTGGTCGCCCTCCGTGCAATCCAATCCATCATCGCATGGCGAACCGGGGGGATCGATTCGGCAGGTCGCCGAGCAACAGTCGCCATTGTCATTGTTACCGTCATCGCATTCTTCCCCTGGGTCTAGTTCCCCGTTACCGCAGGGGTTCGGGGTGGAAGTCGGGGTAGGCGTAAGCGATGGTGTACGGGTGAACGTGCGGGTGGCGGTGGGAGTGGCTGGTGGGGTCGAGATCGTTGCGGTCGGTGTCCACAGGGGGGTGGGGGTCAGAGGGAACGGGGTAGAAACCGACCCCACGGGCGTCGGGACAGGCCCGGTCGGCGTCGCCGTTGGCGATGTCGCCCCGCCGTTGGTCGGCGTGAACGTGGGGACCGCCGTGGCCGTAAAGCTCGGTGTCGCTGTGGGGCTCGACGTCGGGGTCGCCGTTCTACTTGGAGTGGGCGTAAGCGTTGGGAGATCGAATCCACAGTGGGACGGACGGCGTGCCGGGTGGAAAACAGCGTTCAAGTACATGCGGCGTCCGTTGAGCTCCGCAAGAGAACTGGAGCGGTATTCGTGGCCGGCAAGATAAAACACCAACGAACCCACGTCGTTCCCTAACTTCGAAACGCTGGCCTTGTACCGGCCTGCCCCGCTTCCTGCGTGCTCGACGTGCACATGGCCACCGTTTTGGAAACTCGATCCGCTTGCTAGGGAGTAACGTGGGATTGCGCCGCCACGATCCGCCAGCGGGCCGTCAAACTGGCTAAACGGCAAATCAGGCGCGAGATAGACAAAACCCGTTTTGGGATCGTCGGGTTTCACGATGCCCGCAGTCGTTTGGAAATGCCCCGACGAGTGGTTTTCGTAACTTTCGACAGCCTTGCATTGCGCCAAGACGTTGCCACCGGACAATAAAAAGCCGCGCACCGCTTGGACAACCGTTCCGTAATTTGGATCTTTAGTCCCATCGTAGTGTGGCTCCGTCACGATGGTCGCGCAGAGGTTGCCGTTGAGTTGCGCGCTCGTCGTGGGCCGATCGAGAACGGCGTAGTCTTCACCCGCAGTGAAGCCCGCTGCCGACAAGATTGCTGTATGAATCGGGGCATTATTGTCGTCATTGGCAACGAAGACAAAAGCACGCTGGCGAAGTGTGAATCGCACATCGGCTTGTACGGCCTGCGTCGTCCGATATACAGCGACGTCGTTTCCGTATCCGAAAGCAACAGCGAGCGCCTGTGATGCAAAGCTCGCGTCGACAACGAACGGACCACCGCGAAATTCCAGCAGAGCGGGCGCTAGGGCAGTGGGCAAAACGCGTTCAGCGGTAGCGGTAAAATCAACGCCATCCTTCTCTTTCCCGGCTCGGATGACCCATTTGACTGGAATTTGCGCTTTGAGCAAGCGTTGCACGAGGCCGTATGCCTTTAGGTTGAACGGCGCTCCGATGTTTTGTTTGTCGTTATCCATCGGGATTACTAGAGAGTTGGCGGGGATGACCTCCAGGTTTGCCACTGCCGGCGGCAGCTCTTGTGCTTGGCCGACACGCATCCAACCGACCAAAAGAAGCATCGCGCAGAGAGAGCTGGCTGCGCACCGTGTGACCACTCTGCGCAAAGACACTCGTGACTGGCCTATGCCATCCGGAACGGCCCCCGTAACGGCCGGTGCACTCACACAAGCTACTAAGTGAAGACCCCGCTGAACTCGCCCACTCGCTGCCTTCGATTGGCCCCTACGCATATGGATGCTTACAAAACGACTTCCTGCAATGCACATTGTCGCCCTCCTTTTGATTCCATGGCCCGATTTCTCGTTGCGGTGTCTGGGCAACAACGTTTCATCGGATCGCGATAAAATTTCTCCCATGCATCTGTACTGGATTTCCTAGGCTGACCCCCTTCCTCAGAGTTCCTTACCCCCCAACCGGCAGCCTGGCATACCGTCTACTCTCTTCTTTTGTACTTGTCAACAAAAATTCCAAGGCGAATATTAAAGCATATGCCAAAGCAGTCGCGACGTTGAGCGAGAATCGCAGACGTCGGGTGGCGACCGTGTCCGGCCGACTACGGACCCGCGATGAGAGCTTGGCGTGCGTTGCTGTTCGTCCGCCCTCGTGAATACGTCAATACGTCGCTTCGCGAGGTGGCGGCATCGGCCTTGGCGCGCAGGGAGGCGCGGGTGCAGAATTAGCAAATCCGGTATCGAGTTAGTGGCAAGGCAAAATTTAAGGGGCGTGACCGGAGCCACGCTGAGCTTGCTCGGGTCGACACGTGACTCGGTGAACGCACCTAAAGGGTTGCGGAGAAAAGGGCCACGCCGAGTTCCCCCGGGTGGCCCCTACTGTCAGGCAACTTCAGCGACCTGGGACCCCGAGCCTTCCCGCTGCCGCGGCCATGCCGAAAAGATACTCCAACGGTTTCGGTACTGCGCGTAACGGCCCTTGTAAGGCTTGCTCGCCCCGTGCAGGCTAAAGGTCGGGCCGGATACTGCCTCAGCCGGGATGACGAATACTTCGTCTTCGGTCCGCCTTTGCTTGGCAATGCATACGAACACGTCGCAATAGCGCCGATCCCACCGGCCATGGCGATGAAAGTTGAAATTCCAACTCTTGTAGTCGTACGCGTATCGGCGCCCGTTGACGGTAACCGTGTGCGCGTACCGGCCGGGGAAAGCCACACGCAGCGCCACGCGAATGTGCCCGTCCACCAGTAAGTCGTACTTACCGTTGCGGGGTACCTCTTGAACGTCAAAACCCATGCGGCGTAGTTTGGCCGCGACGGCTGCTCTTTCTACCTGGTGCTTGTGTTGTCGGTTCATGCGGCGCAGCCCGCTGACGGAGATAACCGCTGGTTCGGCCTCTCACTTCCCGACCTCCGGATTCCACCGCCCTTCCACCCGGGATCAGTGGCTGTGCTTCCACCTATAGCGAGCGCTGATACCTCTAGCAATAGCTGATTCGATCGACCGCGCCCTTGGGCCTCAGTGTGCGGACAAATTATTCGATTCGATACATTATAAACTTTCCCGGCGTAACCACCGGCACGACCCCCAGCCCAGCAACAAGCGTCAGCGCGTGGATGTCCCCCTCCATTTGATCCTGTTGAATTGTTTTTACGTAAAAAGAAATGGCCGACAAAGTCGTGTTCGATGGAGTCTCTTCGAGGAATTCGATGACCAGTTTCGCTCCCGCGGCAGCGGGTGGCGGCGGGGGTTGGGGTGGTATGTTTTCGCCGTTGCGCAAATGGACGACTTTGAAGGTTGCGGCTTCAGGATAGACGGGAAGGGCGGCGAGTCGCTGCCGATCTGCCCGTACCCTGGCGAGCTGTGCCGCAGTGGGGCGGAAGGGTTTGGGATCTTTTTCCGCCGCCACGAAAGGCGCAAGCGACGCGAGCTCTTTGGGTTTCTCTACCCGTTGGAAGCTCCACTGTCCCCCGGAATGTCGAATGCGGTAGAGGTGAAAGTTATTTCGTACCTTGTCCGGGCGGGTCTGCGCCTGCGTGACCATGAGCCACAAGCCCGCGAGTTCCTCAGGGATGGCACCGAATGCTTGGGTGACGGATGCCGGGCTCGGTGTCGGGCCTACTGTGGAGGGAGTGCTGGGAGCCGGTGACGGGGTAAAACTCTCGGGTACCGCCCCACGGTCCCCAAAACAAAGCGACAAGAGGAGACAAAGAAGAACTGGCCAGCCTACTCTTCTCATCGAATTTTCTTCCCTAGCCTTGCCGTGCTCCCGCGGCTGTCTCCTCGAAGTCGCGAGTACGCCGCGAGGCCCGGGCCTTATAGTACTGGCCGACACCGCGTGCACGTTGATGAGTCCGCAGCATTCCGGGGAAGCTAAAAAACCCGACGTGTGATTGTGTGCCCGGGCAGTTCGATCCCGAAACTTCTGAGGGCGCGCGTCTGCTCGCGGCTACCGAGGCCGTCCAGCGGTTCGGTGTTCGCCCCGTGACCAGAACTCACGTTTGCGCGAGGCTGGGCGATCTAAACCCCCACCCCCGTCAGAAGAGAGACCGGCGTTGTTACCCCGGAAACTACCTGCCGGGGCGGACTCCATGCCAACCGGCAGCCTCGATGGTCCCGCCAAGTGCGGGGAATGGGGCCGGCGCGGACCGATTTTCGCTGGCAAGCCCCCATCTACGTCGGTAGCAGGATTGGCCGAGAAGACCCGCGGCGATCGCAACGGACGGTCCTCCCCTCGCCAAGGTGCCCTGTCGTCACGCCGCGCCGCTCGGCTGGGCCGATCCCACGCGCTCGGCGGAGACTCGGGCGCAACGTCGGGTCCCGGCAAGGTGGACCTTACAGAACGAGCGCCGGGGCTTGGGAGTCGCGGTAAATCCGGATGAACCGGCCGTCGCCGCAGGTCCGGCGGGCCAAGCCCCGGCAAGCCAGAGAGTGCCCCTCCACCAGGCCGGGTTGCAGACCGAGGACCCTCGGCCTCCAATGATTCTCCGCTTCGAATCCGCGGAGCAAACGGGCCCCAGGCTCCGGAATCCGCAGGCCGCAAAGGTGCCCGCCGGGAACGCCCCACCTTCGCCGCGTCATTGGGCTGCTTGCCTCCCTCGAAGCTCGATGCCGGATCGTACACATGGGGCTGGCGAGGAAAGCGTCCCTCTTCCCCATCTCTTGAGTTACGAGCCGCATACGGTGGGCGGGTATGCCTGCCGCTCCGTCCCGCGGGCCAGTCGCGTCCGGATGAGCCGGGTTCTGAAAGGCTCGGTGCTGCAACCCGAGCGGGGCGGCGGGGCAGATCGTGGCCTCCCAAAGCCAGCCGCTCAATCTCTACCCGTTGCTCCCGCGCGGCAACGATCGGCAGCAACCCGAATCTGTCGGATCGGATACTTTGAAGACCGCGGCGCTCCCGCACGTGTTCGAAATCGTTCTCGGGCTCTCGCCGGGGCGGTCCAGTCTCTGTAACTCGATCGCGTAGGTTTACCGGCCGGCGAGGACCATGCCATCCACCCCACCAGGGTTTGCCGATAAACCACTTTGGCCCCCACCACGGCAGACACGGTTCACCCCAGCCTAGCGGGGCCCACGCAACCACCGGCGCCCCTGTGGCGATGCCAACAAAACCTCCTTTGCCCACGAAAAAGACCACTAGCGCTGGCGCATACACCCAACGGGGGCCGGGCGGCCCTAGGGTCCAGCCCCAACGCCCATCCACCCAGACCCAGCGACCGTAATGAAAGGGCACCCATCCCCAAGGTGCCGCGTCTACCCACGTCCAACCGTAAAACGGATCCCAAACCCAACGTCCTACGCTGTACGGCGCCCATATGCGCGGAACTCGGGGAAACCAAACGAGCCCGTACGTGGTTACGGTCCGCCACTCACCGAAGCGATCCAGATCGTTTAAGCCGACAACGTCGGCTGCGAGCGGAACTCGGCCCGTTCCGAGCTCGGCAGATCTTTGAAGATTCCAGCGGTCGAAATCGTCGAGCGGCGGCGCTGGTCTGGCAAGTGGTAGGCCGCTGGCTGTAGCCTCGAAGAGGATTATCTCGGAGTCCGGCCCGATTTCCCTCTCTCCTTGGCTGGAGGTCACTCGCGCCCGCGCTCCTTTGCGCGTGACGAGGCGAACGACCCCCGGCTGCACTTCGATACGGTAGAAGCCTTCGCGCAGCGGTTGCACCTGCACCGTTCTCGCGGAGACAGTGAGTTGCTCCGGAAACTCCAGTGACTGGATATCCAGCATCAGCACGCCGTTGCCGAGCTCGAAACGGAAGGATGATTCATCTTGCCCGGTAAGCTGTACCTCGCTTTCCGATCCAACCCGCAAGTATTGGCCGGGGCGGAGCTGAAGTTCCGCCCGTCCCTGTCCGCGAACTTCGAGAACGTCGCCGCGAGCCAAGGGAAGATTCACAGTGGCTCGTTCCCAGTCGCCCACCGCTGGCCGCCAAAACCAGACTTCACCTTCGAGCAAGCTCAAGCGCGGCGGCGTATGGGCCGGCACTTCTGCAGAGCCGAGCGCCGTGCGAACCGGCACAAACCCCAGCGTGCAACCCAATGCCCACGCTGCAATCAGTTTACCACGGTGGCTCATGGCGCGAGTTTAGCAGGTCCCACAATCTCGCGCTTACTGCGCCTGGCAGCTTACGGCGAGTCCGGGGTGGGATTCTTTTCGTAGCGGGCTATGGATGCGGCAGTTTCACTTGCCAACGAGAAGAGGAGGTCCTCTATGGAGTATGTTCGGTTGGGGCGTACAGGCCTGCGGGTCAGTCGGCTTTGTTTGGGCACGATGAATTTCGGTCCGCTCACCACAGAGGAAGATAGCTTTGCCATCATGGACCGAGCGCTGGAACTCGGTATCCAGTTTTTCGACACCGCCAACGTGTACGGTTGGAAAACCGGGGAGGGAGTTACGGAGCAAATCATTGGTAGGTGGTTTTCCCGGCGCAAGGGACAACGTCACCAAGTCGTCCTGGCCACCAAAGTATTTGGCCGCATGGGGTCGGGGCCCAATGACCGCGGGCTTTCCGCGAAGCACATTGTACGCGCCTGCGAGGAAAGCCTGCGGCGCCTGCAAACGGACTACATCGACCTCTACCAGATGCACCACGTGGATCGCGATACGCCGTGGGACGAAATCTGGCAGGCGATGGAACTGCTGATTCGCGCCGGCAAGGTTCTTTACGTGGGCAGCAGTAATTTTGCCGCATGGCACATCGTTCAAGCGAACGCGGTCGCCCAAGAACGAAACCTTCTTGGTTTGGTGAGCGAGCAGAGTCTATATAACCTCGCACAACGCACGGTCGAACTCGAAGTGCTGCCGGCCTGCCAAGCTCTTGGCATCGCCGTGTTGCCTTGGAGCCCGCTTGCCGGTGGTCTGCTGGCTGGGATTGGCATGGAGGGAAACACGGGTCGCAGAGCGAGCGATCGTGTCCGAGAAGCAGCGCAAAAACATCGCACTGCCCTGGAGCGGTACGAAAAATTCTGCACGGAGATTGGTGTTCCGCCCGAGAAGGTTGCGCTGGCGTGGCTGCTACATCGTCCGGGCGTCACCGCCCCGATTATTGGGCCGCGCACGATGGCGCAACTCACCAGCGCGGTCGAAGCCCTCTCTATTCGACTCGAACCAGCGCAACTTGCGCAACTCGATTCGATTTGGCCTGGCCCAGGAGGGCCCGCGCCGGAAGCATATGCGTGGTAAAAATTGTACAGAGTATTGACAAAATAATTTGTGCACCGAATAATTCAGTTGTGGATGGCTGGGTCCCGCCCTGGTTCGCATCGGGATCTCAAGGAGGGAAAGGAAATGAAACACAAGGTGCACAAACGAGTGGTAGGTTTCGGGCTCAGCGCACTGTTACTCCTCTTGCTCACCGCTCCAGGCTGGGCTGCGGAAACTAAACCCATTAACGTCAACACAGCGACCATGGCCGAGCTCATGTCCATCAAGGGTATCGGCGAAGCGAAGGCGCGTGCCATCATCGAGCACCGTGAAAAGCACGGTCCGTTCAAAACGGTGGATGAGCTAAAAAACGTAAGTGGCATTGGAGATAAGCTCTTGGCCACCCTGAAGCCGCAGGTAACGGTGGGGGATGCGGAGGCGCAACGTGGTGGGTCGGGGGCAGTTCCAGGAGTGAAGTAAGCGAGGTTACAGAGGCAGGCGGGCGAGCCCAGCCATCCACAGGGTGTGTCGCTTATGTCCGGCCGTGTGAACCAACGCCCAAGAGAGGCTCGAGGGCTAAAGGGATCCGCGGACTTTGATCTCCACCGCCGCAGGCCCTCCTGGAACGCGGACCCAGGTTGCGCCGGCATCGCGACGCCAGGCGTAGTCGAGCATTTCCAGGTTTGCATCAGGGGAGGCCTCGTCCAGGGGTCCGGTGTTCATCCTTACCGAGAGAATATCGCCAGGCGAAAATCCCACAATCTCGAACACAGCACCGCGATGGAATGTACTGCCGGCAGAGTAACTGAGCTCGACAGTGGTTTCGCCAGCAGCGTTCGAGACTGTTTTTTGCGTGAGCTGGGTTCCGTCGAAGACACGAAATGAGGTGTGCCCGCCAGGGAACACACGCGCGTATAGTACGCCAGAATCCAATGCGTAAGAATCTACCAGGGTGGGCTCTTCCGTTGCCACGAGGGTGTCTATGGTGGGGCGCAGGAGAGGAATGATCCCTCCACGACGCAGAAAGAAAGGTGTGTCGGACAACGGGGCCGGTACGACGTCGGCAGCCGGTCCGCTGTACCGCCGCCCGGACCACCACTCCACCCACTCGCCCGCCGGAAACCATACGGTACGTTCACGCTCGCCTCGAGTCACCACGGGGGCGACAAGCAAGTCGTCGCCGAGCAGGTATTCATCCCAAACGTGAATTCCCAACGAGGGCTCGGCTAAACCGAGGGGCCTTTGGATGGCGCGCCCATCCTCCAAGAGGCGGTTTAAGTACGTCCACAAATAGGGGAAAAGCCGCAAGTGCAAACGGGTGTACTTCCGGTACCAATCGAGTAACTCTGCGTCGAAGCCATTATCCGGCGTCGGCTCCCAAGCCACATCGTTGGAACTCGTACCGATTTGCATTGCGGGGCTGAGTGCGGTGTGTTGAAACCAGCGAGCGAACAACTCCTTGTCCGGAGGCGAATGCCGGTAGCCTCCTGTGTCCGAAGCGAAGAGTGGGAAGCCGGAAGGCCCAAGGCTAGAGCCCGCAATGATTGCAGCGGGTAATCCGCCCACGGCGACATACGTGACGCCCTTTTCCGTCACCCGCTCGCGATGGCGGGCGAAGCTCGCATCCAGGTCGCCCGGCCAAATCACTGGTCCAAAAACTTGGCCGCCAATTGTGGAGTGGCGCACCAGGAGCAGCCCCCCTTCCTCGGGGAGTATCTCGGAATAGGTTCGGTGGTAGAAAAGTTGATAGCGAGCGTGCATTGTCCGTTCATCGCTGCCGTCCGCAAACAGCCATCGGTTGCGCTGTGCGGTGACGCCGACCACCACGTCTTCACCGTAGTCCAACTTGAACCCTGCTACTCCCAAGCTGCGGTACCGGCCCAGCAGAGATTGCCACCACTGGTGCGCTTCGGAATTGGTGAAGTCAATGGGTCGGCCCCAGGGGTTGAGCAGTAGGCCAGTGCGCGGAGGATAGAAGCCGCGGGCAGAAGCTTCCTCGCGGAGGGGGCGCGTTGCCTCCGCGCGCGTATCCAAGTAGGGCGTGTGCCACAAAGCCACGCGGTACCCTAGGCGTTGCGCCTCTGCGAACATCCGCGCTGGATCGGGAAAACGCACTGGGTCGAAATCGAAGGAGTTCACCGCGCGTGCGTATGGCCGGTCAATCCACACCCCGGTGGCCGCAAGATCGAGCTCGCGCATGGTGCGAAGATCTTGTTCGAACTGGGCTTGATCGCGATTTTCATCGCGCCAAACCAGTGGTCCTAAAACCCAAGCAGGCGGAAGCCGCGGGTAGCCCGTGAGCTCGTAGTAGTGCCGCGTCACATCCAGGCCGCTTGCCGCAACCAAGAAACATACCCTCAGCCCCGCACCGCTCGCTTCACCGGTGCCAAAAACCACCTCCACCCACTCGGGCGTGCTCTTTTGAACATCGAACACCCCCGGATAGTAAGTCGGCACGAACACTCCCCATCCGGTGGAGCCGATCAAGAACGGTACGGGAACGTGCGCTTCGTTGTAGAAGCTCTCGATTTCGGGATCTACCTCGATTTGCATGGCACGCAGCTTGCCCCGGTGATTCACATCGTCGAAGTACTCCCCAAGGCCGTAAAAGCCTTCCTCCTCTGGCGCCGCGAAGCGTATCCGAAAGTACGCAATGGGCCGATTGGAGGGAGGTCGCCAATCCGCGCAAAAACGCCCTGGAGCGAGCTCGGAGACCGTGAGCTCACCCTCCGCGCCCGCGCCGTAAATAACCCTCGCGTCAAAGCGAGTTGTGGTCCGAAACCGCACTTCGATCTTTTCCGGTTCGAGCCAGTGCAAGCCCTCCGGCGCACTGTACAAACCGCTTGGAGCGAACAGGTGATAGGGATCGTAGTTTACCCCAGGATCCACCCGGTCGACTTGGCCGAGCTGCCACCCGTTCGAAGGAATCAACAGCAAGCGTCGCCCGCCGCGCAGTAATGAACTTTCGCCCGTCCGATCTTGCAACTCGAAACGATATTCGCTGCCAAGAAAGGCTCCCACCGGAGCGGTTCGGTCGGACTCCCCATCGTCGCCACACGCGAACAGCGAGGCGAGCAGGAAGATGCAGACGGCCCTCCTCATGAGGGTTGGGGAGCAAGGTGGTTCTTTCAGCACGGGCTCTACTTGTGCGACACCTGCGCTGGAGTCAATGCGTGGATTCGTCCAACTGCACCCCATCTTTCGCGGAGGTGAAACCGAAGGGTTGCAAGCCGCGGGCAACTTCGCTTTTCGCTCATCCGAGCATTTTCTGCAGAGCGGTAGCTGTGCTTGATCGCGAGGGAACCATGAGGAAGCTGAATCCACGTGAGTGTGTGTTGTTTAGCGGCGGCTTGAAGGGTGCTGAAGCTTGCTTTGGGGCGACTGCCGAGCGTTACGGGGTCGAAGAGGTCACTTTCACGTTCGAAGGGCATCCGGTGGAGCGAGTACGCGGCCTGCGAGTGCTCACCCACGAAGAATTGCAAAAAGGCGATGTCAGCTTGGCCTATGTTTCCAAGCTGATGCACCGGCACTACCCGGCCACGGACTACTTCAAGAAGGTCCTACAAACGATTTGGTACCAAGTGAACAGCGCGCAAGAAGTCTTCGTTGTTGGCACAATTTTACCCGACGACACCGTGAAGGGCGGAACGGGCTGGGGTGCCGAGTTTGCCAAGCTTTGCAACAAGGTGTTGTTTGTCTTCGATCAGGCGCGTAACGATTGGTTCCGCTGGAATGGGCAGCAGTGGGTGGCCGAAACCCCGGTGATTGCCCACCATCACTTTTGCGGCACAGGTACGCGTTACTTGGAGCCAAACGGGCGGCAGGCAATCGAAGACCTGTTTGCCCGCTCGTTTGCCTAAATTGTTCGCCCAACCGACTTCCTCGATTTTCTGCGATCCGGTTCGGGCACAGCGGGCCGCTACCCTTGCCGGCGTAGCAACACCCCCGAGACGCGCGCGATCCATACCCCGACCGGTTCGGTGGAACCGGTCGGCGGTACGCGTGATCAGCGCCGCCCACTGCCCCCTCGTCCGCTACGGGCCGAGGGACGCCCCGCTCCTCCCTTGCTTTGCTCCCGCGCTTCGCTCACGGTGATGTTGCGTCCCATAAAAGAGGCGCCGTTGAACTGCTCGATGGCTTGCGCTGCCTCGGCGCTGGAGCTCATTTCTACGAATCCAAACCCTCGCGATCGCCCCGTGTAACGATCGGTGACGACGGTTGCCGATTCACATTGACCCGCTTGGGAAAATAGGGCTTGCAAGTCTGCATCCGTGGCCTGAAACGGCAAGTTGCCCACGTAAAGTTTCCGACCCATGTAAACCTCCTTCTTATTTCACACACACGCTGATCGTTTCACGAACCGGTTCCGGGTCGGACGGTCTCGGAGCAGGCCTCGCTCCCGCCTGCTGAGCAAGCAACCGGTAGCGAGCGGGCTAGCCCACGAAGGATTTTGCATCGGACCCATGCGTCCCGGGGTACTATCGTCAACGACTTCCGCTCTTATCAGGGTTGGCGGTTCGCCACAACCACCACCTTCGGTTAACCCGGCCGGTTCCAAGCTCGGTTATCGAGCGGGGCAAGGACCAGCGCTGTGCGAACCGCAACATGAGTCCAATTCCGGCACCCACCAAACATGCCCATGGAATCCAGCCGCTTGTCCGCACGGCCAAGGTTGGCTCGTGCGCGCCGAGGTCTACCTCCGCAACCGTGGCCGTGGGTTCGTCCGGTGGAAGCAAGAGGCGCACTCGCCCGGCAATATCCATGACTGCGGACAAACCCGTTGGCGTCACGCGTACTTGCGGCCGGCGAGTTTCGATGCTGCGCATGGCGCTGGCAATGAGAGCCAGCCGCCGCCCCTGCAGGTGCGCGAACCAAGAATCGTTGGATAAAGAGACCAATAACTCTGCACCCCGGCGGACCGCTGTGTGGGCCGGCGAGGCCAACACAGCATCGTAGCAAATGAGGGCACTTAGGCGCACCGATCCACCCCGATCGACAGGAAGCGCGACAACTTCCACATCCGTGCCGCGCTTCCAGGTTCCAAGCCAGGGAAACCAAGAGCGTACGGAATTATTGTCCAGCCAGCTTGGTACAGACTCCGTGAAAGGAAAGGGATAGAGCTTGCGCTGTGTTTTCACAGTCAATCCGGAGGCGGAATCGGGCAGCAGAAAAAACGCAGCATTGTATTCGGACAGGCCGTCAGAGTCGTACGCTCCGAAAATTAGTGGTCGCCCGTTCACTTGCACAAAGGCCGCGATTTCCCGATCGAACAGGGCGCCTTCGTGACTCTTTGGTCGCGCAAACGTGGTCGGATACACCGTTTCCGGCCAAATCCAAAGGTCCGCTTGGGGAACCAAGGTCTGGGTCAAGTTGAGGTAGCGGTCCAAGATCGTGCGGACGGCTTCGAAAGTACCGTATCGAGCGCGTAGGTCATCGTAGTGCGACAAGTTACCCTGTACGATCCCGACACGGACGGAACGTCCGTCGAGTTGGTCCGCTCGCCGGTTGATTTGCTGCAGGCGCCACGCGCCGTAAAGCGACAAAGTACCCACGAGGGCGAGCGACAGGAGCACGGGGAGCACCGCTGTGCGGACATTCCGTTGGCGCAGAACCCGTAGTAGCCCGCCAGCAATCCAAAAGTTGACGGCAATCAAACAGAAGGTCAAGAAGAACACCCCGCCCAAATCTGCAGCTTGGGCCAGTTCCGCCAGCGGCCATAGCCCGAATCCCAGCGTGTCCGCCAACAGCTTGGTGGGCACCAAGCACTCGCAGCTAACGTACGCACCAGCGGCAATTACAGCTTCCAGGATCCAGACCCACCCCGACCGGGCCGGAAACCGCGCTACCCCGTACGCCCACAAAGCCAGAACTAACAATTGCGGCTGCAATATCAGCCCGGTGCCGGCGAGCACGGCAAACGCGACCTGTCGTGACCATCCGGTATAGGCTGCGATTGCCTCGGCAAACCAGTAGAAACTAAAAACCAGAAAGAGGGCCGCACACAAAGCGCAGAGAAGGACGACCTCCCGGACGGAACGAGCCTGACTCCACACGAGTAACCACGGAACCAAGGCAATCCACCCCAACCACGCGTACGGCCACTCTGCGCGGGCGTAGAGCGAGAGAAGAGCCGCCCCCCCGGCAATCGCAGCGAGGTGCCACGCTCTAGATATCCGGGTACGCGCCTCCTTGGGCCGCATGGGGTGCCGCTGACGGCCAGCGATGACCGTCACTCTCGGTCAGTCGAGGAAACCCCGGCATCATCCGGAGGCGGCTCCATGAACGGGACTTGGTTCTCTGGCACCTGAAGAATCTCCACCGGTAAACCGGGCGGAGCGAGTTCCGGTGGCACCACGAGGTCGTCGGGCAGTGGAATCGGTTTGCCTTCGGCATCGTAAAGCTCAGCATCCGGGTGAAACATCAAAATCGGAGGCAATGGTTTGCCATCGTCCGTCACTTGGTAATGACGCACGTAGCCGGGCGGCAGCTCGAAATCTTCGGGCACGATGATCCCGCTCTTGGGTGGATTTGTGCCCGGCGGAGGAAACAGGGCAATACCGCTGGGCTCGTCTCCAGGAGGTTCCTCCTGCGGCTGTGCAGCAGCGTTCTGCTCGGCAGCCTTGTTGCTCGGCCCTCCCGTGCTCTGTGCACCCCCGGGTCCGAGGCCCCGAGCTTTTTCCAGTGTCCCGCGCGCGTGCGGAGGGCGAACGATTTGGCTAGCGCCGAACGGCCTCGCCCGTTGGTCGTTCCCGAGCCGCGTGCCGCCAGCTTCCTGCCGGGAAACACCAGTTGGTGAGGCGTCACTCGTCGCGGTACGCGAGAGTGCCCACCACAAAATGGCCGGCAGGACGACTGCGACGGTGGCGAGCGACAGCGCGTACCAGCGTCCGAGCCGCCGGCTCCTGTTGCGGATCACCATTGCGCCGTCAGCTCGGTGTTCGATGGTGCGTGCCACGATAGAGCAATCATACCCGTCACGCGAAGCGTGGGGCAAGCTTGGGGGCCGCTAGGAAATTCGTCGGCCCAAGTTTCTGTCACCAGCGCAACTCTTGTGCGACGCGCTCGCGGTGCCGCTCGGGGCTTCCAAACGCGTACCGATTCCATTGCGCTCGCTTGAACCAAATGTGTAGGTCATGCTCCCAGGTGAAGCCAATTCCCCCGTGCACTCGCAACGCGCTCTCCGCAACACTGACATATACCTCCGACAGGTGTCCCTTGGCCAAAGACGCGGCACAGGCGGCTTGACGCGGAAGAGCATCTATAGCATGCGCTGCGTACCACACGAGCGACCGAGCGGGTTCGATTTGCGCCACCATTTCCGCACAGCGGTGTTTGATGGCTTGAAATGAGCCAATCGGGCGCCCAAATTGCTGCCGCACCTTCGCGTATTCCACCGTCATTTCCAGCAACTTTTGGGCGCCTCCGAGGGAATCTGCTGCGAGCAATACCGCAGCCGCGTCATACACACGGGCGAGAAGCCGGTCGGCGGACGTTCCCAGCGCAATCAACGATCGCCGCGGTACCGTGACCCCGTCGAACTCGACCTCGTGAATTCTCCGGGTGCGGTCCACATCGTCCATAGTGCGAATCTTGATCCCTTGTTGCGAGCCAGGGACCACGACCACTGCGGTGGATCGGCGCCCAGCCGAAACCACGAGCCCGACCACCAGCATGGCATCTGCGACGTGCGCGTCGAGCACGAACCGCTTGACGCCGTGCACTCGTATGCCGAAGCGACCGAGCGTCAGTCGCGTTTGCAGCGCAACCGGCCAGGTTTGCGAGTCCCCTTCGAACCAAGCGAAGGTGCCGATGGACTGGCCGCTCGCCAGTAACGGGAGCCAGTGCTTAGCCACGCCCGAGCCCACTTGGCGCAGCGCCCAAACCGCCAAGGTATTGGCCAGGTATGGTCCGGCCACAGCCGCACGGCCCAACTCTTCCGTGAGTAACGCCGCATCCAAGAACGATCCTCCCAAGCCGCTTGCTTCGCGCGGGGCGAGCACACCCATCCAACCAAGCTGGGCCATTCTCCCGTAGAGTTCGCGTGGATATCCATCGTGGTTTGCAGCAAACACTGCGTGAGCGGCTGCTGGCGGCCACTCGGCCTGGAGAAAGCGGCGCGCACTGCGTTGTAACTCTTCTTGCTCGGGCGTAAGGCCGAAGTTCACTGCCCCGTCTCCGGTCTCGGCTCCCGCGGAAGATGGCGTGGCTCCCGCGGCAGTCCGAGGCTTCGCTCCGCAATGATGTTCTTTTGAATCTCGGAAGTTCCCCCACCGATAATCATCCCCAAAGTGAACATGAACTCTCGAATCCACTTGCCGTGGTCCAAAGCAAATTTCGACTGGGAAGACTGCGTCGCATAGCTCCCCAACAGGTCGAGTGCGCACGCCGCGATATCATGATTGAGCTCCGTGGCAACCAGTTTGTTGACCGATGCCGCGATCCCCCGAGGCCGTCCCAAAACGGTGTCTGTCAGTTGCCGCAGCGCATGATAGCGCACCGCCTCCACGCGCATGGCCAAGGCAGCCAGACGCTGCCGGACTACCGGGTTCTCGATGACCGATTTTCCACCCTGGCTGGTAAGCTTGGCCAGCCGAACGAGCGCCGCGAACAGTTCCTGCGTTCTGGTTGCAGCCCCCAACATGTTGCGTTCGTGCAGCAAGGTCGCGTTGGCCACCTGCCAACCTTGGTTGAGCTCTCCTACCAATTGGTCACGGGGCACGCGGACATTTTCGAACCAGACCTCGTTGAACCCCCTTTCCCCGGTCATTTGTACCAAAGGACGTACGCCGATGCCGGGTGATTTCATGTCAATGAGTAAGTAGGAAATACCTTGGTGCTTGGGGGCTTTGGGGTCGGTGCGGACGAGGCAAAACATCCAGTCCGCAAACTGTGCGTTCGACGTCCAAATCTTCTGCCCATTGACGATGAACTCGTCCCCAACGAGCTCCGCCCGAGTTTGCAAGGAAGCCAGGTCGGAGCCCGCGTTTGGTTCGGAGTACCCTTGGCACCAAATTTCCTCGGCGGTCAGGATCTTCGGCAAGAAGCGTCGTTTTTGTTCCTCGGTGCCAAACTGAATGAGGGTTGGACCGACCATCTGGATCCCCATCTGACCAATGAGTCCGGGCGCCTGCGCTCGCACGAGCTCCTCGTCCACGATGGCTTGAGTGATCGGGTCGGCCCCCTGGCCACCATACTCCTTTGGCCAGCTCATCGCCACGTAACCTGCTTCGTACAGTACCCGTTGCCACTGCTTGGCGCGTTCGATTCGGCGCGGGTCGTCATAGTCGAGCCGTTCTTGTCCCCGGCGCCATGATCCTAAGTTTTTGCGCAGCCAAGCACGGAGTTGGCGGCGAAACGCTTCATGCTCTGGGGAATAGGTTAGATCCATACGTTGCTCCCAGGGGCGGGTGATACCGTGATCGGCGGCGCATGATCTGTAAGTTTGCGGCGCAAATCAACCTGGGGGCGAAGGAAAGCCCTTGTCCCTGGCAAATGGGCTCGGCTACAAGCTGGTGCTTTGGAGGACACCGATGCGGAACTGGGCAGTCCCACTACTTTTCACCAGTCTGGTCGCTCTCGCGGGTATGGGCTGGTACATTCTGGAACTACGTGCGGAAATCGGCCGGCTGCAGCGCCAATTGCAGGCGGCCGCTCCGAGCGTTGCGACAGGTCCGCGGCGCGGCGATTCTTCTAAGACGGGGATTCAGGTCACGGCCACTGCCCCTGCCTCGCCCCGCATTTTGACGGAGGAGCAACGAGCCGCCATGATCCGGGCCCTGGGTGGCCCAAATTCCAGCCTGGCGAACCCTGTGTGGTTCGCCACGGTTCCGGACGACCCCGAAGCCGCCGCGTTCCAGAAGCAAATTCAAAGCGCGTTCGAAGAGGCCGGATGGATTGTCAAAGGGAATGCCCCCGTGCGTTTTCGCATGAAACCGGGCATATACATTTTTGCTGCGGATGAAGACCCGCCGGCATACGTGGGGACGGCGCAACAGGCCTTGGAGGACGCGGGGATAGAGATAACCCAGTCCGGACGCGGCTACCGCGAATTTTACCGGCAAAAAAAGGCGGAGAACCCGAACTGGGTGGGGTTCGATTTTGCCGAAGACCAAACCTATGTGGTGGTGATTGGCCGCAATTCTCCGCGCGCGACCCCAACCCCTTGAACGGCAAGGTATGGGCCGGCAACCGATCCAACCCCACCCGGTGGAAGTCCGAAGAGAAGCCGGGGGGCAAATTTTGCAAATCACGTGGAGCGATGGCCACGTCAGCCGCTACCCATGGCGCTATCTGCGCGGTTGGTGCCCGTGCGCTCAGTGTCAAGGCCACGAGGGTACGCGCTCGTTCCAACACTGCGACACTGCGGAGCTGGATCGCGTCTTCGCCGTAGGCCGCTATGCTTTAGGCTTTCGCTGGCACGATGGCCACGAGACCGGCATTTACACTTACGTTTATTTGCGAGAAATCTGCCCGTGCTGTCGTGCTGACGCCGTAACTTCCTAGGAACGGGTCGCTTCATTCCCCCGCCTGCGGGGCGGATGCATTGCGGTAGCGGTGGCAATAGTAACGGCGCCGAACTTCGGCGTAATCGATGGGTTCGGCGACAAGTTGTGGCGATTTCTCCTGAGGGTCGCTCAGGCGATCGTAGCGCTCGAGTCGGCGTCGCTGCACGTGGTAAACCAGTTTCTCGGTGGTGCGCTGGATGACAATGGCTCCCCCTCCATACGGTTGCGTGAGAATGTGGCAGGAGTTCGCATGCTCCACTGGCAACGAGGCTTGTGCGCGCAGCAGGCCCGCGAAGGAATTTGCTCGGGCTCGACCATCGAGAAGTTCCAGAATCGTCGGCGGGAGGTCGGCCAGGCTGGGTTGCTCGCTTACGGCCGCACCTGTGCGAAACTCTGCCGCCCGAGAACGGGGCGGAACGTACAGAAACGGAATGGCAAAATTCTCGTCGTACCAGCCGTAATCGTTAAGGAAATTGCCGTGCATCCCGACGGGCCAGGAGTGATCCGGGGTGATCACCAAGTGCGCTTCGCCCTGAGTCAGGTCCAGATAGCGTTCGTAAAAATCGGCCAAACAGTGGTCCTGCTCGACCCACGAGTTCAGGTACCACTCGATCGGCGCTTGGGGCAAAACGAACGGATGCAATCGCGCATACTCTGGCCGGCCCGCAAACGGGTAATGGTGGGCGCTAACCTCGATGTACACAAAGCGCTTTTCCTGTCGGGGACGTCGGCGCAAATCGTCAAAGACCGCGCTGTAAAAACGGCAGTCGTCAATACCCCACGAGCTTCGATCCACTGGCATGCCTAGGGAAGGAGCATCCCGGAACTCGTCGAAACCGAGGGCGACGGAAAACTGCTTGTAGTTCATGAATTGGGGATCGTCGAACGCGACGTAAAAAATCGTCCGGTATCCGGCTTTGCGAAGAATGGCAGGCAAGCACTCGGAAACGATCTTTGCGGGGTTGTACGAAAGAGCAGGGCCAACGTTATTGGTAATCCCGCAGAGGATATTTTCGAGGGCTCGATTCGACTGCACACTGTTGCTCCAGAAAAACGGGAAGAAAACGCCATCCTGGGCGATTCGGCGTAAGTTCGGAGCGTAGTTGCCATCGTAACGCCGACCCTCCAATTCGAGTTGCCCGCTCAGGGCATGCGCACTGCCGGACTCGAGTTGCAGTAGATATACGCTTTCCCCTCCCGCGGTCGCCCAATCGCTCGTGTCCGGAAAAATTGGTGCCACGATGGCTCGGCTCTGCGCCCGTGCCACCAGCGTCGCAACCTCGGGCCACACGAGGCGTTGTTCGTGGTCGCAAAGTCTCCAAATGGCGAGCTGGAGGACAAGAGGCAGCACGATCGTCCAGGATGCGAAAAAGCGAGGACGGTGAAGCCGGATCCACTCGCTCCCCAGCCACCAGTACCGCCAGAGGCTCCATGCAGCGAACACTAGCGAAGCGGCGAGAAAACCGAGGGCCCAACCGAAGGTGCTGCGCAAGGTGCGCAACACGTCGCCACCCACGTCGAGCGCAAAGCGGGCATCGAACTGGTGCCCCGACCATAACCAGTATCCGATAAGACTCCACAAGAGGACACCGTAAATCGCTGCCAAAACGGCGACGATGGCAGCGAGCGCTCTCCCCAAGCGCCGAAAACGATGGGCAGCGAGCAACAACGTGAGTGCAAGCGTGAATGTGACGAAGTGGTCCGTCACCGCTCGGACGAGTTCATATCCCCGCTGTCCTTGGAGAGCGAGTAACACGGCAGCGGGGCCTGCGGCGTAGATCAGTGTGCCGGTGGCGACCCAAGCACTTGCCCGGCTATAGACCGCGCCGCTGCCGCTCGAGAGTGCCCCAGGAGGGACTTGAACCCCCACCCGGTTGCCCGGAGCAGATTTTGAGTCTGCCGTGTCTGCCATTCCACCACTGGGGCACGTGCCGGCGAGCTTCCCTAACTAATCGTCCCCACTGGATGCAACGGGGGATCACCCTCGAAAGACTCTAGCGAGGTTGAGGAGCGGGTTGCTTGGGGAGGAACGTGTCGGTCGGCCCTTTGGCTTCGCGTTGCTTTGCCGACTGGTAGTATTCGATCTTTGCCGCCGCTTCTCGTGCCAAGCGCTTTAAAGTGGGATCGCTTTCCCCATCGGCTAGTTGTTGCAGCGTCTCTACAGCTTCCGTGGATCCGATTTCTCCTAGCGCATAAATAGCGGTGCCTTTTGTGGCTGAATCGAGATCGAGTTGTAAGAACTCCAAAATCGGCCGCGCCGCACGCGGGTCGCCGATTTTCCCCAGCGCTGCCAGGATCCGTTGCTTCATCGCCGGTTCGCTGGTGCGCAGAAATAACTGCTGCACCAGGACCAAAGTGGCGTCCGAAGCGCGCATCTCTCCCAGTGCCTCCACAGCCTTGGCCCGTACCCGCATGTCGGAGTCGCCCAACGATTGGATGAGATACTCCACGGCTTTGCGGTCCCGAGAGTTGGCTAACTGCCGTACGGCTTCGAGGCGAGTGTCGGGATCCGGATTGTTGAGCTTGCGAATATGCTCATCCAGCGATCCGGGCTGCGCCTTGTTCCTTTGCTGCAATGCGCGGTTGGTGAACTGCGCTGCGGCCGGCATTGGAGCGAAACCAACCACGAGTCCGCACGCTAAAAACGACACCAAAATCCGGCGTTTCGACAAACCCGCGGAACAGCGCTTGCTGCCCATCGTTGTGACCTCAACCACGCGGCCCGGAGGGCTCCAGTCGGATCAGAACCCAGTCCGCCATTTCTCTTAAGGTGTATGGGGGCACGCCGTCACGGGCGAGCTCAACGGTGACGCGCAGCACGCCCCCTTTGCGGGCGACGCGCACGCC
Organism: Candidatus Binatia bacterium; assembly: GCA_026004215.1. Classification (GTDB taxonomy): domain Bacteria; phylum Desulfobacterota; class Binatia; order HRBIN30; family HRBIN30; genus HRBIN30. The sequence goes on from BPIR01000002.1 coordinate 1,059,195, forward strand.
TTTCACCTCGCGGTCCGCTTGTGGCATCGTTCTTTCGGCGAAATCCTCGCCGGCATCGGGGGCTCCGGCCTCGATCACGACGCGCGCAGGGCGGTCCTTCCCTTCGTGGCGAATGACCTCGGGTGGCCGTGAGAACCGCAAGAGGACGGTGCGGCTACCGCTGGAGTCGTCCCCGATCACTTGCACTTGCCGCAAGAGGAGTGGCGGCAAAGCGTTTCCTGCCTGAGTGGTGCGCCCCCGCTGGTCGAGCCAGGCACAACCGGCAACCAAAAGCGCTGCCCATAACGTGACCAGGCGCATCGCGCTTTTCTTCATCGGAAGCGAGCGCTTAGCCCACTCACGTTGACTCGGCAAGCATACGGGGCACAGCGTGGCCGCGTGCCGCAAGCCTTGTCTCCATATCTAGGCCTATCCCACCATCGTCAGCCCGCCGCTGACGCTCAACACTTGCCCCGTGATGAAGCCGGCTTCCGGTCCGGCAAAGAAGGCGATGGCCGCAGCGACTTCTTCTGGTTTGCCCAACCGCCCGAGAGGAATCGCCCGCGTCATCGCCGCAATGATCTTTGCTCCCGCCTCTCCTTGCATGACTTCGTGCAGCAGTGGTGTTTCGGTCGGCCCCGGGCAAACGACATTGGCTGTGATTCCATAGCGCGCCAGTTCGCGAGCCAGTGTCTTCGCAAAGGAGATCAAACCGCCCTTGGCGGCCGCATAAACGGCTTCACCACTGCTGCCGACCCGAGCCGCATCGGAACTCACAAAAACGAGACGGCCGCGAGACGCCTGCACCATGTCGTCCACCACGGCGCGGGTCACACGAATCGCACCGAGCAAGTTGATGGCAATGAGTTTCTCCCACAGATCCGGCTCCGTTTCGCGAAAGGGCTGAATCCGATCCCAACCGGCTGCACTGACGAGGACGGTGACGGCACCGAGAATGCCGCGTGCATACCTGACTCCTGCCTCGACCGCGCCATGGTCTGTAACATCCATCTCGACCGCTACAGCAGTCGAGCCCGCCTCCCGTAGCGCGTCCGCGACCTGTTCCGCGCCTTCCAAATTACGGTCAGCGACTGCCACCGATGCGCCGAGGGATGCCAGCTTCTCCGCAGTCGCCCGGCCAATGCCGCTAGCTCCACCGGTAATCAAAGCGACTTCGCCTGCCAGTCGTTTCATGGCCTTCGTGTACACAGCCCCTCGCGTGCGAGCAACCGCGCACACTCGGAGGTTGCCAACCCTTGAGCTATGGGACCGCCCTATGTGCATGGTTCGCTCCGGCGCTCTGCGCTGGCTCATTGTGGTACTCGCCGCATGGCTGCAACCGGGCTGCACTTTTCTCGGCCTTCCTGTGGTTCGTGGTTGCTACACAGCCGCCGGGTCCAGACAGTCCGATGTACCGGTCATGCCCATGCGGCGGTTTGTGATCCTGGGCGATTTCGGTGCTCGCCACGAAGACCGAAACGTGCGCGTGGGCCTCGCGTTACGGAACTTTTTGGACGATGCGGCAGAGCCCCATGTTCCGACCGCCGTACTTCTTCTCGGAGACAACTTTTACCCTCGCGGCCTGGTCGGCACTGCGGGAACGTGTCGCCGAGCCAATGACACGGCGGAGGTTACGGCACAAATCGAGGCCGTCTTGGGGCCATTTGCTTTCCTGCGCGAGCGCGGCATTCCGATCCTAGCCGTTCCGGGCAATCACGATCACGCTTGCGGTGCGGATGGGCTTCGCAATCAGGTGGAGCTCGACCGTTTTTTGGCGCCGCAGGAACGCTGGGGACCCCTTTGGCGGCTCTATTCCGGGCCGCCAAGCGCGCTCGCCTTCGAGGATGCGTCTCTCCAAGTGGTTCTGGTGGATAGCGAACCCATGCTGCAAGATAGCCGTGTGTTGCGGTCGTCACTCGAGCGACTGGACGACCTTGTCCGCGATGGGCGTTCGCGCTTCCGCTGGCAAATCGTGGCAGCCCATCACCCGCTGCGCACCGCGGGCACCCACGATGGAGCTTTTCCGGATGGGTTGCGAAAGCCCGTGACTTTGTTGCTCTTCCCCACGCACCTGCTTGCTGCAGCGAACTTGCCGCCCTTCCGAGCCCTGTCGCAGGAGGCCTACTCCTTCCGCTACCGGCGCTATCGCAGCGGCCTCGAAGGAGTGCTGCGCCGCAACCCGGGCGCCGTTGATTTGTTTCTGGCCGGGCACGATCACAGTTTGCAACTGCTCGGAGCACGAGAAGCCGGCTTTCCCATGGAACTCGTTGTGGGCAGTGGTGCGTACTGTTCCCCGGTCCGGGAAGGCTCGCCCGCGGTTTTCGCCACCGCCAAACATGGCTTTGCGGTTGTCGACGTGGCTACGAGGATGATGCGGGTACGCATTTACGGGACCAGCCCTTGTGGCGAGAGGGAGATTTGCCCCGCAGGATCGGGCAAGGCATACTTGCTGTACGAGACTTTCCTCGAAGGAGCCCCTCGGGATGGAACGGCAGACTAAGAGTGCCCCGTGCGGCAGCGCACAGCCTTGTTGGCGAAAGGAGGGAATGGTCCATGAACGCAGCATTCTTCCATGACGACATGAGGTGGTTTTTGGAGCATCGGGTGGACTGGGCGAATTTGTTCCGCCTGCAAGGGCGCGAAGGTGCTGCGGTCGAAGAGGAACTGGCCACGTACACAGAAGTGCTGGAGACTCTCGATAAGATCTGCGTCGAGCTCGATCAGCAGTACCGCGCTCACTGGCACGAAGAAGCCGAGTTGGCCGACGGCGAGGTCCGGCATCCTGCGTACATCCAGGAAGGGTACGAGCAGTTGCGACGCTCCGGGCTTCTATGTCTGCCGGTCTCTCCCGAGTACGGGGGGTACGGTCTGCCCTTTCTGGTGAACACGTTTTACTTGGAGATGATTGCTCGCGCCAACTCGAGCTTGATGACGATCGTTGGTTTGCAGGCCGGAGTGGCCGGGGACATCGAACGGTACGGGTCGGAGGAGATCAAACGGCGCTACATCCCGAAGCTCACGAGTGGCGAGTGGCAGGGCAGCATGGACCTGACCGAACCCAATGCGGGGTCCGACCTTGGTGGTATCGTGACGCGAGCCACTGAGGAGAACGGGCGGTTTTTCGTCGACGGCGAGAAGATCTTTATCACCAATGGCGGTTCCCAGGTGCACCTCGTGCTCGCTCGCGACGCGGCCACGTTTCAAGAAACGCGTGGAACCACCAATGGTCTCAGCCTCGTTCTCGTTCCCGCGTACTTGCCGGATGGGTCGCGCAATCGCATGCGGGTCACGCGAGTGGAGCGGAAAATGGGCTTGCACGGGTCACCCACCTGCGCCGTGGAGTTCGATCACGCGGAGGGCTTTCTTCTCGGCACGCGGGGGCAGGGCTTTCGTGCGATGCTCGACCTGATGAACAGCGCTCGCCTCGGGGTTGCAGCGCAGGCGTTGGGCGTGGGCCAGGCCGCTTTCGAGGAAGCGCTGGGATATGCGAAGCAGCGGGTCCAATTCGACGCCCCGATCATCGAACAACCATTGGTCAAATCCATGCTGACCCAGATGGCCATCAATCTCCAAGCCGCCCGGGCCTTGCTGTACCGCACGGCAGCCTTGGTGGACCGATTGGAAGCATTGCGGCATGCACCGCAGGCGTCCTCGGAGGCGCAGCAAGAACTCGAACTGGTCACACAAACGGTCCGCCTGCTGACCCCTCTTTGCAAATACTACGCGACGGAAATCAGCAACGATGTCACCCGCAAGGCGGTGCAAATCCATGGTGGCCTCGGGTATATGGCGGAGTCCGCCGTTGGTCACTTCCACTGCGACTCGATCATTACCACCATTTACGAAGGAACCTCGGAGATTCAGGCCAGTTTTGCACTCAAGGAGATGAGCAAGGGGAGTTTGTTCACCGTTTTGGATCAAATTGTCGGCGAAACCAAAGCGCTCGAGGCGGCGTACCCGGAAGAATGTCGACGTATCCAAGAGCTGGTGAGCAAATGGATTCAGGGGTCCTTGCCGGCATTGCTTGAAGATCCGCGTTATGCGTTGTTGAACGCAAAGCGACTTGCCGAAATGGTCATTGACGTCATCGCTGCTGTCGAGTTGCTGCATCAGGCAAACCGTTCCGAGGGGAAGCGGTTGGCGGCTCGCAGTTTTCTCGATCGCCGCTCGCTGGCGATCGAAATGGGGGCGCGCCGCATTCAAAGCGGCGACGTGCGCCGGCTCGGCCGTTACGACAAGATTCTCGGTCTGGGCTGACCGTTTTGTTGCCCATGAGTTACGTGACCTCCACAGCCAATGCCGCCACCGAGGAAAGTGAAGACGGCGTGCCACGGTCTGGCAGCGAGCAGGTATCGCTGGGCACGCTGTTGGTGTACGGGGCACCGAGCTTCGCCGGTGCGGCGATGCTCGTTCCGATCTTGATTCATATGCCGAAATTTTACTCCGACGTGGTGCTCGTCCCCCTTGGCTACCTGGCGCTCGCCATTGCCATAGCCCGCGCCCTCGATGCTCTGGCGGATCCGTTCTTGGGCTGGCTCACGGATCATCGCACCCGTTTTGGGCGGCGGCTCCCATACATTGCGTTTTGGTCTCCTTTGTGTGCGCTCGCCTTCTGGGCCTTGTTCGATCCTCCCGGCGGATTGTCCCCGCCAGCGGCGGCGGTGTGGTTCGGAGCTATGTTCGTTTTGTACTCGGTTTTCCACACGGCTTACGGGCTCCCGTATTGGGCCCTCGGTGCGGAACTGACGCTGGATTACCACGAGCGCTCGAAATTGTTCGGCGTGCGCGAGGGGTTCAGCATTCTCGGCACAATTTGCGCATCGGTCGCTCCAGGAGTGTTCGTGAGTTACTTCCGGTTGAGCGAGCGCGAGGCCTTCGGGTGGATTGGCCTCGTGTTCGGGGTACTGTTGGTGGCCACGTGTTACGGCGTGGTTCTGTGGATTCGAGAACGTCCTGGGTTTGCAGAGCGATCTTCCAACCCGTTCGCACCCGGGGTGCGGCGTGCCTTGCGCAATCGGCCCTTTCGGATTCTGCTGGCGACGTACGTCGTTTCCAGCATCACTGGGGCGATCCCCGGTACCCTCATGCCGTATTACAACGCGTACGTCCTGCAACCTCCCAACGAGGCCGGCTGGTTGTCGATCTTACTGGGCGTGTATTTTTCTTCCGCATTCGTTTGCCTCCCGGGATGGGTGCTGCTGGCGCGCCGCGTCGGGAAGAAACAGGCTTGGCTGGCGAGCTTTTTCATGGGGATCACGGGTGGTGCTGGGTTGTTCTTTTTAGGTCCGGGTGACTGGATCCCCGCCATGGTTCTCATCGCGTGGGCGGGGTCGAGTTTCGGAGCCGGACTGTTTCTCGGCCCGGCGATGCAAGCGGACGTGATCGACTATGACGAGCTGCTCACAGGCCGGCGCCGCGAAGCCCAGTACTCGGCCTTCTGGGGCATGCTACCCAAGCTGGTGGCCATTCCGAGCGCCGCCGTGCCCATCGCCATTTTGGGTTCGATTGGCTACGTGCCCAACCAACCACAAACACCAGAGGTTGTGTTTGCGATCAAAGCAATCTTCGCACTAACGCCCGCCGTCTTTGCCTGTTTGGCGTTTCTCATCGCAGTGCGATTTCCGATTTCGGAAAACATCCACCGCGAGATTCTACGGGGGATTGCGCGCCACAGGGAGGGTTATGCGGCCCTGGATCCGTTGACGGGGCGAAGTTTGCCTCCTCCGCGAGAGCGGGAAGTGGACGAGCAAACGGGGTGGTTTCTGGACCATTTCTCCCGGCGGGAATTGCAGCAGTATTCCAGAGGTGAGTCCAACGCAGCCGTACGCTCGGCATGGCGCTCCGCGGTTCTCGCTTTGGGTGGAGGGGTTGTTGCCCTGGTGTTTGCCTTCACGCAGGTTCGGAGTTTCGAGGCCGACCCCGGTGCGTTGCCCGTTCTTGCCGTTGTGAGCAGCGGCTTTTGCGTTGCTTTGGCCGCATTTCACTTTTCGCGCCTGCAAGCAGCCCGGGAACTGGCTCGAAGGGAGATCCCCCAGCGCATCATCGAAGCCCATTTGCGCGCGTGGCAGGCGAGTTGAGCCAACTGGCCTTGCTGGCCCTGGTCTGGCTCACGTTCCGGCAGAGCTCGATGGATGGGAATTTTGATCAGCGCGTTTTCGGCTTGCCGTGCGCGAGAAGCACGTGACAAACTACCGAGGATGCCGTGCACGATCGCCGAGAGTTTTGCCTCCGTGTCTTCGAAGGGCGCAAGCGCGGGCGGCAAGCCGAGCCCGATTGCGGTAGTTCAGGAGCGTGGCCACGCCAACGGATTGGCGGGCCCGCAACCCTTTCCAGTTGGGAGCGCGGCTTCGATGGCGCATTTTATGAATTGCTTCGCGAGTCGAATGGCCGCGAGCGTGTCCATTCCTTTCGCCAGGCCCGCCACGATGGCCGCCGAGAGCTGGCATCCGGTGCCGTGTGTGTGAGGGGTCGGCAGTCGCGGCGTGTCCAACACGACACACTGTCGGCCGTCGTGAAACACGTCGGTGGCACGTTCGCTTGGCAAGTGCCCGCCTTTGATCAAGCAACTGGCCGCTCCCATTTCGACAAAAGCGTGCGCCGCGCGCCGCATGTCGTCCACCGACTCGATGGGATAGCCGAGCAGCGCTTCGGCCTCAGGAACGTTGGGTGTCACGACCGTGGCCAAGGGCAGTAAGCGCCTGCGCAAAGCATCCACTGCGTCTGGCTCCAACAGACGAGCGCCCGTTTGGGCTACCATCACCGGGTCGACCACCAAGGGTTTCAGTTCGTGCTCCGTGACTGCTGCGGCAACCACCTCCACGATTTCTCTACTCGCGAGCATGCCAGTTTTCGTGGGTGCGGGTCCCAAGTCGGTGACTACGGCCTCGATCTGGGCGCGGACGAAGCTTGCCGGGACCACCAAAACTTCCTGCACCCCAACGGTGTTCTGCGCCGTGAGCGCGGTGACGGCACTCATCCCATACACGCCCATGGCGGTAAATGTTTTCAAGTCGGCTTGGACCCCCGCCCCGCCACTGGAGTCGGAGCCAGCAATGGTCAAGGCACGTGGAACCATCACTTTCTACCTAACCGGCGACGATCCGGAAGCCAATGCGTTGGTCGCCCTTGCCGATCCGGCAGCCGCGAGGATTTGGGAGCATAGGACACAAAGTTGTCGCGATGGTTGTCAGATGCGGCAACCCACGTTGCCTGTGTGCAACGGTTGTGTCAGGTAATGTTCACTTGGTGTGGGAGGGCTTGGATCGTGTCTTTCGAAGGGCTTTTGTCGCGCGAATTTTTACGTGTCGTTGAGGAAGCTGCCATCGCGGCCGCACGCACGATGGGCCAGGGCGACCGCAAGCTTTCCGATCGCGTCGCGGTGGAGGCGATGCGCAAGTCCATGGATGGACTGCCGATGAGGGGAACGGTGGTGATCGGAGAGGGCGAGCGTGACGAGGCTCCGATGCTGTTTATCGGCGAGAAGGTCGGCCGCCAGGCACCGGAAGACCCTGAGGTGGACATTGCCGTCGACCCCCTCGAAGGCACGAACCTGTGTGCCACGGGAGCGCCGGGGGCCATTGCGGTGTTAGCGGCCGCGAACAAAGGCGGCCTCCTTCACGCGCCCGACTGCTACATGGAAAAAATCATCGTCGGTCCGGCGGCGCGGGGCGTGGTTCACCTCGATGCGACCGTGAAAGAAAACTTGTCCGCGATTGCAAAGCGACTGGATCGTTCGGTGAAGGATCTCGTCGTCATTGTGCTCGACCGGCCGCGGCATGAAAAGTTGATCGAAGAAATTCGGAGCGCCGGAGCTCGCATTCGCTTGATCAGCGATGGGGATCTTTCGGCTGGGATTTCTGCCGCAGTTCGCCGTACGAACGTACACGCGGTGATGGGGATCGGTGGTGCACCCGAGGGAGTTCTCACCGCAGCCGCTTTGCGCTGCCTCAATGGTGGTATGGAGGGGCGGCTCGTCCCAGCCAAGCCTGGAGAGGAAGAGCGCAAAAAATTCGAAGAGCGACTGCGTAGCATGGGAATAACGGACCCGAACCGGATTTACACCGAGCGCGACCTGGCTCCGGGGCCGGACATTCTCTTTGCCGCTACGGGCGTGACCGACGGGGCGTTGTTCCGGGGGGTGCGATTTTTCGGGCACGGCGCGCGCACCTACTCGGTGGTCATGGCGCTCAAAGAGCGAATCATTCGTTTCGTGGACACCGTCCACCTCGACGGTTCGCCGGATGCGGTGGTCGAGTTTTGATGCTCGGCGACTGCGCGTGCTTGCGCGCGTTTACGTATTCACTAAAAGCGACGCCATGGAAAGTCGTAGTGTAACCGCTCCCGTGTTCGACGAGGCGTTGGTCAACCAGGTGCAAGAACTTGCGCACCGGATCAATACCCTCGGGAGCTATCTTTGACGTTGCCGGGAAAGAAAAGCGCCTAGCGGAACTCGACCGCCAGGCCGCGACGCCGGAATTTTGGACCGACCGAGAACGCGCCAAGGTGGTCCAGCGCGAGCGCGCGGAAATTCAGCGACTTCTCGAGTCGTGGCACCAGTTGACGCGCCAACTCGACGATGCCCGCGTGCTCCTCGAGTTCGCCCGTGAAGGCGACACGGAGTCCATCAGCGAACTCCAAAGGGTTGTCGGTCATCTGCGCGAACAACTAGAGCGCGTGGAGCTGGAACGCTTGCTTGCGGGCGAACACGACAGCGGCAACGCCATCCTGACGATTCACCCGGGCGCGGGCGGCCTCGAAGCGCAAGATTGGGCGGAGATGTTGCTCCGAATGTACTTGCGTTGGGCGGAAAGACACGGTTTCAAAACCGAGATTCTCGATTTGCAGCCCGGGGAAGGTGCGGGAATCAAAAGTGCCACGGTGGCGGTCGAGGGCCCGTACGCCTACGGCTACCTCAAGGCGGAGGTGGGCGTGCACCGCTTGGTGCGGATCTCGCCGTTCGACGCGAACGCCCGCCGGCATACATCCTTTGCGTCGGTGTTTGTGTACCCCGACCTCGACGAGGATATCGAAGTCAAGATCGACGAAAAGGACCTGCGGATCGACACGTTCCGGGCCAGCGGCGCTGGTGGCCAGCACGTCAACAAGACGGACTCGGCTGTACGCATTACGCACTTGCCGACGGGGATCGTGGTCACTTGTCAGAACGAACGCTCTCAGCACAAGAACAAGTCAATGGCCATGCGCATCTTGCGCGCTCGCCTGTACGAGCTCGAACTCAAGAAGCGCCAGGAGCAAATTGCTGAGCTTGCGGAAGGGCAGCGGGAAATTGCATGGGGAAGTCAGATTCGATCGTACGTACTGCAGCCCTACCGACTCGTGAAGGATCACCGCACTGGGGTCGAAGTGGGCAATGCGGATGCGGTGCTGGACGGTGACATAGACGTGTTCATCGAAGCTTACTTGCGCCAGCAGGCGCAGGCGTCGGCGGGCCAAACGGGAAATCGCTAAGCCCCCGAGAATTGGGGTGCTCGCAGTCATGCGCGACAAAATTGTTGGTTACCTTCGGGAGCGACCAGCCGGAGCCACGGTCGAGGAGCTGCTCGACCTGATTTTTACGCACCCGGGAAGCGACGGCGAAATCGGGCCGTACTTCGTGCGGCTTTTGCTCGAACCGGATCCGCGTTTCGTATGGGACGCTGCCCGCGGTCGTTGGAAATTGCGCGAGTTTCAAGACTTGGCCCGTACCTTGGACGAGGCAACCTTCGTCGTGGTGGATATCGAGACCACCGGACTCACCCCCGAACCGGGAGGCATCATGGAAATTGGCGCGGCGCGCATCGAGAGTGGCCGAGTCGTGGCCCACTTCGAGCGACTCGTGCGCCCTAGCAAACGGCCGCCGCCTTTCATCGTGCGACTCACGGGCATCACTTGGGAACTCCTACGAGATCAGCCACCCATTTCCGAGGTATGGCGCGAATTCTCGGATTTCATCCGGGACGCGGTCTTGGTCGCCCACAACGCCAGCTTCGACTTTGGTTATTTGAACCTCGCGAGCCGCGCCCTTTCCGGAGTGCCGTTGGCCGATACGTACCTTTGCACGCTCAAGCTGGCCCGCCGTTTGGTTCCGGAATCCCGCAAGCGCGGCTTGGATGCCCTGGCCGAGTTGTTTGGGATTCGAACGGACCGGCGCCACCGCGCTTTGGGAGACGCCCTCATCACGACCGAAGTGTTGTTCCATCTTATCGAGCGAGCCAAGCGGCGGGGGCTGCGCTATGTGGACGAGCTGCTCGCGTTGCAGCACGAAGGGCGCGATGGCCGTCCGTTTTTTTGTCCGTTGCCGCGCGCGGTTGTCGAAGAGTTGCCGGACTCTCCCGGGATTTACCGCTTTTACGACGAGAATGACCGCTTGCTGTACGTCGGGCGTGCACGGGATCTGCGCCGCCGCGTGGCTTCGTACCTCAGCAATTCCGAGAGCCATTCGAACAAAACTCTCGATCTCATCCGCCACATCCATCGTGTCAGAGTGGAGCGCTGCTCGTCGGAATTGGAAGCCGCGCTGCGGGAGGCGGAAGAAATTCGTGCAACGAAGCCTCCATACAACCAGCGCGCGAAACACTTGCCTCAAGTGGCGTATCTCAAGCTGGGCCGGGAGCAGCCGTTTCCGCGGATCTCGATTACTTCCCGGCCTCGGCGGAGCGGAGAACTCTTCATCGGGCCGCTACGTTCCCGGCACGAGGCAGAACGGCTCTTAAAGATTTGGTCTAAGTTGTACGGCCTGCGAACTTGCCGAGGGGCCTTGAACCCTTCGCCGGACCAAACCCCCTGTTTTCAAGGGCAGACGGGTTTATGCAGCATGCCCTGCGCGGCGCGCATCACCGCCAGCGAATATCAGGATCGAGTCGCCGCCTTTCTGGAAGATCTTCAAAGCGGCGGAGCACACACGCGGCAGTTTTTGGAAAGCGAACGCGAGCGGCTCGCAGGGCTCGAACGCTTCGAAGCGGCGCAGCGCCTGCAAGATGATTTGGTTTTCTTCGATGGAGTTTGTGCCCGTTTCCAGTTCCTCGGTTGGCTCAACCGAGAGCAAAATTTTCTGTTACTCGTGCCCCAACTTTGCGGCGGTGCTGTCGATGCGTACTTACTGCTTTCCGGGGAACTCGTGGCGCGCACCGCAATTTACCGAGCGGATGAGCTCACTGCGTGGCTCCAACGCGTACGTCACGAGCCGACACAAAAGCTCGGGCGCGCACAGCGAGTGGATTCGACCGTGATCCTGGTGGCTTGGCTTCGGGATCGCAAGGCTTCGGCGGGCATCCTCTTTCGAGTTCCGGACCCGAAAACGAGCTGGCCCGCCACCCTCGTTGGAGAGTGGCGGGCCGCTTGCGATCAGCTCCTCGCTGCGCCCTCGTTAGAGCCGTTGGCCTGAGCGAGCCCGCTTTCGGATCCAAGCGAGCGCCGCGGCGCTCAACAACAGCCACCACCCCTCGCCAGTCCCGGTGGTGACGACGTGGCAGCCGCCGCTGCGATCGACTCGCGTGACGATCTCCGGAGTCGGTGTGGCCGGAAGTGGGGTCGGTGGCGAAGGCGGAGCTGTCGGAGGTGCCTGGCACAACCCGGATAGGCAGAGATTCGTAATGCAGTCGGAGTTCTTTTGACACGACTCGCCGACATCCAACGGAGGCACGCAAAAGCCCCGGAATCCGGTGATATCACAGCGGTCACCCGGGTCACACTGCTCGACCTCGCAGCAGACGTTGTCGGTGCAGAAATCGGATTCGCACTGATCTGGGCGGACACAGGGTTCACCCAAACCTCGCCGCGGTGTCGGGGTCGGTGGAATTTGTTCGCAGAAGCCGGCTCGTCCCGGCACACGGCAAGATTGGCCCGCCGGACACTCTTGCAAGTTGCAGCACACTCCGCCCTCGATCGTGTTGCAGAAGAAGAACGAGTCGCACTGCGAAGTGTCGGAACACGAACCACCCGGCGGCACGCGCGTCGGCGTCGGTGTCGGGGGAGGATTCTCGCAGACTCCCATTCCGCCTCCCGTCGGCCGGCAGAATCCACTTTCGCAGTCGTCGTTACTATCGCACTCGGCACCGTTGGGTTGCTTGAGCTGGCAAACACCTGCAAACCCCGGGACGCTGCACGATTGCCCTGCCGGGCACAGCCGCTCGCGGCAACACACCCCGTCCACACAAAAGCCGCTGATGCAACGCGCGTCGGATGTGCATGGGAAGCCGATCGGCAGAGGGGTGGGCGTAAAAATCGGCGTCGGCGTCGCGGTCGGCTTCGGCACACATTGCCCTTCGCGTCCCGGTTGCCCGCAGGTTTCGCTGCTGGTGCACTGCCGCTCACAGCAGAAGCCGTCGATGCAGTACGAAGGGTCACATTGCGTGGGATCGTCCACACTGGTGCAACACTGGGCCGGATCCGTACATGGACTTCCGGGCGGCAGCCGAGTGGTGCACACACCCTCCGAGCCGGGAATGTTGCACGCTGCGTTTACAGCGCACAGCGGGTCGTTACAGCACACGCCATCGGTACAGAAACCCGATGCACACTGCTCGGGAGCGTTGCACGGCACACCGTTGTTGGCAGGCGGACCGCACGTGCCCGTGTTGCAAAATTGGCCTTCAGGACAGGAAGCCGACGCACAGCAAAATCCGTCGACACACCGGCCCGACTCGCACTGATCCCCGAGGGTACAGCGGCTCCCGTTGGGTGCCGGCGGCCGGCACACTCCGTCGAGTGTAGTGGCACGAGGCGGTAGAATGTCGCAACGTTGGCCCTCGGGGCAACTTGGCGTGCTACAGCACGTGTTGTTCACGCAGGAGCCCGACTCGCACTGCCGCCCCACGGTGCACGCCGCCCCGTTCGGTCGCGGGGGAATTTCACGAGCCCGCAACAGCCGGACAGAGTTGTTCGAAAATTCGGCCACCGCGATGTCCGGAATCGCGTCACCCGTAAAGTCCATCGCTGCAATGCGGCGCGGGCCTAACCCCACAATCACTTGCGTGCCGAATTCGAAACGGCCGTCACCCAACCCGGCGTATACGTTCACAAAGCCTGCAGTTACGGCGTTGTTGTCCGCAGCGCGCGTACTGAAGGAAACCGCCAGGTCCACGCGTGTATCCAAATCGAAATCCGCTGCCGCAATGTCCTGCGGTGTGCACACCACGGCCACTCCGTTGATTCGTGACGGGCAAGACAGTCGCAGAGGTGGCAAAACACGGAACAGCGGACTTTGCCCACCGATCAGAATCGAGATGGAGAACGAATTCACTGATCGAATGTCACGGTTCACCACGGCCAAGTCGATCCGGCCGTCGTTATTGAAATCTCCTTTTGTCATTCCGATCGCGTCGTTCCCCACAATAAATCTCTGCGGAACGACCCCACTAAACGTTCCCGTGCCAGTGTTGAGGAACACCGAGACCTCGTCCGTGCCGCGAGCCCCAGTATCGAGCAAAATCACATCGTCGAGCCGGTCGCCGTTTAAATCGTGAGCTAGGATCACCCGCGGGTTTGCATTCGGGCCTACAGGAAAGGTCCCCACTGACGACAGGCCACGGTTTCCACCCAGGTTTCTCAAGACCGTGAAGGAATCCGCCGCGCCATTCGCCGTAGCGGCGTCCAGTCGAGCGCGATTATCAGCATCGAAGTATCCTGCAGCCACCCACACCGGCCCACGGCGCGCGACATCAAAGGACTGTGGTGCCGAAAAACGCCCGTCATTTCGCCCACTGGAACCCAAGCCCGAGATCACAAAGAGCTTACCCACGTTCGGGTCGGTCACGGCGATGTCGTTGATATTATCCTCGTTGGTAAAATCGCCTACCGCCACCCCCCGCAGCAGCGTGCCCACCGGAATCTCTACGGCTGAGATAAAGTCCCCCGTGGAGCTACTGAAGAGCACGGATACCCGATCGCGCACCGTGCTCGATATGACCACGTCGTTGATGCCGTCCCCATTGAAGTCACCACCGGCCACGTACGTTGGACCATTCGGTACCCCTCTTTGCTCCCCAGGAATAAAAGAACCTGAGCGAGTATGGTGGCAGGCCCCACCAACCCGAATGCGACAAGCGCAAACAAACGAATGACCGTACACCTCATCTACCGTTCTCCTCGTTTAGATCGTGACCGGATTACCAAAATCCCTCTTTCCGAACCACGCTCGATCGTGAGTTCCCTTTCTCTAATCGCGCACCGGGTTTGTCAAACGGAAATATTCCGAGCGATCGAAAGAGCCTTTAGCGCATAACCGTCGCACTAATGCAAGCACCTGGAGCCTATGGCGCAGCGTACCTGGATTGCTGTGGTCCAAACGTGCTACTGCCCCTTCGCTCGCACGCTGCGCGAGCGCAAAGCCGCATGTCGAGGAGGTCGCAATGTTTTCTTTCGAGATGACCCCAGAGCAACGCGAAATGAAAGAGCTCGCTCGCAAATTCGCCGCCGAAGAAATCATCCCCATAGCGGCACGCTGCGATGAGACCGAAACCTTTCCGGTCGAGGTGTGCCGTAAGGCGTGGGAACTCGGGCTGATGAATTTAGAGGTCCCCAAGGAATACGGAGGCCCGGGTTTGGGTGTGCTGGACACGATTTTGATCCTGGAAGAACTCAACTACGGGTGCGCCGGTATTACCAACGCCCTGGCCGCGAACGGCTTAGCCGCAGTGCCCCTCATCAAGGCAGGAACCGAGGAACAAAAGAAAAAGTATCTCGGTATGCTCGCCAACGAATTTAGCTTTGCCGCCTTTTGTACGACCGAGCCGGGCGCGGGCTCGGATGTCGCCGGCATGTCGACCACGTACCGCCGGGTGGGCGACGATTTCGTGATCAACGGCGTCAAGCACTTCATCTCCAATGGATCGATGGCCCACTGGTACACGGTTTTCGCGACCCGCGACCGCAACCTCCGCCACCAAGGGATCTCGTGTTTTGTCCTGCCCGCAGACACGCCCGGAATCCGCCGCCGCCGCATGCACGGCAAGCTGGGCCAGCGCGCCGCCGATACGGCCGAGGTCGTTTTCGAGGAAGTTGTGGTGCCGAAAAGTGCGCTCGTAGGCGAAGAGGGACAGGGATTCAAAATCGCCATGCAAACCTTCGACCACACTCGCCCAGAGATCGGGGCGATCGCCATTGGAATTTCCCAACGTGCCCTCGACGAAGCCCGGAAGTACGCCTTGGAGCGCCAGGCCTTTGGCCAGCCCATTGCGAATTTCCAGGCAATCCAGTTTATGCTCGCGGATATGGCCATCGAAATCGAAGCGATGCGCCTGCTCACCTACAAAGCGGCGTGGCTTTTGGACCAAGGAGCCGGGGCCCCGATCGTTTCGAGTTATGCGAAGGCCTTCGGCGCCGACGCGTGCATGCGCATCACGACCGACGCCGTGCAAATTTTCGGCGGCTACGGGTACATGCGCGAGTACCCCGTCGAAAAACTCATGCGCGATGCGAAGTTGCTTCAAATCTACGAGGGTACATCGCAAATCCAACGCGTCGTCATCGCGCGCAACTTGCTCAAATCTTGAACGGGCTGCAAACGCGCGAGAAGCGCCCAGCCACCGGCCGGCGCAAACGGATCCCGGCGCGCCCACCGGAAAACCGGTGGCTGGCTATTTGAGCTTCCCGGCGTAAATGTCCATCACGGTGTGGAGAAACTCGATGGCCTCCTTGCGTGGCCGCTGGAACGAGTTGCGCCCGATGATCGAGCCGAACCCGCCACCATCACGGATCGCACGAATTTCGTCCAGAATGGCATTGGTTTCTTTGGCCTCACCGCCCGAGAAAATCACGATGCGCCGCCCATCGAAGGCACTTTGCACCACGTGACGTACCCGATCGGCCAAAGTTTCGATCGGAATGCGCTGCTTCTCGTACACCTTGCGCGCGGCCTCTTGCTCGATGTGCGCCGTCGGCGGCTTGACTTTGATCACGTGCGCCCCCAACTGAGCCGCAATTTGGGCGGCATACGCGACCACATCTACAGCGGTTTCCCCCGCTTTCGAAAGCCCTGAGCCGCGCGGATACGACCACACCACTACCGCTAAACCCTTGCGTTTTGCTTCTTCCGCGAGGGCGCGGAGCTGACCGTACATCTCGTTGCGCGCGGCAGATCCGGGATAAATGGTGAAGCCGATGGCCACACAACCAAGCCTGAGGGCGTCATCCACGCTGGCCGTAACCGCGGGACACGGGTCGGTGCCGGTATATAGCGTGTCGGAATTGTTCAGTTTGAGGATCAACGGAATCTCGCCCGCGAACTCGGCGGCCCCTGCCTCGAGAAACCCAAGCGGGGCTGCGTAAGCGTTACACCCAGCTTCGATCGCCAGCTCGAAATGGTAACGAGGATCGTAACCCGGCGGGTTGGGCGCAAAGCTTCTCGCAGGCCCATGCTCGAACCCTTGATCCACAGGGAGGATCACCAACTTGCCCGTGCCTCCCAGCCGGCCGTGATTGAGCAACCGCGCCAAGTTCGTCAGCACCCCAGGGTTCTCGCTGCGGTACCAACTCAAGATCTCCCGCACTCGCTCGGTCATGATCAGCCCTCCTCCATGCCTTCTTCCGAATGGCCCCACGTTAGTGAGCCCGCAGTCGTGAAGTCAACTTGCCGTCGGAGCCCTCCCTTTCCAACGACATGTTGTGGGCCCGTGCCACCATGCTTGACTACCCTCGAACGCCTGACCAAGGTGCCCCCGATTCCGCTCATGCGCCACCGCGACCCGTTGCGTGCCGTTCCTGAAGGACACACAAAACTACCTGGGCGGCAGTCTTCAGCGGGCACACCTCGTTGCCGGACAGCTTTCCCGCGAGCTCCCCATGTGTTCTTGAGCGTGCTCGCGGTCCTGTGGACGCTTGCCTCCGAGCCCGAGGATTGTCGAGCGGATTTCGTGCCGCCACCGACTGGCTGCTCCCGGGCTCCGACCGAATCCGGGGGGCTCATGAGTGCGCTCTTTGCACTGCTCCCCGCTCCCGAGTGCTTCGACCTGAACGGCGACGGCGTGGTGTCCAGCGCGGATTTGATCGTGGCGGTCCGCAATTCCGAAGGAGAAGCGAGCCCCACACCATGGCTCGGAACCGCGACGGAAACGCCTACGCCAACCGTAACCGCGACGCCGACCCCCACTTTCACGCCATCGTGCACTCCAACCCGCACCGTTACCCCCACACCCTCCCGGACACCCACAGAAACCCCCACGCCCACGATCACACCGACGCCCCCGATCTGCCCCCAAAACGCCTCCGCAGCTCTAGAAGTCTCCTTGGAAAATGGTGCCGACTTCCCAGGCTCTGCCGCCATCGTGCGCGGGGAACTTTTGTTTCCCAGTTGCCAGGCCGGTCCCGAACTCGCGGATCGCTACGCTGGATCGGTCGGACCCAATCGCTGGCTTCGCTTCGATGGACTCGCACCGGGCACTTGGGTGCATCACCTGGTTGTGAGCAGCCCCACCACCGGCCAAATTCAGCACAGCCAGAGCCTGCTCGTCGCCGGGCCGAGTGCCAACCGCGTCTCCTGGCGCTTGTTTGCAAACGTTTTCGTCGTAACAACCGCGGCGGACGATGCCGGGGCCGACATGAGTTTGCGCGCCGCACTGGAGCGCGCGAACCGCAGCGCCGGACCCACACTGGTCCGCTTCGACGACGACCTGTTCCCACCGGGCCAAACGGTGGTGTTTGGGCTTCGCTCGGCACTGCCGCCGCTCGCCGCAGGCCGGGTCACTCTGGATGGCCGTGACCTTTTCGGCACGCCCGGCTTGCGAGTGATCGATGCCAACGGCGGGCCCTTCCCTGCGCTTGCCATCCGCAGCGCGCACAACCACGTGATCGGCGTCACTCTTCGGAATGTGGGTGGGGCCGATCGAGATGTGCTCTCGATTGCCGGAGAAGCCGCTTACGGGAACATCGTCGAGCATTGCCTCATCGAGGGCTCCGCAACGGGTGATGCGGTGGGCGTGGACGACAGGGCCGGACGCGATTTTGCCGCTGGCGCCAACTGGATCCGCCACTCCATCATTCGGGGCGGCAACGACAAAGGGATCAAGGTGACCCGCGCCGCGTACCTGCGCGCGGAGGAAAATTGGGTACTTCACAACGGCAACGGTGGCATCCAAGCCACACTCGGAGGGCGAGCGTTTGTGCGCGATAACCTCATTGAACATAACGAGGGAGCTTCGGCCCAAAATGGCATCGCCATCAATGGTGCCGATCCATCGAGGCCACACGAACCGGCATGGGTGTTCGCGGAGGGCAACTTGGTGCGCCACAACGCCGGTGCGGGCCTGCTGGTCCGCGCACATTCCGCCGCGGCCGTCGGGAGAAATGTCTTTATGTCCAACGCCCGCGATGGCGCGCGGGTCCAGGCGGTGCCCGGCGCCGGAAGTCCTGCACTGCGGGCAGACCGCAACGGTTTCGTTTGCAATCGCGCATCCGGCTTTGTCGTGGAGGCCGATTCGAGCGTGGATTTGGGGGGCGGCCCCTTCGGCGGCCTGGGCAAAAACGTATTCGCTTGGAATGGCCAGGGCCTCGACCGCCGCAATCTCCTCTTTCTCGGCAGTGGAGGTCTATTCGCTCGCGGAAATCACTGGGAGCGATGTACCGGCACTGATGCTTGCTCGATTGCGGCGATTGCAGAGGATATCGGCGGGAATTCGAATCAGGTTGTGGTGGAGCCGGCGTTCCCGCTGGTGGCCAATGACCCGCCGCGCATCGTGGCCGTGCGCCCGGCCGTGGCACCCGCTGGCGCGATCGTGCGAGTGTTCGGGAGCGGCTTTGCGATGGCTACAAACCCCGACGCGTGTACCAGGTCAGCGACGTGCACCAGCGGAACGTGCGTTTTCGTCAACGAGGTTCCAGCGCCCATCGAAGCGGCGAGCCCCACGGTACTCTTCATTCGCATGCCATTCACGTGCTTTGCGCCGGTTCGTCTCGAAGTTCGCACCGCTGCAGGCAGCGACCAGATCGAGTACTGCGTAGCTCCAGGAAGCCGCTGACCAGACTAGCGGCCTTTCATTCCTGCCCGTCTCGTGGTGCGCCACGAGAAATCCACGCGGCAATGGCTTCCACCCACGCCGCTTCGAGCTTTGGGCCCGACAGCGGCATGGGGCTTCCCCAGCGGGTGTCGAAGGTTGCCAGGGTAATCTTCGTCAGCAAGAAGCTTCGCTCCGGACGGCCAGGGTCCACGCGCATCCAGCCTGCATCCCGAGCAGCGCTGTTAGCCGGGGGCACGCCGACGAGGGATTCATAGGGTTGGGTCAAATCCAAATTGCCTGCACGCGAGGTGCCATCGTGGCAAAAAGCTACGGCACAACGCGGAACGAATACTTCCGCTTGTAGCCTTGCGAAGGAAACTGCCGCCGGAGTGGGGTCAGTCGCGACGGGCGTGGCAGTCGGGCTCGGTGAGGGCGTGACCAGCAGAGGGGGCTCGTCCCCACGCGGCGCACCAGCGAGAATCCATGCCTCGATGCGGGCAAGTTGCTCCGGCGCGAGCGGTGCGGCGCCCAATGGCATCCGGCTTCCTTGTCCCGGACCCGGCCCGACGAGCTTCGCCCAAAGAAAGCTGCGCTCGGGAGCGCCCGGCGTGACACGCAACCAGCCCGCCTCACGCGCGGTAAAATTTTCGGGTACAGCGCCCACCAACGCTTCGTACGCTCCCGGCCCTTCCAAAACCAACCCCCCGGCCGCTACTCCCACAGAATGGCAGGGGCCCAAGGCACATTGGCGTGCAAACACGTCGGTTTGTAAGGCAGCAAAGGTGTCCTCTGCCACCCGCACGGGAGGAGGACCATCGCCGGCGCAACCAAAAATGGCCCACACCGCCCACAACCCGAGGGTTGCGCCTGCAAGACAAGAGGATGCCCGCTTCACAGAGGGAGCTGACTACCGAGGTATGGATTCGAGCCTCAAAGGCCCTTTGCGCCTTCCACGACGATGCCGGGCAATCCGTTACGAACGTACTTTTTCCCCGTAACCTCGGCCCGTTCGCCCGCGAGCTTTTTCACCTCGTTGTACGGTGCCTCGTTGTTGTGATCGTCCACCAATAGGTACAGTTCTCCGGCCTCGGTGAGCAAACCGAGCGGCACGCCCTTCTTGGCGCACATTTGCGCGCAGCTCTTGTGCGCCGCGCCTTTGCTGCCCTTGGCCATGTAACAGGCGAGATCGACGACTTCGCCCTGAAGTTTCACCTCCTCCTGGGCAAAGGCTTGACCCACCAGCACACCCAAGAATGCCGCTGAGAACACACCCGCAAACCTTGCTTTCTTCGAGCGCATGCCTGCATTAGTATCCGCGGCGTCGCAGCCATGTCAATTTCCTCTCTTTCGAATTATCGAGAGCCGCCTGAACTTGCCGTGCCCGGGACGACGCTCCTGCGCCGGCGCAGAGGCGGCGAAGCTGGAGTCGGCGAATCCGAGGGCGGGGTAACCGCAGGTCAAGCGGTACCCGTCGACGATGCCCTGGTGACCGCGACCACAACGGCACTCCCCTCCCAGCTCTTGCAAGTTGGATTTTTGTATCTCACCGGGCTGGCCATCGGCCTCCACCTCGCGCTGGTGCACCTTTACCTGTGGCGCTCGACGCGAGCGTTTTTCTTTTTTCTCGCGGCCACACTACTTTCGTGCACGGTCATTCTTGCGTTGTGGGTTTGGGTTCTCCCTCGATTCGCTCGCTTTCGATTTCCGCTCCGGCTCGCCTTACAAGTGGCGACTTCCGCAGCCGCCATTGCGGCACTGTCGTTCCTCACTGTCGAAGCCAACTCCTTCCTTTTTGGCGGGCACTCGATTTTGAACCCCTACGACGGCCCCGACCGCACCATCACGATTCCGGCCACCGCTTTGCGGCATGCGCCAGTGATTTACTTCCTCATTCCCATCGTTCCGACTGCGATCTTGTGTGTGGTTGGTTTTAACCTGCACTGGTGGCGTATTCTGGTGATGCAAGCGCGTGCCCGCGCCTTAGAAAGCGCTGCCAGTGCGGCACAGCTTGCGGCGCTGCGGGCGCAAATTCATCCGCATTTTTTCTTCAATAGCCTCAACTCGATCGCGCAACTCATTCGTACCGACCCCGATCAGGCGGAGCGCTGCGTCGAGCGGCTCGCCGAAGTGTTTCGTTACTTGCTGTCGCGATCCGGAACCGAATTCGTGCCGTTGGAAGAGGAACTACGCTTTGCCCAAGCGTACTTGGACATCGAAAAGGCCCGCTTCGGGGAGGACCTCAACGTGGAGTGGGATATCGAACCCGCCGCACGCTGCCAGCCGGTTCCGAGCCTGGTGCTGCAACCGCTCGTCGAAAACGCGGTCAAACACGGCATTTCTAAAAAAGTGGATGGGGGAACGGTGACCATCCGCGCCCGCCTCGAAGGCCAGCAATTGCAACTGGAGGTGGAGGACACCGGCGTGGGCATCGAAGATCCCGACACCATCTACGTTCGTGGCCTCGGCTTGCGGAGTGTGCGGGATCGGCTGGTGCGCCTGTTTGGCGAACGTTACGGGCCAGAAGTGGCGTCGGCCCCGCAGCAAGGCACGACCGTGCGCGTGTGCCTTCCTGTCGGAACTCATGCAGAGGCAATGGGATGATTCGTGCACTGATCGTGGATGACGAGAAGCTGGCGCGCGACCGCTTACAAGGTTTCTTGCGCGATTTCGCCGACGTGGAAATTGTCGGCAGCGCCAAAAATGGCCCACAAGCCATTCAGGCGATCGAGGCGCTCAAACCCGATGTCGTGTTTCTCGACGTACAAATGCCCGGGGTTGACGGATTCGGGGTTCTGAAAGCCGTGCAGCACCGGCCACAGGTGGTTTTTGCCACAGCGTACGACCAGTACGCGATTCGCGCTTTCGAAGTGTGTGCGGTGGATTATTTGCTGAAACCCGTGTCGCGCGAGCGGCTCACCGAAACCATGCGGCGCGTGCGCGACCGCCTTGCCCAGCACGCCCCCCCACCTGCGATCGAGGACATCCTAGCCGCCATCGAAGCGCGCGAGCGCCGCTACCTGCATCAAGTGCCCGTTCAGCGAGGGCGCAACATCCTCGTCCTTTCCGCCGAGCAAGTGCTCTGGTTCGAAGTCGAAGACCGGATTGTGTTTGCCTACGTGGACGGCGATCGTTTCATGACCAACTTCACCTTGCGCGAACTCGAAGAGCGGCTGGACCCGAACGTGTTTTTCCGCGCCCACAAGTCCCGGCTCGTCAATCTCCAGCACGTCAAGGCGATCGTTCCTTGGTTTGCGGGCCGGTACAAACTCGTAATGAAGGATCAAAAGGGTTCGGAACTCGAGCTGAGCCGCGCGCAAACTCGGTTGTTGCGGTCCCGCATGCACTGGTGACCCATAGCTGGCTGTTTTGCCCCTTCACCCTTTTGGGGCAGCCGCTTGCGCAGTGGGTGGTTGCGCTAGCACCTATAACCAGGTACGCGTCGTCCATTCCGGGAGAGAGGAAAGGGATTGCCATGCGGAGCTGGTTGGCCGTTGTCGTTGTCGGAGGGTTTTTGGGAATCTCCCCGACCTTGCAGGCGCAGTGCGTTGGCGATTGCAATAGCGACGGCGAGGTGACCGTGGATGAAATCGTGACCATGGTCAACGTTGCCCTCGGCAACCGCGAAGTTTCCGCTTGCGCCGTGGGAGACCGTAACGGCGACGGCGACATTACAGTGGACGAAATCATTGCTGCCGTGAACAATCTTCTGGGCTCTTGCCCGAGCACGGGTCCCGGTCTGGGAGATCGCCGGTTTACGTTTAGCCGGAAAAGTGAGTTTACCGCAGTTTTGAACAGTAGTTTCAAACTGCCGCTGGGCTCGTTCCGCGGCCAGAAAAATGGCGAGGCTGGCGACGCCTACCTGATTTTGCGCGCGGGAGAACCAGACGAAAATGGAGTTGCGACGATCGATCTGGTGGACGGGTCGGATTACTTTTTCGTGCAGGCTCAAGTGGCCAACTTGCTGGTTTGCGTGCGCCCGCTGCTGCCGGTGACCCGAGCAGGGGTGGTGCAGTGCAATGGCGGGCAAGACTACAGTATCGCACTGGAAATCAACCACCACGTGGGGCAGTTGGGCGCCGGCGGATTCACGCTAGCCGACTGCTTGTCCACCTGTAGCGGCTCGGTGTGCGGGCAGATCGAAGGAGGAACCCAAATTTGTTCCAGCGGCACAGTCGGTGAGTTGTGCCGCGGGGATCGTGACTGTGACACCGCTACCGGTGCGGGAGACGGGCGCTGCGGCCTTGGCCGTTACTGCACCGCGGGTCGCGTGGGCGAAGCTTGCAGCAGCGACGAGCAGTGCACCAGCGAAGCCGCACCTGGACGATGCAGCGCTCAGGCAACCTGCACGCAGGGCAAACGAGGCTCTCCCTGCCGGAACGACGCCGACTGTGACACCGCGGCGGAAGCCGCCGATGGGCAGTGCGGCGGTCGAGCCATTCACCCGGGAGTCTGCAATGGTCCCTTGACCGTGAGCTCGCTCGGCGAAGACAGCGGCCCCGGCTCTGCGGTGCTCGCTCCCGTCTTCGGGCTCCAGGGGCTTCCGGTGGAACTCTCGTTCGAGCAATCGCTTCCATGCGGAGACGAGCCTGTGGCCGGCGGTTTCAGCCAGGCGTTTGCCTTTACCACGGGCACCGCACGAGCTGTGGTGCACAACGTCAGCAACGAATTCGGACTTTGCAGCGACAACTCGAGCTGTGAACAAGACAGCGACTGCGATCCGGCAGACGGCCCGGGTCGAGGCGTGTGCGGCCATCGCTTGGTTCACGACACAACGGGAGAAAACTTCTCGTGTGAGGATTGGCGCAACCCGAATGGCCCGGGTTGCTTCGTTCTTGCCGCCCCGGTGCTGCACGCATTCCAAGGAGCGGATCTGGTCACGGAATTTCGCTTCTGCGGCCGATGAGCCGAACGATCGCAGTTTCTGAGTAGCGCACCGCGGTAAATCGGTGTATGCAGGCACCCCACCCATGGCGGCGGTTTTGGTGCTTGCGAGAAGAGTGGTCGTGCCGGTGGTCGTGTGCCTTGCGCTTCTGGCGGCGCCGCGGGCGAAAGCGCAACCGGAAGGCGACGCGGGTTTCCCTTTTGGCGATGCCGATTGCGACGGCCGCATCACCGAGGCCGACCTCGACGCCATCCTGCACGCACTGTTTGCTTCGGAAGTTTCCTGCATCGCCGCGGACACAAACAACGACGGCGCGATCTCGAGCGCGGACCTCACGGGTCTCGCTTTGCTCCTGTTGAGCCCGACGTCACAGCGCTCTCCCACGCCATCAGAAACACCGAGCCCTACCGCGTCACCCCTACCATCGCCCACGGAAAGCCCGATGGAGAGCCCCACGGAGAGCCCGACCCCGAGTTCGACCAGCAGCCCGACACCGACGCCCCGGAACACCGCCACGGGAAGCGCAACGTTCACGGCATCGGCTGCGCCCACGGCTTCGCCTACAGTGTCCGCAACGCCAGCGTTGACCTTCACTGCGACCAGCACCCCCTCCCCAACGCTGACTCTGCCCAGCGCAACCGGCACGCCGAGTGCGACGGCATCCTCGTCCCCAATCCCGAGCCTCACGCACACTCTCACCCTTTCTCCTACTCGGAGTCCGAGCGGCACAGCCTCGCCTACCTTCACGGCCACGGATACGCCGTCGTCGACCCCGTCGCGTACGGCTTCGCCTTCGCGCACCCGAACCCCCATGCCAACGCAAACGCCGACACTGCCGCCGACGCCAACCCGGACCGATACCCCCACACGTACGGCGACGAGAACCCGTAGTCCCTCGCCAAGCGCGACCTTCACGTGGACCCCAACGGCATCCCCAACCGCGACGTTCACGCGCACGCGCACCGCTACCCGCACTCCCTCGGCCACGGGCACGGCGACGAGCACCGCTACCGACACGGCCACGCGCACAGTGACGCGTACCCCCTCGCAGACCCGTACGCCCACGCATACGCCCACGATCACGCAAACGGGCACAGCGACGCGTACCGCGACGGTAACTCGCACCCCAACGCCTACATTGCCGCCCCTCGCCGGCCCGGTGATTACTTACTTCGGCATCACCACGGCCGATAATCACGTGATCCCGCCGTCAGGGACGGACGAGAACGGCGTGCCGATTTTCGAACGCCCCTTTGGCGCTGGCTTTTTCTTGGTGATCGAGGCCAAACCGGGCACCAGTAACAGCCCGCCGGACACGCGGAATTTTTACAACCCTTCGGATCCCACTTCGCGGCCGGACGTACAAATCCTCGCATCGCAACCCCTCGGCAACGGCAGTACCGACGTTTGCGATAAAGGCCCGCCACCTCTCCCGATCGGTGGCGTGCCGGGATTTCCCGCTCTCAATCTGGAGGATTCTTCCGAGGCGGTGACCAACGCCCTGAACGATTTTGCCTGCCGGCTGGCGAACAACACAATTGACCCGTGCACGCTGGACGACCGCGACCGGCCCGCTTTCGTGGCCCCAGATACGACAACCCAAGTGTGCAGCGATGGCGTGATCGGTACCGAACTACGCTTCCTGTCGGGACGCACGACGCTCGTAGCTCAATGGCGCGACCGCAACGGAAACCTCGGCCGCCCGGTAAAAATTATCATTCGCGTACCGTAAGCGCTGGTGGGGAGGAGGCTTTCAGGCGCAACGCTCGGGAGTAAATGCGCCGCGCCAGCCCAACGATGGCTCTCCCTGAAAGCGAGCGCCTCGGGCGACCATAAGGGTCGCCCTTACAGCTTCCAGGGAGAGGGGACGATTGTGCAGTGTGGGGGCGCACGGCCGTGCGCCCTTACAACGTCCGGGGCGAGGTCGACCGCAGGCCCCGTGCGGGTGGAAGGGAAGGGCGAGTAGCGAGCGGCGAGTGGTCAGTGGTGGGTGGCGAGTGATGACTGGTGAGCAGCCATTTGGCTACTTGGCTATTCCGCTATTTGGCCGTAACCACACCTTCACCCTAACCCTGACGTGATTTGGGCAGGGTTAGCCTTCGCTCCCGACGCGCGCGCCCCAAGAAACCTTGCCCGATGCTGGCCTTTGTGTAAAGCGCTCAGCCAGGCTGATGCAGGTCGCAGTACTGGGTGCAGGAAGCTTCGGAACGGCGCTGGCCAAGCTCTTGGCGGAAAACGGCCATAGGGTGCGCCTTTGGTGCCAGCGCGCGGAACGGGCGGCGGACATCCGCGCGCGCCGCGAAAATGTGTTGTACCTGCCCGGCATCCCCTTGCCCGAGGCGATCGAGCCAACGGCCGAGCTCGAAGAAGCAGTGAGCGGCGCGGAAATGGTCGTCATCGCGGTACCCTCGCACGTGGTGCGTTCCGTGATGGAAACGGCGCGCCCGTGGATGAAAGACTGCCCACTGCTGGTGAGCGCGGTCAAAGGGGTGGAAGAGCACTCGCTCTTGCGCATGTCGCAAGTCTTGGAAGAAGTTGTCGGCCAGGCGCACGCGCGTCGCATTGCGGTGCTGTCCGGCCCGAGTTTCGCCAAAGAAGTCGCTGCGGGGAAACCGACGGCGGTAACAGCAGCGGCAGTGGATCCAGTGGCGGCCAAGGCCACGCAAACTGCCTTCCAGGGAAGCACGTTTCGCGTGTACACGCACGACGACGTGGTCGGCGTAGAGCTCGGTGGCGCGAGCAAGAATGTCATTGCCATTGCGGCGGGCGTGAGCGATGGGCTCGGCCTCGGGCACAGTAGCCGCGCGGCACTCATTACCCGCGGTGTGGCAGAAATTGCGCGTTTGGTCGTGCGGCTGGGTGGCGACGCGCAAACGGTGTCCGGCCTGTCCGGAGTCGGCGACCTGGTGCTTACCTGCACGGGAGATTTGAGTCGAAACCGCACCTTGGGACTCCGCCTCGGGCGGGGAGAGAAACTGGAAGAAATTCTCCGCAGCATGCACGAGGTTGCGGAAGGGGTGCGCAACAGCGTGAGCATATCGGAGCTTTCCCGCCGAGCCGGAGTGGAGATGCCCATTACGGAGCAGGTTCGCCTGCTGTTGCACGAGGCCAAGCCGCCGTTGCAGGTGCTCGTGGACTTGTTACGCCGCGAAGCGAAACCAGAGTTTTGGCATTAGGTGGAGGAGCCATGGCCAAAGGAATTTGTCGCATTCCGGGTTGTGACGGGGAGGTGCAAGGCAAGCGCTATTGCGCCCGGCATTACCGGCTGTGGCGCAAGGGGCAACTTCCCAAGCCGCGCTACAAAACCTGCAACGCCGAAGGTTGCCGCAAACGGCAAGAACGGCGCGGTCTGTGCGCCGAACATTTTGCGCAGCAGTACGGAAAAGGGAAGAGCGCCGAAGCACAGAGCTAAGCGCCTGCCGCGCCGGGTTGTTCGATCCGCGCGAAGCGAATTCAGTGTTCCGCCTGTTGCTCGACGGCGAGCCAGGTGTCGCTGAGCGCGGTGGTTTTGTGCGACTGGCCCGCGGGAAGAGTGAAACGATCCGACGGAGCGCTCAGCACCACCTGCTGTTCACCCATCTGGACGGCGAGTGTGCCGGCAAGCACCCGCCAGCTTTGCGCCTGAGGATGTGCGTGCTCTTCCTCCACGTGCCCCGCGGGTTTGAAAACCAGTAAGAGGCGTTCTCCTAGCCGGTAAACCGTATGCCGGCGGGGAGCGAGCTGCCGGACTTTTGGGGCGCGCCTGCGGGACGACATGTTCATTTCCCTGCACTGCCGCCGCTCGGCGTGCAAGTGTTTGGCCTCGGCGGGTGCGGGAGGGGACCAATTCGGCCGCACACGCTTGCCCTTCGGCTGCAGCCCCGAGCCCGCCCCGTCAAACTTCCGGGTGGCGCAGGAGCAAGTAGGCGTTCACGCCACCGTAGCCATAACTACTCAAAAGTACGTGTTCGACACAGGCCGGACGGGGCACATTGGGGACGTAGTCGAGATCGCAACCCTCGGCCGGTTGTTCGAGGAAATGGGTCGGAGGGATGACTTGGTGCCGAAAGGCCAAACAAGCAGCGAGCGACTGGAACGCCCCCGACGCCCCAAACGGATGCCCCAACACGGCTTTGATCGAACTGACGGGCAACTTCGCTGCCCACTCGCCAAAGGCAGCTTTGGCCACGCGCGTTTCCTTGGCATCGAAAACGGGGGAGGAATTGGCATGCGCGCACAGCCACTGGATGTTCGCCGGGCTCAGGCCGCAGCGTTGCAACAGCTTGCAGATGGCTTGTGCGCCCGTGTGGCCGGTGGGGTCGCTGTGGAACAGTCCGCGGGCATCGCAAGAATTCGAACCGCCCAACACCTCGGCATAGACTCGCGCCCCACGCGCCCGCGCACGGTCGCGCGCTTCGAGAACCAGCATGCACGCGCCTTCGCTCAACACGATGCCGGAATGGGCGCGGTCGAACGGCCGCGACGCCCGTGCCGGATCCACGACCTCGCGGGCAAGCTCCAAGGTACGGCCCATGGCCGCAAACACGGTGACGGACAGCGGGCTTTCCGTGCCGCCGGCAATCACAACCTCGGCTTCTCCCGAGCGGATCAGTTGCTCGCCCAACGCGATGGCTTGCGTGCTCGCCGTGCAACCGCTCGTGATCGTGAGCTGTGCACCTTGCGCGCCCGCTGCTGCCGCCATCTCCGCGGCCGTCGCGAACGGCAACGAGCCATTGGCCAAAAACGGGTTCACGCGCCGCGCTCCCCGCTCCATCAAAATGGCAAATTGCTGCTCACCCGCGCGCAGCCCAGCGACAGCCGTTCCCACTAAAAGAGCCACGGCACTCGGGTTTTCCCAACCCTGAGGAGAAAGCCCAGCATCTTCGAGAGCGCGCCCAATGGCCACGATGCCCAATTGGGTGGCGTGGCTAGTCGTGCGCAGGTAGCGCGGATCGAGCGCGTCCAATTGCCGGTCGTCCACCTGCCCGCCCACGCGACAGGTAAACGGCGTTGGATCGAAGCGGTCCACCGTGCGGATTCCCGAACGGCCCTCGACCAGCGCCTGCCAGAAGCTTTCGGCTTCCGACCCGCACGGACTCACGAACCCGATCCCGGTGATCACGACACGGCGATTCAAGGATGGCACCACTTCGATTGGGAATTCGAGAATTACAGCCGGAGGTAGCCCGCGACTAAGTCCTTCATCGCCTCCGAAACACCTCCGCCAATGGTAAACACGCGCGTATCGCGGAACGCGCGGGAAATCCAGTGATCGTCTAGAAAGCCCTCGCCGCCGTGCAGTTGCATGCACTGCGCAACAATGCGCTGCACGCTTTCCATTACGTGGTACTTGATCATGCAAATTTCTTTGCCCTCCACCCGCCCATCGCGGTACGACTCGGCTACGGAGCGGACAAACCGGCGGTTGCTTTCCAGTTCGGCTGCCATTTCCGCGATGCGATGGCGCACCGCTTGGAGCTCGCTCAAAGGGCGCTCGTAAATCATGCGCGCGCGGGCCCGGGCCATAGTTTCCTGCAGCACGAGATCGGCCAGCCCTACAGCGCTCACCGAGGCAATGAGGCGCTCGCGCTGCAAGCCGCTCATCATGTACAGAAACCCCAAGTGCGGCTTGCCGATGGTGAGCGACTTCGGCACCCGGCACTCGCGGAACTTGAGCCACCCGGTGGGAGACGACCGCATGCCCATCGTGCGCAGCGTGGAGACTTCGAAGCCCGGAGTGTTGGTCGGCACCAAGATCAAGGAGAAACTATTGGAGCCGGGCTTTGCGGAAGTACGCACGAGGGCCAGGATATAGTCCGCGATCGGGCCGTTGGTGGTGAACTTTTTCTCGCCGGAGATGACCCAGAAGTCGCCGTCGTCCACGGCCGTGCAGCGCACGGCCCGTACCAGGTCCGTTCCCCCGGTTGGCTCGGTGGCGGCAATGCCGGCAATTTTCTCGCCGCGTACCAGCTCTGGTACGATTTCGTTCTTTTGAGCCGCCGTGCCATGGGCCAACAGGTACGGAATGACGAATTGCGAGTGGGCAGCGATGCTCAAGGCCAGACCCATGGTGCGGGCTCGGGGAATTTCTTCGCCCAAGACGACATCGTAAGCAAAGTCGCCCCCGCGCCCGCCGTACTCCTTGGGGACCGACAGTCCCAGCCAACCCCATGCGCCAAACTTGCGGAAGTACGAGCGAACCAGGTTAGGGTCGTCGAACTCCGCCGCCCGCGGCGCCAGCTCGCTTTCGATGAGCGCACGGGTTTCGCGCCGGAATTCCTCGTGCGCGGGGGTGAACAGGGCCATTACGGCACCTCCTCGCCGCAGGCTCGCCGGTAAATGTACTCCACGATGTCCCCGAAGCGGTTGAGTTCGATCATATACAGCGGATCGAGCTCGGTCTGGAATTCCTCCTCCAGAGCCACCTGGAGCTCCACGAGCTGCAGCGACTCCATCACCAACGTGGTATCGAAACTCGCATCGTCGGTGATGGTGCTTGGATCAATTCCCGCGATCTGCTGCAGGAGGACAAGAACGCGTCCTCTTACCTCTCGTAGTGACAGTTTGCCTCCTTCCATCCTGGACAAGGTTTCCCTCCCTGAACGGGCGACGATTTTGCACGATCGTCTTGGTAGTTGACACGCCAATGCTGTTGGGCGGAGTATTAAGCTGCTTTACACTTGCGTCGTCGCTGGAAGCAATATGGCGCTGGTTACGTCACCCTATCCCCGTTCAGATCGTCACCCTACCATTGTGGTAAGGTTGCGGACAGTTTAGAGAGGTTTTTGGCACTCGGTCTGAGGGGCATGATTTACCTTGAAGAGCTCGGGCAACACGGTATCGATCTCGCCGATCGTCACGCAATTCACTTAATTGCCGTTCGAGAACGTAACGTGATGGCTGCGCTTCGGTTGCTTGGACCTGGCCCCCTGCCACTGGAGGTAGCGGAATTCATGGCGATGGTCGTGACAGCGGGAGGGTCATGCAGGTGGGGAGGTTCTGGATTCGCAAGGACTATGCGGCGGATCACTGCTGAAAGCGCCCCGCTATTTGGGGCACTCCGTATTGCAATGCTAGCGACGGCCAAAAGATTAGCGGCGCGTGAAATTCTCCTTCGCACGCCGGTCCAGGACGTCGACGCCCTATACCGCTCCGTGGGCTTTGAGAGGGTGCAGGAACTCGACTTCCATGATCCGGTCTGGGGTGACGTCTACGTAATGCGTCTCGTCGTTGACGAATCTCCCTCGGGCGGTAACGAAGCGCGGGTCGGCCGACAAAGCGCAAGCGCATCCCCTACTGGGCTGGTCGCTCCGGGAGGTTCAAATGAACTTTCTGCCTGTCGTGTCGTTGGCCGCGGCCATCGGCGCGGCCCTGCTGGCGATTGTCGTGGGCTCGCAGCGTTCCCAAAATCCTCCGTGGGCATTTGTTTTCATGACCGCCATGGTGGCCGGCTGGAACATGTACCTGTATGCTCTCTACACGCTGCCCTGTCATGAGGGTAGTCTCGCCGTATTGACGCCTCTCCGCGTTACCGGCCTCGTTCTACCGACCAGCATAATCTTTTTCATGTGGAGTCTGCGAGCGCGACACATTCTCTGGCACTTCTACGTCGCTGCCAGCGCCGTCATTTCAGCAGTACTCGTTGGAGCTAACTTTGCCCATCTTGTGGTCGAAGGGGTCCGACGGCACTCCTTCGGTTGCTACTCGGTCGCGGGCCCTCTCTACCATCTCTTCACTGCGGAAGTCGTGATGTGTTTCCTCGGGGCGTTGGCCCTCTGCATCCAGGACTTGCGCAAGGCGACGGATGCGCGGGATCGGTTGATTGCCCGCTATTGGCTGATCAGCGCGGCGGTTGGTTTGCCGCTCGGTGTAACGAATTTGCTTCCGGCCTACGGCGTGCCGATTTACCCGCTCGGCAACCTGGGGAGCGTGGCTTGGGCAGGGGTCGTGGCGTACGCCATTCTGCGGCACCGCCTGCTCGACGTGGAGATTTGGATTTCACGCCTCGGCACCGCGTTTGCGGCGGGGATGTTGACGATTGTGCCCGCCTACGCCCTGTTGGTCTGGCTGCAAATTTACGCGCTCGGTAGCGCGCATATTGACCTGTCGACCGCAGTTTTGTTGAGCCTGGTTGCGGTTGCCGCCGCCTTCCCTTTTTTGCAGCGGCGTTTCGAGCAAGCATTCGCGAAGCGGGCCTTCCCGTACAAGATCGAGCAGCAAACCTCCTTCGAAATGCTGCGCCGCGCCGTGCTGCAGGAGAAAAATCACGACCGGCTGGTGGAAATTGTCGCCAAAGGGCTCTCCGCGATCTTTCACCCTCCGTCGGTGGCCGTTTTTACTCGCAAAGCCGAAGCACAAGCGTTGCGCCTCGCGTATCATTTAGGGCCTCCACCGATCGAGACCAGCTTTGCTTTTGGGTGCCCCTTGGTCGATGCCCTCGAACACTCCACCCTCTCTTTGCTGCAAAGCGAGCTTTCCGAGTCGCGGCAGCCACGAGCCCGCGAGGTCGGCGAGCTCCTCGGGCGGCTGGGGTGGACGGTGTGTGTTCCGGTCAAAACACCTCGGCAACTTTGCGGCTTTATTTCCCTGGGCCTCAAAGGCGGCCGCGACTGGTACATGCTCACGGAACTGGAGGCCTTGGAACGCCTGGGCGAAGAGCTTGCGCTTGCGCTGGAGAATATCCGTTTGGAGGAACAAGCTCAGTTGGCGCGGCAGTCCCTGGAGCGGGTGGAACGGCTGAGCGCCATCGGCACCATGGTGGCAGGCATCGTACACGAGGTACGCAACCCGTTAGTGGCCTTCAGCACATTCATGCACGTGGCCAAGGAGCGCAAGGGCGACCCCGAGCTGATCGCAGCGAGCGCGCCGGTCATCATCAGCGAGCTCGAACGCGTGCAGCGCCTCCTCGACGAGCTGTTGCACGCCACGCGCGGCAATCCTCCGCAATTCGGCGCGGTGGATTTGGTCCAGGCCGCCAACGAAGTTGCCGGACTCATCAAGCCCGCCGCCAAACAAGCTCGCGTACTGGTGGAGCTCCAAGGTCCCGAGGATCCCATCGAGGTATTTGCCGACGGCGACCGTGTTCGGCAGGTGCTTTTCAATTTGGGCCTGAACGCCATCGAGGCCTCGAAGGAAGGCTCAACGGTCACCATTTTCGTCGAGCGCGTTTCTCGCAACGGCTATGGCTTTGGCGAGGTGCGCGTGCGCGACACCGGCAATGGCTTGCCCGCGGAGCTGCGGGAAAAAGTTTTTCAGCCGTTTTTCACCACCAAGCCGAACGGCACGGGATTGGGGCTCGCGCTGTGCTTGCAAATTGTCCAGGAGCATGGGGGCTATTTGGAAATTCGCGACCCGGATGGCCAAGGCACCATTTTCGCCGCGGGTTTCCCTGAATTTGTGCCTGAGGTCCATCGCCGCCTCATGGAAGGCGTGCGACCGGATGAAGTCGAGCTCACCCCGGAAGAGGAGGCGCATGTGCGCTCTCTCGTGGGTAACATCAAGTTGCCCCCGGAAGTGCTGCGCGTGGCCCGGCAGATCCGCATCAAACGCTAGAATTCCCAGCCCCGTGTTGACGCCGGCCGCGCAATCGGCTTTGAAACTGCGCCATGGCGCGCGTGCAAACGAACGGCATCGAACTCGAGTACGAAGTGCTCGGGCCGACACAAGGGGAACCGATGGTCCTGATCATGGGGCTGGGCGCGCAAATGATTTTGTGGCGCGACGATTTTTGCCACATGCTCGCCGAGCGCGGCTATCGCGTGATCCGCTTCGATAATCGCGATGTCGGCCGCTCGAGTTGGCTGGACCATCTGGGGCTCCCCAACGTAATGGCTCTCATGGCGGCGGCCGCCACCGGGCAACCGGTGGAAGCTCCCTATACCTTGCGGGACATGGCGGCCGACACTGCTGGATTGCTCGATGCGTTGGACATTGAACGCGCCCACATCGTGGGCGCCTCGATGGGCGGCATGATCGCGCAGACCTTTGCGATCGACTACCCGCAGCGCACGTTGAGCCTGACTTCGATCATGTCCAGCACCGGCGACCCTACGCTCCCGCCTCCCAAACCGGAAGCCATGAGTGCGCTCCTGGCACCTCAGCCCACTTCGCGAGAAGAGGCGATCGAACGCGGGGTGGCGATTTTTCGCACCATCGGAAGCCCCAAGTATTTCGATGAAGTGGAAATTCGCGAACTCGCAGCCCGGTCGTTCGATCGCGGCATCAACCCGGCCGGCGTGATGCGGCAGTTGGCTGCCATTCTTGCCTCCGGCAACCGCACGGAAGCATTGCGGCGGGTGGAAGTGCCCGCACTGGTGATTCACGGACGCAGCGACCCGCTCGTGCCCTTCGCCGCCGGCGAAGCCACCGCCCGCGCCTTGCCGCGCGCGAAACTGCTGGCATTCGACGATATGGGACACGACATGCCGCGGCCCCTCTGGCCCCAGATGGTCGAAGCCATCCACGAAGTCGCGCAGCAGCGCCGTCATTGAGCTGGCTTCCCGCTGCATTCCGGGGTCGTGTTGCAACGAGCTGTCGCGATCCTGCTGGCGGTTATCGCTTGCGCTTCAGCGTGGGCCGGTAATGCGACGAGCGAGGTTTGCCTGGCGACCACCACCAGTGTGGAGAACTCGGGCCTCTTGGGTCACTTGTTGCCGCAGTTCGAGCGCAGCACCGGTATTCGCATTCTCGTGCTGCCGGTGGGCAGTGGGCAAGCCTTGGAATTGGCGGCGCGGGGCGACGTGGATGTGGTTCTGTCGCACTCGCCGGAACAAGAAGAGGAAGCGTTGGCGCGCGGGACGGTCATCGAACCGCGGGTGGTGATGGAGAACGAGTTTTTCTTGGTTGGGCCCGCCTCCGACCCGGCGCACGTCCGCGGTTTCACGGACATTGCGAAGGCCATGGCGGCGATCGCCAGTCAGCAGCGCCCGTTCGTGTCGCGCGGCGACCGTTCCGGCACGCACGCAATGGAAGTGCAATTGTGGAAAAAGATGGGCGTGAGTCCGGTCACGCCCTGGTACTGGGAAACCGGCCAAGGCATGGGAGCCACACTGGTGACCGCAAAGGAGCGTGGTGCGTACACGCTGACGGATCGGGCGACCTTCGCGACCTTTCGCAGTCGGGAGGGTCTCGAAGTGCTGGTCCGCGACGATCCGCCTCTCAAAAACGTATACCGCGTCTTCCTCGCCCAACCCTCGAAACGCCCGCAGGCCAGTTGGGAGGCCGCACGCCAGTTCGCGTTGTGGCTGGTTTCGCCGGCAGGGCAAGCGGCCATCGCCTCGTTTCGACCATTCGGAGAACCGCTGTTCGTGCCGGCGGCTCGATCGGATTCCCCGTGAATAGCGCCGCCGGCGCCAGATATTGCCGAGCCCTGCCCAGCAAGCAGAACAAAAAGGACACCCACTTTTCGAGTGGAGCAAAAAAGGACACCCACTTTTTGGAGCGGGGCAGCAGCTTGGCCTTCGCCCTTGGCCGCTCTTTGCGAAGACAAAAGGGATCCCACCTTTGCGGGGCCCCGAACGGCTGGAAATCGGGCGAGGGTACGCCGCCGGGGTGTTCGTTGCGGCCGCGTGGCAGCGCGGCCTTGCATGGCCGCCCGCCGCACGGCCGCTCGCCTCGAGCGAGGCGCTTACAGCACGAGGGCGATGGGGCGCTCGAGGGTGTGCTTGAGATCTTCTAGGAATCGCCCCGCCTCGACGCCGTTCAAGACACGGTGGTCGGCAGACAGCGTGACTCGCATCGTTTTGGCCACGGCGAGCTGGCCCGCGCGCACCACCGGCCGGTCGCGAATGCTTCCCACAGCGAGGATGGCAGATTGCGGCGGAGTAATCACTGCCGCAAACGAATCGATGTCCAGCATGCCCATATTCGAAATCGTAAACGTCGCCCCGACGAGCTCCGCCCCCGTGAACTTGCCGGCCTGGGCTTTTTCCACGAGCCCCTGCGTGGCCTGAGCGATTTCTCGCAAGCCCATGTTCTGGCAGCGGTGGATCACCGGGGCCACGAGCCCATCCTCGACAGCGACAGCGATTCCAATGTTGATGTCGGAATGGATTTCCACTGCGCCATCGACCCACGAAGCGTTTGCTCTCGGATGGCGCGGCAACACCAGGGCCAACGCGCGGATGAGCAAGTGCGTGTAAGTGATTCGTTCTGGAAAAAGGTTAGTGGCGAGCAGTTGCTCGCGGAGCCGCGCTGCTTCGCTCATGTCAATTTCGCTGGTGACGTAAAAATGCGGGATGTCCCGCTTGGATTGCGACATTTGCTTGGCCACCGTTTGGCGAAGCCGGCTTTCGGGATGTCGCCCGGCTGCGAGCGGAGAGCTGGGCCCCAGACGCGGCTTCCACCTCAAGGAAGGCGGTGGCGGCGGTGCTTCGGAGCGAGCCGCCGCAGCCGTTGCACCTGTGGCACGCGGCGTGGGTTCTGTAGGTTCTTCCGGTGCTCCGCTGGGTGCACTGGGACGAGCACTGGGCTTGGCAGCGGCCACCCTGGCGCTTGGCGGAGACGAAGATGCCGCTTCTGCTGCAGGGCTTGCTGTGGGTGCTGGCTTCGGGGGTGCCGTTGTAGGTTTCACTCCTTCCGCAGCTTCCTCGAGGATGGCGAGCACGGCGCCAACCGGCGCGCTCTCTCCTTCTGCGACGCGAATTTCCCGGATCACGCCACTCGCCTCCGCCTCGACCTCCATGTCGGCCTTGTCGGTCTCGACTTCCGCGATCACCTCCCCGCGCTCGACCGTTTCCCCGACCTTTTTGTACCAGCGCAGGATCGTCCCTTCTTCCATGGTGTCGCTGAGTTTGGGCATGCGAATTTCCAGTGCCACGGCTCCACCTCCTCGATGGCCAGATGCTTGGTTGCTTGTAGCACGTTTCGCACGTAGTGCGGGATTCCTTCGTTTGCTCGGCTCGGATACTCAGATTGGGGAGTTTTCTTTCCCAACGCAGTGTATGCCCACACGAATCCTCGTTCTCAACGCCGGCTCTTCGAGTTTGAAGTTTGCCGTGTACAACTGCGAGGAAGAACTCGCGGCCGAGTGCGAGGGCAACGTTCAAGGAGTCGGAGGGCAATCGCGAGCGCGGCTCGTAGATCGCGGCCGCGGCCAAGAGGTCCAGTACGATCTTGACACGCTCGATTACGAACACGCTCTGCTGTGGGTTCTGGACTGGTACGAGAGGGAATTCGCGGGGGAGCCGCCTGCCGCGGTGGGTCACAGGATCGTGCACGGGGGGAGCCGCTTCTCCGGGCCAGTGGTGATCACCGCGGAGGTGCGGCGCGCGTTGGGCGAGCTCAGTTGTTGGGCTCCCTTGCATCAGCCCCGCTGTCTCGAAGGCGTGGATTTAGCAGCACGGGCCTGGCCGCATACCTTGCAGGTGGGGTCGTTCGATACCGCATTCCATGCGAATCAACCGCGTGTGGCGCGTTTGTTTGCCTTGCCCCGGGCGTGGGTCGAGGCGGGCGTTCTGCGCTATGGCTTTCACGGGCTGTCGTTCGCTTCGGTCGTCCGGCAACTCACCGCCCTGGCGCCAGAACAGGCGACCGGCAAATGCATCGTTGCACACTTGGGGAGCGGAGCCAGCTTGTGCGCCATCGCAGGAGGGAGTTCGGTGGCGACCACCATGGGCCTCACGCCCCTCGATGGAGTACCCATGGGGTCTCGCCCGGGCAGCGTGGACCCAGGAGCCCTCTTGTACTTGCTCCGCCACGGCGGGATGGATTTGGATGAACTGGAGCACACGCTGTATCATGAGTCGGGCATGAAGGGACTTTCCGGGCTGACCTCTGATTTTCGCCTGCTCGAAGCGAGTTCACTGCCTGCGGCTCGTGAGGCGCTCGAGCTGTTCGTGTATCGCGTGCAACGCGAAGTGGCTTCGCTAGCCGGTGCTCTTCGAGGCCTCGACGTCCTCGTGTTTACGGGTGGGGTGGGCGAACACTCGGCGACGATGCGCGAGCGCATCTGCCGAGGGCTCGAATGGCTCGGGGTCGAACTCGATCCCGAAGCGAATCGGGCGGGATCGGGTCGTATCTCCCACGCTCGCAGCTCTGTTGCTACATGGGTCATCCCGAGCGACGAAAACGGCCAAATTGCTCGCGAGGTTTACGATCAACTTTGCTTCCGTCGGCGCAATCAGTACTGAATGGAGGTTCGCTATGCGTCTCGAATTACGGCGGTGGCCGGGTGGTCCAGTTGACGAAGAAACGCTGCGCCAGCAACTCATCGAAGAGGGCTTCGACCCATTTCGGTGGCACGACGCCGGGGGCACGACGTACGAGCCACACTCCCATGCACACGACGAGAGCATCTGGCTTGTCGAGGGCGAAATGACATTCGAAGCCGCGGGCCAGTCGTTTCACTTGCGCCCGGGCGACCGTTTAATGCTCCCGGCCGGCACGATGCATACTGCTCGCGTGGGCAACTCCGGAGCGCTGTACCTCATCGGGCAGCGCCCTCCGCACAGCGCGCCGTCGCCGAAACCAGCGTGAAATGCGGTTAAACCGCAACCTCAGGGATCCTTTTGGTT
This sequence comes from Candidatus Binatia bacterium, assembly GCA_026004215.1. GTDB lineage: Bacteria > Desulfobacterota > Binatia > HRBIN30 > HRBIN30 > HRBIN30. The sequence continues at coordinate 1,097,477 of BPIR01000002.1, forward strand.
GCTAGACGGGGGTGGCAGCCTCCCTCGCCCGCGAGAGCGCCGGGGTTGGGAAGCGCATCGCACTTGCGGATGTTTCTTCTGCAAAAACCCGGGAGGCGGAAGCCGTCACGACTCTCCGCGACCGAACAAGAACCAAAAGCCGAGGAGGAGAAAGCATACGCCTGCAATCCGGCGTAGCAGTGCCGGTGAGGCAAAGCGCGACACCGCTTCTCCGGCCAACACCGCTATTGCCGAAGTCGCCACCAGGGCGAGAGCAGCCCCGGCAAATACAGCCCAACGGCTTTGCCCGCCGGCAGCGAGAGACAACGTGGCGAGCTGTGTCTTGTCACCGATCTCGGCGAGAAAAATGGCCACAAAGGTCGAAGCGAACAGCTTCCAATCCATTGCCGAACTCTCCTTTCCCGCGCCTCCGCGATGAATCTTTCCGGAGCCGATTGTGGCGTGCTCATCGTCCCCCGAGCAGGAACTCCCGAATGGCGAGCACCAACTCGCGCGGGCGATCGAAGTGCACCATGTGGCCCGCTCCCGGGATTTCCACGAACCGGTGGTTGCGGAAACAAGCGAGGCGCCGCTCCAAATCCCACGGTTCCAAGTAAGTCGCGCCGGGTTTGCCGCGCCAAAATTCGCCCGACTCGGCGCCATGCACGATGAGAGTGGGTGCGGTGATGTGCCGCCAAATGGCCATGCTGTATTCGAGATGGAAGGGTCCAGTGACGGCCATGGTCGCCAACATCGGATCGAACTTCCATTCGAGCGTTCCGTCCTCGCGAGCGCGCGTACCGAGCACAGCCAGCTCCCGAGCTTTGGCCTCGGGCAGGCGAGGATTGCGCTCGCGCAGGCGGCGATAGGCGGCTTCGAGGTCGGGAAGCCCAGGGTGGCCTGCGAACGCACGATCGATGCGGGCAAAACCTTCCACCGTACGGCGAACCGCTTGGTCCATGTCGATGGGCGGCGGCCCGAGCCCCTCGATGATGACGATTTTCTCCGGCACGTCGGGAAAACACCCGCTGTAATGCGCGACGATCTCGCCCCCCAGCGAGTGGCCAACGATCACGGGTTTTTGCAAGCGCAAGGCGCGCACCATGTTGTGCAAATCGAGAACGAAATGGCCGAACGCATAGTACGGGGTGGTTTCGCTGTCCCCGTGGCCGCGCAAGTCGAGAGCAAGAACGTGGAAGCGGTCGAGGAGGCTACGCGACAAATCGTCGAAGGAATGGGAATGATCCCGCAATCCGTGCACGATGATGAGAGGCGGCAGGTCTGCCCGGCCCCAGTCGCGAAAGTGGATGCGCAGGGTGCCGCTGCGAAAAAATCGTTCTGAGTATTCTGGCATGATGGTTCTCCTCGGCTCGAGCGCCGCGCCGGGTCGAGCGCGCCCCGAGCGCGTGCGCCGGCACGGCAGCGGCGGCCAAGGTAGCGAGAACGATTGGACCGTGCACGGCCTCGCTGAGGAACGTGCCGTCAAAGCCCGCCGGGCACCACCAAGATTTTCGCGTGGCGGTCGGGTTGCGAGAGTTCTGCGAACGCTCGAGGCACTTCGTCGAGACCGACTTTTCCCGTTACCAGCGGAGCGACGTTGATCTCGCCCTCGGCAATGTGCCGCAAGGTTTGGGCGAACTCTTCGGGCGTGTAGCCCAGCACGAATTGGACGGAGAGTTCCTTGTTGATGCCGTACACGGGCGCGATGCGGTCCATTTCCATGCACACGCCGGCGACGATTACGCGCGCTCCGTGCGGGGCTTGGCGGAAAATGTCGTGTAAAATGCCCGGTACACCGACGCACTCGAAAACGGTCGCGGGTCGTCCTGGGGCAACTTCCCGGTAGGCTGCAAAGGGAGATTGTTCGGCGGGATCCACCACGCAGTGCGCACCCATTTCCGCAGCCAGAGACCGCCGCGCCGGTGAAAAATCCGATGCAATGATGGGCTCCGCACCGCGCAACCGCAACGCAGCGATCACCGCCAAGCCGACCGGACCGCAACCGATCACGATAGGGCAGTCCCACGCTTGCATGTGCGCTTTCGCAACCGCATGAACTCCGACAGCCATGGGCTCGGTCAGGGCTGCGTGTTCCGTGGGAAGGCCGTTGGGGACCGGAAGCAACAACGAGGCAGAAAGGACCATGTACTCCCCGTAACCGCCGGGAACCTCGTTCGAATACCCGATGCCCTGAATACCTCCACTGCGAAAGACCAGCGGCATGGACACGACCCGCTGGCCGCGCGGGACGCTTACCGGCGTGCGCGGCCCGTAATCGAGAACCTCGCAACAGAATTCGTGTCCCATGACGACGTCGCGACCGAGGTCGAGCTGAAACGGAGCCCCCGTATCGCGTGCGGCAGCGATCAATTTGTCGGCATGTTGGAGGGCGTGCAGGTCGGACCCACAAATACCACATGCCAGCGTACGCACGAGGACCTCCCCTTCGAGCGGCTCGGGGTTTGGTACTTCATCCACCACAAGTTGTTGCTTGCGCATCACTACGGCCCGCATGGCCTCGTTCCCTCTCTTTCTCTTGCTGTGTTGCCAAACTCGTTCTTGCCTAGCGACACTGAGGATGCCACCCCGGTCATGCCGGTTCTTCGAACTCCACGATCGTTACTCCCGCCCCACCTTCCTCCGGCGCCCCGGCGTAAAAACGAACTCGGTAGGGAGACGTCTCCAGGTACTCGCTCACGGCGCGTTTTAGGGCTCCGCTGCCAACGCCATGGATAATGCGCACCCGCGTCGCTCCCGCGCGCACGGCCTGGTCGAGAAAGCGATCCAGGCGCTCGACTGCCTCTCGCGCCCGCAACCCGAGTAAGCTCACTTCGCGCAACTCGTCCGCTCCCGCGATTTCGGTTTCCGACTGGCGCCGGGGTACTGGCGCTTCATCATGCATGGCCAGCGGGCGCAAGCGGTCGCGCGGCACCTCGAAACGCATGCTCCCGCGCTCGATCCACGCGCGTTCTCCGGCCAGTTTGGCGAGTCGCCCGCGCACTCCTTGACCGACGACTTCGACCCAGTCGCCGACCGAGACCTCTTGCTCCACTGGAAGCGTAGGTTCCCATTGCCGCAGCACGGTTTCGATCGCTCGATCTTCCTCCTGGAGGAACTTCCGCAGTTGGGCGCGATCCGCCTGGCTGCGTTTCATCTCAGCGAGAAGTTCTTCTCCTCGTTCGCGCAGTTGGCGCAAAAATTCGCGCGCCTCTTGCAGTTCGCTCGACCAGTGGCGCCGTTTTTTTTCGTTCATCTCGGCGACCAGCCGCTCCGCCGTGCGGCGTGCTTCTTCGGCGGCACGGCGCGCTTGCTCGGCTCGTTGCGCTTTTTCTTCGTACTCGCGGCGGGTCGCCTCGAGCCGCTGCAGGGCTTCGGCAAGCTCCTGACCGTGCCGGGAGCGAGCCAGGGCGGCGGCCTCCAAGACCGCCGGAGGCATGCCTAGGCGTGCCGCGATCGGGAAAGCCAGGCTTTCTCCCACGCTGTGGTACGTGAGCCGGTAACGAGGTTCGAGGGCGCTGGCGTCGAAATCGACCGCCGCAGCTAGGCACTGCGGCTCGGCCAGAGCAAACAGCTTCACCGGCGTGTAGTGCGAGGTCACGGCCAACGAGATACCCGGCCGGGCCAAGCTGCGAAGCAAGCCAATCGCTAATGCCGCGCCCTCGTCCGGATCGGTTCCCACACCGGGTTCGTCGAGCAGAACCAACGACGGCGCGGTGGCCTGAGCGAGGATATCCACGAGGTTGGCCACGTGAGCGGAAAACGTCGAGAGGTTGCGCGCGAGGTTTTGCTCGTCGCCGATATCGGCAAACACGTGAGAGAAGTGCGGCAAGCGGCTACCTGCGGCAACCGGCAAAAGAAAACCGCTTTGCGCCATCAGCGCGAGCAAACCAAGGGTTTTCAAGGCTACGGTCTTTCCGCCGGTGTTCGGACCCGTGATGACCAAAATGCTTTTGCCCTGCGGGAGCAAAAGATCCACCGGCACCACCGTGCGTTCCTGCCCGAGCAACAACGGGTGGCGGGCGGAGCGCAGCTCGATGTCTGCGGCACCGAATTCGGGGATCGTGCCGTCGTACGAACGCCCATAACGAACGATGGCCGCGAGCCGATCGAGCTCCGTGAGAGCCTCGAAGGTCGCGACCAGGGCGGGTTGCTCGGAATGCACCATGTCAGTGAGATCCGCGAGGATGCGCCGCACCAGCCGTTCTTCCTCCTTGGCGGCCACCATGAGGCGGTTGTTGGCCTCGACGGCAAAGAGAGGCTCGATGAATGTCGTTTCTCCGGATGACGAACGATCTTGTACCACGCCTTCGAATCGCGCCGCATGGCTGCTGCGAATCGGAAGAACGTAGCGGTTGTGCCGCACGGTCACGAAGTGATCGGCGAGAAATTCTTGCATGTGTGGCTCGTGCAGCAGCGCTTGTAGGCGACGTTCCAGGCGGGCACGCAGATGGCGAATTTCGTTGCGGACCTTGGAAAGTTCGTCGCTCGCATCGTCGGTAACCTGGCCGTGCTCGTCGAGAGCGCGGTGCAAGGTGTTGCGGAGTTCCAGCAGCGGGGCGATGCGGTCGAGCCGGGGTTGTAATGCCGGATAGGGCCGCACGTGCTGGCGTAAAAATCTTCGTGCCGCTTCCGCTGCGTCCAGCACTTGCCGAATGGCTACCAAGCTTGGTCCGTCGAGCACCCAGCCCGGGCGAGCCGCAACGAGCAAACTGGCTCGGATATCGGGGAACTCGCCCAGCGGGAGATCCCCGTGGTCCGCTGTGAGCGCGGCCAACTGGGCGGTCGCGGCGAGTGCCTCTACCGCATCTTCGGCCGCGGCATGTGGGCGGAGCTCGAGACACGCCTGCTTTCCGGAGGGTGAACGAGCGAATGCCGCGAGCCGCTGGAGAACGCGCGGAAACTCTAAGGCCTCGAGGTCGCGTTCGCGCACGTGACTACTTTCGCTGTGCTGTGGGGAGATTCTGGGTGGGGCGCAGCACAATGACTTGCCCGCCCGGTCGCTCGCAAGTGTGGGCCCCATCCCCTTGTGCTTCGCCCCCGCGTAACGGACCGAGGCGCGTGCGCACTGCACGCCCAGGGTGGCGCATTATCACTTCCGCTTCGGCCACCGTGATCGGCCGGCCGAACAAGAACGTCGGCCGCTCCCAAGGCTCTTCGCGAAAAGTGTTGGCCCAGGCGGCGAACTCTTCGGGCGACGGATCGTGCCCGATGGCGTGCGCGCAGCGCCGTACGAGGAAACCCAGCATGATCTTGCCTTCGTTCTGCTCAGCCACGACGACTCACCTGCCGGGTCATTGCCTTTCACGCCTCGGCCTCAGCACGATCCCTGCCCGCCGCTGCACGCTCGGCGATCAGCCGATCCACTTCGAGTTTGAGGCGCGGCAGGACCTCGCTGTAAGAAAACGTCCCCACCTTTTGCGCTCCGCGTTTCAGGTTTACCGTGCTGGGCCCGCACCACAAGCCGAGATCCGCATCGTCCGTCTCGCCCGGACCATTCACCCGGCAGCCCATCACGGCAATGGTGATGCGATGAGCGGACGCATAGCGGGTCATTTCCCGTACTTGTTCGGCCAGCTCGACGAAGCGCTCGTTTTCCACTCGCGAGCAACTCGGGCACGAGATGATGTTCAACCCCCGACCAAAGTCCGGCACCGATATGAAGCGATTCGCGGCGACGTCCGCCAAAATCTGCTTGCCGGCCAGCACTTCCTCGTGTTTTCGGGCATTGGGTAGAGTCAACGAGACTCGAATGGTCTCGCCGATGCCTTTGGCCAGCAGAGGCTCGAACGCCAACCGAGTCTTGATTACCCCCTCGGGAGGCATCCCCGCCTCGGTGACTCCGAGATGCAGGGGCACCTGTGGTTGCATGGTGGCAAACCGTTCGTTGGCGACGACCACCTTGCGCGGGTCGGAGTCCTTGAGCGACACCACAAAACGCTCGAAGCCAAGTTCGCCCATGAGGTCGCAATGGTATGCCGCCGACTGAACCAACGCTTCCAGGGGGTCATGCGGGAAGCGTTCCAGGAACTCGGGGGCGACAGAGCCACAGTTGACTCCGATCCGCAAGGCGACGCCATGATCGCGAGCGATGGCCACGAGCCACGCCACCTTTTCTCGTGTGCTCTTGTCGCGCTCCAAATGGTGCAAGTGGCCCGGGTTGTAACGGATCTTGTCCACGTACGGTGCTACGCGGGCAGCGAGGCGATAGTTTTCTTGCAGGTCCACGGACAGGGCAATGCCTGGAGTCTGCCTGCGGATCTCTGCCAGAGCTTGCACTTCGGGATCATTGTCCACGGCGATGCGAACCACTCCGGCACCCGCAGCGTGAAGCTGATGTATTTGGGCCACGGTTGCGTCAACGTCGCGCGTTTTGGTGGCGCACATGCTTTGCACGACAACCGGCGCACCTCCGCCAATGACGATGCCACCCACTGGCACCGCCATGGTTTTGCGGGGCACGCTGTCGCCGTTTACAGCCATAGGCCCGAGGCTAGCCCAAGCAGTTTTGCGGCTCAACCAAGTGCGTGGATCAGGAGGCGGTCCTTGATCGGGATAGACTGCTGAGCTTGTTGCCTCGTCGTTGCAAGAGGGGCAAGAATAATGACACGGGCTTTCGAACGAATGCGTCGCTGAGGCGGTGGTCGTAGAAAGGAGTTTGGATGGCGGTGATTCACAAAATCCTTCCCCGGATGGCTTTGCTGTGTATTCTTTGGCTCGCGTCCGCTTGTGGCGACGATGGAGAGGCCCCGATGGAAGGGCGAGCGCTGTTGCCGCTGACAGCGCGGCGCGGTGCGGACGCCGGGATTTATGACAGTGAAGGCCGCCAGGTGCTGTTGCGCGGGGTCAACGTGAATAGTTTAGGCGACTACTACCAGGACAATCCGGAGCTGCCTCCAGTGTTGCCGTTGAGCGAGGAGGATTTTCGCGAGATGGCGGCGCTTGGTTTCAATGTGGTGCGATTGATCGTGAGTTGGTCGGCATTGGAGCCGCAGCCGGGGGAGCACGACGCGAGGTACTTGGAGCGCATTCGGGAAGCGGTGCGGTGGGCGAACACAGCGGGGCTGTATGTGGTGCTGGACATGCACCAGGATGCCTGGGGGAAGTACATTGCGACGCCGAGGGGAACGAATTGCGGGGGCACGCGTGAGCCGGCCATTGGGTGGGATGGAGCTCCGGAGTGGGCGACGATCACCGATGGTCGCAGTACTTGCCGCAGCCCTGGGGTGCGGGAGTTGGCGCCGGCGGTTTCGCAAGCGTTCGAGAATTTTTATGCGGACCGGGAGGGGATTCAGACGGCGTTTGTGCGGACGTGGGCGTATCTTGCGGGAGCGTTTGCGCGTGAGGCTGGGGTAGCGGGTTATGACTTGTTCAACGAGCCGCATTGGGGAACCAACATCATCGGCTCTGGTGCGAAGCTCACGGGGCTATATGGGCGGTTGATTCCGGCAATTCGGGAGGCCGAACGAGCTGCCGGCGGTTTTCCGCATATCGTTTTCTTCGAACCGGTCCTGACATGGCCGGAGGAGAGCTCCTTGCCCGACCCTGAGGTCATGAACGACCCGCACCTCGTCTTTGCTCCCCATAGTTATGCGGAACGGGGGGAGGCCAATAGTCCTTTCGCTCCATTTACGATCGAACAGGTCCTCGAAAAGGCTCGGATGCACGCGCAGCGGTACGAGGTAACATTTTGGATCGGCGAATATGGCTGGTTTTCGGATCCCCCTTCGAACAAGGCGCGCGTGTTGCGGTATGCCGCGGAAGAAGATCGGCAGCGAATCGGCAGCGCTTGGTGGGTGTGGAAGCAAGCCTGCGGAGATCCTCACAGCATCTTGGTGCCAGGGGGAAACCCACCGAACTTGGTGATTCGCCTGCATTACACCGCTTGCCCAGGGGACATCGTTCGAGGTCTGGTTGCGGAGTGGGCGGAGGTTCTCTCGCGGCCTTACCCGCGAGCAGTCCCTGGGCGGCTTCTCGGCCTGGCAAGCGACCCAGAGACTCTGTGGTTGGAACTAGAAGGAGAGGTTGGAGGAACGGGAGTGGCCGATCTCTGGTTTCCCGCACGCGGTGGCTTGCCACGGATCTCCGGCGCGGGTCTGCGCAGTACGCGCATTCAGCGCGTTGCCGGGGGCTACAGGATATTCGCCACTGTCGAGGGTCGCTACCGCATTCTAGCTAACCCGCCCCAGTGACCTCGTCCACTCGTTCGCACAGCGCTCTGGCCGCTGGGCTGGTGTGCGCAGGAGCGACGCTTTGCGGTACAAGATTGATTCCCTCACTCGGCCGCGCCTTGGTTGCTTGACACAACGGAGGCGCGCCATCAGCATCGGCTTACCGGAGGGAACGAACAGATGAGATGTTTCCTTGCTCGTTGCGACCATCGGCCAGCCCTGTTCTTGGCCCTGCTCTCGATGGTGTGCCTCGCGGCAGTGAAGGCCCATGCGTACTCTTCGGGAATTACCGGAGTTTCGGGCAAGTCCGGGCCAATCTGCAACCAACCCGCCTGCCATGGTACGGGGGTCGCTCCCACGGTGACTTTGGAAGGTCCCACGGAACTTGCGCCCGAGGCAATCGCGACTTTTCGGTTTGTGGTCCGTTCGAACAGCCCGCAGCAGGTCGCTGCCGGTTTGAACGTCGCTGCATCCGCGGGGACGCTGATCAACGTGACCGGCCAAGGTACGCGTTCCATGAGCGGCGAGATCACCCATATGATGCCCAAACGCAACGATGCGAACGGGCAGGCAACGTTCGAATTTCAATGGCGCGCGCCCTCCGAGCCAGGGAGCTACACGCTCTTTGCGGCAGGCAATAGCGTCAACTTGAACGGCACCAATCAAGGGGATCGGGCGGCAGCGACCACTCTCATCGTACAGGTGGTGGCCGCAGAACCACCGACGGCAACGCCCACATCAACGGCACAGCTTACGCCCACCCCCACGGTTACGGAACTACTTGCGACACCGACGCCTTCGCCCACACCGACCGAGACCCCGTTGCCTGAGCCTTCGCCGTGCGCAGGGGACTGTGACGGGAGCGGAGACGTCACCGTGGATGAACTCGTCACCGGCGTGAACATCGCCTTGGACCTCGCGCCGGTCGAGCGCTGCTTGCCCATGGATTCCAATCGCGATGGTCAGGTCACCATTGACGAGCTCTTGCAAGCCGTAAACGCGGCTTTGTTCGGCTGCCCCCTGTAAATCGCTGGAGCGCTTCCGAGAATTGCCTTAAGCCCCCCCGCCTGGGACTCGCCATCCAGGCCGGTCCCATCGCGGCGCGTGCTCGACTGCTACAATTCCATGGAACCTGACGCTGTCGCCCTACTGGCAGCCCCCGCCCGCCTGCCAGCCGGAAAACGCAGGTCGAGCCGCGCCGGAAGCTAGCGAGCACTTACGCCCTCGATGGTAACCGCCACACGCATTGCTCGCAGCAGCGCTCGCCCATGGCCCGCAGCGAACACCACCGGATGGAGCGCAATGCGATGCCGCTTTTGTGTTCTTCGACCACCTCGACGCGGGCCGGTTCCTTGCGCACTGGGCAAACGAGCTGGAGGGCAAAGCGGCGGTCGGGTCCAGCGTCCGTGTCGCGCATGAGGTAAAAGGCCAGGATCATGAGGCCCATGACCACGGTGGTCATGAGGGCAATGACAATGCCCACGTCAATCGCTGCCATGATACGTACCTCCGAACAGTCGCTCAGCGTAGCACCGTTTATGCCCTTATCCGGGCTTCGCGGGGATAGGCTCCTCCCCCACATGTGTGGCAATTTCAGGAATGCATGCGCGTGTGCTTTACCGATCGCAGGACGGGGGGTAGCGCGATGATATCGCTCGGTGCATACGGGCCTCAGGCGCGCACGAGAGTGCCTGGCAGGGCGAGCGCGAGCTGGCCGGGGCATGGCAAACGTTTGGCTGCTAAGTCGGCAGGGCTTTCATGAGCGTCAACCTCAAGTTGTATCGGAGCAATCGCCTGGAGTTGCTGGTAGACCAACTGAGCGCCGTGTTGACACGGCTCGTCCGCGATCCGCTCGCTGGGTGTCCGATCGTTGTTCCCGGTAGCGGCATAGACCTGTGGCTATCCATGCAACTCGCCCTGCGCTTCGGCGTATGGGCCAATCCGGACTTTCCTTTCCCGCGCAATTACTTCGAACGTCTCTTTGCTGCCGCAGGCTTGCCCGCAGAAAAAGGTGAGCGGGCATACCAGCCGCACAATTTGATGTGGGCAGTGGCTGCCGAGCTGTCGAGCTTGTTGCCGCGCCCCGAGTTCGAACCGGTGCGCTCCTACTTGGAGCAGGCCGGGGCCGAGGACCTACGCACCCCTGATGGGCAGTGCTCCGTCGCCTATATCGCCCTTTGCCGGCGGATCGCCGACTTGTTCGACCATTACGTCGTGTACCGGCCCCAGTGGATCCATCGATGGGAGGCGGGTTTTTCCGATGCGGACGATTGGCAAGCGATCTTGTGGCGTGCCGTGGTGCAGCGCCTCGGCCCGATCCATTTTGCCGCGCTTGCGAAACAATGGGTGGAGCGCCTGCGTGGAGACGCGGCACGCGCCTTGCCACCAGCGACGCTGGTGTTCGGGGCGACTCACCTGCCTCCGTTGTACGTGCACCTCTTGGGCGAACTGGCCCGGTACAGCGAAGTCCACTTGTTCGTGCCCAGCCCGTCTCCGGAATATTGGGCCGAGCTGCGTTCCCGGAAGCAGCTTTGGCGCGAGCAGCTCCACAACCTGGGCCGGCTGCAGGTGACGGAGGCGGACCTCCGCGCTCACGAAGGCAACCCGGTCCTGGCTTCTCTCGGTACCTTGGGGGGCCGGTTTCAAGCGGTGCTGGAGGCTTGTCTCGTGTACGAAGAAGTGAGCGCGTACGATCGGCCCGCGCAGGACACGGCCTTGCACGTGTTGCAGGCGGATGTCTTCGACCTATGTAGTCGGCCGGGTGAGGATGCTCCCCCTCTGCCGCTGAAAACCGCGGACTTCTCCCTGCGCGTGCACTGTTGCCACAGTCGCTTGCGGGAGCTCGAGATCTTGCGCGACCAAGTGCGCGCGTTGCTGGAACGCGACCCGACTTTGCAGCCGGAAGATATCTTGGTGCTGTGCCCCGATATGGATGCGTACGCGCCCCTGGTGGACGCCGTGTTCGGGAGCGATCGCGACGACCCGCGCCACATTCCGTATTCCATTGCGGATCGCGCCCCGCGCAACAGCGATCCTGCGATCGCTGCATACTTTACCGTTCTGGAACTCTTGCGGGGACGCATGTCGGTCAACGAGCTGTTTGGCGTGCTCGCCTGCGAACCGGTGCGGGAGTGCTTCGGGATCACAGCGCTGGATGTCGAGCGAGCTCGCAACTGGTTGTCCGAAGTCGGCGTGCGGTGGGGCATCGATGGCCGTCACCGCCGGGCCTTCGGCTATCCGGAGTTCGACGAGCACAGTTGGTCGTTCGCCCTGCGCCGGCTGCTTCTGGGAGTGGCCATGCCTCCCGACCCCGGCCAGTTGTTTGCCGGGGTGTCCCCATACCCCGAAGCGGAAAGCGAAGGGGCGGAGTTTGCGGGCAAGCTTGCCGAACTTTGCAATCGGCTGTTTGCTCTGCGGCCGATTTTGGATGGAGTTCGCTCTGTGCCCGAGTGGGGCGATATGCTCGATCGGGTACGGCGCGAGTTCCTTGCCGACTCGGAAGTGTACGCGTTCGCTCACCGGCAACTCCGCGAGATCATCGGCCGCCTATCCGAAAGTGCGAACGGCGTGGGCTTCGATGGCCGAGTTCCCTTCGAGGCGGTGCTTTCCTGGGTGTCCGCGGCGCTGGAAGAGCGAGCGAGTGCCTTTGGCTTCCTGCGAGGTGGGGTGAACTTTTGCTCCTTGCGCATCACGCGATGCGTGCCTGCCCGCGTGGTTTGCGTGGTCGGAATGAACGATGGGGCGTATCCGCGCTCGGAGCCGGAGTTCCCCATGAATCGGGCAGCGGCGCGGCGAGAAGCGGGCGATCCAAACCGGCGCGAGGAAGACCGCTTTTTGTTCCTGCAAGCGCTGCTTTCGGCGCGCGAGCACTTTCTCGTGACCTATGCCGGGCGCGACATCCGGAACAACAGCGAGCGGCCGCCGGCGGTGGTCGTCGAGGAACTGCTCGACACCGTGGATCGCACCTTCGTCGCGCCGGCCCAAGGTGTTCGGCCGCGAGATGTGGTGTTGGTTCGCCACCCCTTGCAGCCATTTAGTCCGCGGTATTTTTCGGGCGACCCCAATCTGGTCAGCTTTTCCGCGGCCTTGTGCGAGGGCGCCCGCCGCCTGGGTGGCACGCGGTTTCCGCCGCGCAAAGCAGTGCAAAACCTCTTGCCCGAGCCGCAAGAACAGGTGGTGACGGTAGAGGAACTGGCCCGGTGGATCGAGCATGCGCCCTTCGCATTCTTGCGGCGGCGGCTCGGTGTGTACTTCGAAGCGGAGAGCGAAGCGCTGGAAGATGAACTCCCGATTCAGACGGAAGGCCTGCTTGCGTGGAAGATCGGCACGCAAATCCTCGAATTGCGCTCGCGCGGCGTTGCAGCGGAACGAACCTACGACGTCCTTCGGGCCATGGGGCTCTTGCCCCCCGGTCGCCTGGGACGCCTCCACTGGCAGCGAGTCAGCGCCATGGCGGAGCCGCTTTGGGAAAAGGTGCAGGAGCTCACGCGGGGCCCACAATATCCTGTTCTGGACGTGGACCTGCGCCTGGGCACGTGGACTCTCGCCGGCACCTTGCGCGGGCTTTGGCCCGCAGGTCAAGTGCTGTGGAGCTACTCGCGGGTGCGGGCCAACGTGATGGCGCGCGCTTGGGTGCGCCACCTGGCCTTGTGCGCGGCTTTGGATGCAACCTCGCTTGGCGATATTCCGCCGCGCACGTTTTTGGTGGGGCGAAGCGAGCGAGACGTGCCCCGGGTGGTGGAGTTCCTTGCGTGCCCGGAGGCGGTGCGGCTGCTCGAAGAGTTGGTCGCGCTCTACGGGTTGGGCCTCCGCTACCCGCTTCCGTTTGCTGCCGAAGCCGCGGCCAAGTACCTGGACCGCCTGGCAAGCGGCAAGCCGGAGGCGGAGGCGAGAAGCCACGCAGAGCAAGAGCTGCGCGGCTCGTGGGTGCAACCGCTGCCCGAGCGTTACCTCGTGACGTACTTGCTGCTGTACCGGATGAGCGAACCAGGGCTCGACGACCTCGAAGGCGACATGCCCGAGACGATCCCGTCGTTTTCTCGCCTGGCCCGCGCGATTCTCGCGCCGATGGAGCGCTACGCGCGCCCGTGGCAACCGGAGGCGGAGGCGGGCGTTGCGGAGGTTGCCAAACCATGAGCGAGCACCCGCCGGTCCTCGATCCTCTGGCAGTGCCGCTCGCCGGTTGCTCCCTGATCGAGGCGAGTGCGGGCACCGGCAAGACGCACACGATCTCCACCTTGTACCTGCGGTTGCTCTTGGAGCGCGAGCTCAGCGTCGAGCAAATCCTGGTCGTCACGTTCACCAACGCGGCCACCGCTGAGCTGCGGGATCGTTTGCGCACCCGCTTGGGTTTACTTCTGGCGGCGATGGAAGGGCAGTCCACGGAAGACGCTGAAGTGGAAAAGTTGGCCCGAGATCGCGTGGTTCGCGGTGCACAAGAGCAGGATCGCCGGCGCTTGCGCGCCGCCCTGTACAACTTTGATCTCGCGCCGGTACATACGATCCATGGTTTCTGCCAGCGCATCTTGCAGCAATATGCGTTCGAAGGCGGACGGCTGTTCGCGGCCGAGCTCTCGGCCGATTTCGATCGGTGGATGGAAACCGCAGTGGCGGGCTACTGGCTCGATGCCATCGAGCAGTGCCCGCAGGATCATCCGTTTCTCGCGCCGCGGGAGCCCGCGGAAAAAAGTGGCATCCCAGGCCTTCTCGAAGACGAGGCACGATCCAGGCTGTTGCAGTTGGCGCGATTGTGGTCGCGCTGTCCTGAGGTTGCCATCAGGTGGCCTGCGGGCACGGACCCCAGAGAGAGTGCGTGGCGCGATTTCCTGGAAACGGGCTTGCGCCACGTCCAGGCGTTCCTCGACCGCGAACGGCGGCGTCGCGGTGTGCGCAGTTTCGACGACCTGCTGCAAGAACTGCGGGACGCCTTGCGCGCTCCCGCGGGCGAGCGCCTGGCCGAGTTGATTCGCAGCAGTCTACCGGTGGCCTTGATTGACGAATTCCAAGATACCGATCCGGTACAATACGAGATTTTTCGGAGAATTTACGGGTCGCGGAGCGACTGCTCGGTGTTCCTCATCGGTGACCCGAAGCAAGCCATTTATGCTTTTCGGGGGGCGGACGTCTTTGCCTATTTGCGGGCGAAGCGCGACGCCACCCAGCACTACACACTCAGTCGAAACTTTCGCTCGGCGCCCGAATTGGTTTCGGCGGTCAACGCGCTGTTTTGTCGGGCGCCGCAGCCGTTTTTGATCCCGGGAATCGACTTTTACCCTGCGGTCCCAGCGTTGGAATCGGTGGCTGGCGCCGGGATGGAAATTGTCTGGATTCCTTCGCCTCCAAAGCAGTCGCTCACCAAACAATGGGCAGAGAAACACATCCCTGCGCTCGTGTCTGCGGACATCCGAGCCATCGTGCAACGAAAGGCCAGCTTTGGGGACCACGAGGTCAAATTTTCGAGCATCGCCGTGCTCTGCCGCACCAACCGCCAGGCGGCCATCATTCAGCAGGGGTTGCGCAAAGCCGGCATTCCGTCAGCTCTGGAAAGCGAGTCGAGCGTATTCGAAACCCCGGAGGCCCTCGAACTCGAACTGATCTTGGCGGCTTTGCTGCAGCCGACGAGTACGGGTCGGGTCCGCGCGGCACTGGCCACGGCGACGCTGGGACTCGGTGCCGAGGAACTCGCGGCCCTGGACCAAAAGGACGCATCTTGGGACCACTGGGCGCAGCGTTTTTACGACTGGGGCGAAACGTGGCGGCGCGCCGGCGTGCTGCCTGCACTCCAGAAGGTGTTCGACGAACTGGAAGTCGTGCAGCGATTGCTGGCGCGGGTGGACGGAGAGCGCTGCGTCACAAACTTGCGCCACCTTGCCGAGCTGCTGCACCAGGCGGCCACGGACCAACGTTTGAGCCCCGAAGAATTATGGGAGTGGCTGGCCGTGATGCGCAGAAACCCTGCGCTGCGATTGTCCGACCGCGGCTTGGGCGAGGCCGCGCAGTTGCGCTTGGAAAGCGACGAGTCTGCGGTAAAAATCGTTACCATCCACAAGGCAAAGGGCCTCCAGTATCCGGTGGTGTTTTGTCCGTTCCTGTGGGACAACGCGAACCCGAGCTTGAATCCGTTCGTGTTGTTTCACGACCCGCAAACGTGCGAACTGGTTGTGGATTTGCGCAACCCGCCCGAGGCGGAGTCGAACCGGCGCGCCGCGCTGGAAGCACGGGCCGAGGCTCGCCGCTTGCTCTACGTCGCGTTGACCCGCGCCCGCTACCGCTGCGTGGTTTACTGGGGCGCATTTACAACGGCGCATGAATCGCCTCTTGCCGGACTTCTACATCCGACCTGGGAATCGGCTTGGGCCACGAGCGCGCCAGCTCGGAGTACCCGCTCCAAACTGAGCGACGAGCAAATCCGCGACGATCTGAACGCGCTTGCCGCAGCCTCCTCGGGCGCCATTACCGTGCGGCGGGCAACCATCGCTGGGGAGACTGCCCGTGCATGGAAGCCGGCAGTCGAGGCGGCGGCACGCATGGTTTGGGAGGCTCGGCGCCGTTTCGACGAAGTGCGCTGGCAAGTGGCGAGCTTTTCTACCCTCGTGCACCCCGACGGCGATGTGCCCGTGCCCGCATTGGAAGGATTCGACCATGATCCCTTCGGCTCTGAGACCACCGCAATCGAAACCGTGCCCGGGCCGCCGGATGTTTGGTTCGGCGATTTGCAATCCGGCGCGCGCACCGGCGAGTGGTTGCACGCATTGCTGGAACAATTGGATTTCACGCAGCCGATTGCAGGCCAGGCGAAGTTGTTGGAAGCGGCGCTCAAGGCGCAGAATGTTCCGTTGCCGGTCGATGCTCTGGCAAATGCGTTGCAGGCCATCGTGGATACGCCGCTGGTGGCTGGCTGGTCGCTCAGCGACATTCCGTTCGAGCGGCGCCGTAGCGAGCTCGGTTTCGTGCTGCCCGCCGGTTTGGGGGGCAACGGCGATGGCGGCGGTTTGACACCCGCGCACCTGGCTCAGTTGTTTGCACGCTACGCGACCTCGCCGATGGTGAGGGAATACGCGAACGAGGTCGCCAAACTCCCTTTCGGGTGCTGGCGCGGATTCCTCAAAGGCTACCTCGACCTCGTCTTCGAGCACGAAGGGCGATGGTACGTGGCGGACTACAAATCGAACGATCTCGGCCCGCGCAGTGCCGACTATGAACCGGCGCGGCTCGCCCGAGCGATGGCGGCTCACCATTATGTGCTGCAGTACCACCTGTACGTAGTGGCGGTGCACCGCTGGTTGCGGGCGACTTTGCCCGGTTACGACTACGAGCGGCACTTCGGGGGCGTGCTGTACTTGTTCTTGCGCGGCATGCGGCCGGAGCACCCGCGAGGAACCGGTGTATTTTTCGATCGCCCCCCAGCGCGCTTGGTGGAAGCGCTGGAGCAGTATTTCACCGATGGGAGGTGTCCGGCATGACTGTTGAGCGCCGGCCGCCAGGCAGCCCGCTCGATTTCCATTTAGCGCGCACCTTGACCGAGCTAGCCGGCGAGGGCGACGAACGGGTACATGCCGCCATCACATTATTGAGTGCGGCGGTGCGCAGCGGGCATGTGTGCTTGGATCTCCATCGCCTCCCCGCTCAAGTATCGAGTTTCGAGGCAAACTCTGTGGAACTGCCGCCGTGGGGCGCTGGCGAGTGCATCGCCGCCTTGAAAAAGAGTCGGCTGGTGAGCCTCGGCGGCGGGGACGCTCCGCTCGTTCTCGACACTGCTGGGCGCCTCTATTTCCGCCGCTATTGGGAATACGAGCAGCAAGTTGCGCGTGCGCTCCGCGAGCGGGCGCGGTGGGCCGATCCCGAACCTTTATCTCCCGCGCTGCGGCAGCTCGCACGCGGCTTGTTTGCCGCAAATACGTCCGCCTCCGGCGAATGGGACTGGCAGCAACTGGCCGCTCTGGTGGCTTTGCACCGGCGGCTGTGTGTGGTCACCGGCGGCCCCGGAACTGGGAAAACGTTTTCCGTCGCCAACGTGCTGGCGTTGCTGTTTGCACACGCGCGCGAGCGAGGCGAGCGTTGGCCCCGGGTGGAACTCGTTGCGCCGACTGGAAAAGCCGCGCAGCGGTTGAGCGAGTCGCTGCAAGCGAACAAGGAGACGATCCGCCGGCTCGCGGAGCAGCGCGAGCTGCCGCTGGTGGCCGACGTGCTCGGGGCGATTCCCACGGAGGCCAAAACCATTCACCGCTGCCTCGGCACAGTGGGGGAATCGTCGGTGCGGTTTTACCACGATGCGGACAACCCGCTCGCTGCCGACATCGTGATCGTGGACGAGTCTTCGATGATTGACTTGAGCCTCATGGCCCACCTTCTGGCCGCACTGCCCGGCCATGCGCGATTGGTCCTGTTGGGCGACGAGCATCAGTTGGCATCGGTGGAAGCCGGCTCGGTGCTCGGCGACGTGTGCAACCTCGGTGCGGACAGTACCTTTTCCGTTGCTCAGTGGAGGTGGCTGCAGCAGCAACTCGACGTTTCGTACGACTGGCCGCGCCATGCCCCGGCCGACTCGGGATTGTGGGACTGCATTGTGCGCTTGCGGCGCAATTTTCGGTACGACGCCGACAGTGGGATCGGGCGGCTGGCGGAGGCAATTCGCTGGGGTGACCCAGATGCGGCGTGGCGGGCGTTGGAAAGCGGCGACCAAACCGTGGAGAGCGCTGCCCCACTGCCTCCCTGGCGCTTGAGCGGCGCACTGGCCGAGTCGTGCCGCCGGCATTTTGCCCGCTATGTGCAGTCGCCGTCTGGCGCCGAGCGGCTGCGCGAGTTCGGGGCTTTCCGGGTGCTGTGCGGGAATCGCACCGGCCCGAACGGGGTGCTCTTCGCGAACCGCGCCATCGAGCGAGAACTGGAAGATGCGCGGGTGCTCCGGAACACCTCCGAGCGCTGGTACGACGGGAGGCCGGTATTGGTGACCGAAAACAACTATTGGGTGCGGTTGTTCAATGGCGATCTGGGAATCGTGATGGCGCGGGACGGCCGCGCCCCGATCGTGGCGTTTCCCGGAGCCGAGCCGGGCAGTGTGCGCGAGTTCTCGCCCGGACGCTTGCCCGAGCACGAAACGGCCTTTGCCATGACCATCCACAAGAGTCAGGGTAGCGAGTTCGACCGGGTGGAAGTCGTGCTGCCGCAGCGGGGGTCGCCGTTACTTTCGCGCGAACTGCTGTACACTGCAGTGACCCGCGCCAAGCGATGGGTACGGGTCCATGCGGACCGCGCCACCTTCGAGCAGGCCGTGCGCCAGCGAGTCGAGCGTTCCTCCGGTTTGCGCGATGCGTTGTGGGGCGGCTCTTCGAGCTAATCCCGGTTCGCTTTTCCCTGATTGGCGGTGTTGCTAGAGGGGCCGCGTGCCGTTGCTCGAAGTGCACGATCTGCGGGTGAGCTTTTTCACGTCCCGAGGCGAGGTGCGCGCGGTGGACGGCATCAGTTTCTCGATCGACGAGGGCGAAACCTTTGGTCTGGTGGGCGAATCGGGGTGCGGAAAAACGGTGACCGCGCTCAGTATCTTACGCTTGCTCGATCGCCACGGCCGTATCGGCAATGGGGAGATTGTCTTTGCCGGCCGGGACTTGTTGCGGCTTTCTGAAGACGAGATGCGGGCGGTACGGGGCGACCAAATCGCCATGATTTTCCAGGAGCCGATGACTGCGCTCAACCCGGTGTTTACCGTGGGGTTCCAAATTGGCGAGGTCTTGGAAATTCATCGTGGCGCGAGCCGCAAGGAGGCACGCGCAAAGGCCATCGAGCTGTTGCGTTTGGTGGACATTCCCGAGCCGGAGCGGCGCGTGGATCAGTATCCGCATCAGCTCAGTGGCGGCATGCGCCAGCGCGTAATGATCGCGATGGCGCTGGCGTGCCGGCCGCGTTTGCTGATTGCCGACGAGCCGACCACGGCCCTCGACGTGACCATTCAAGCGCAAATCCTCGACTTGCTCGGGCACCTACAGGAGCAATTTGGGATGGCGGTTTTGTTCGTCACGCACGATCTCGGAATTGTCGCCGAGCGAGCGCGGCGGGTGGCGGTGATGTATGCCGGACGGATCGTGGAACAGGCGCCGACCGAGGAGTTGTTCCGTCGTCCTTTGCACCCGTATACACGCGGGTTGTTGCGCTCGATTCCGCGGCTCGGAGCACGAGGCCGGCGGCTGGAAGCGATTCCTGGCACAGTCCCGAATCCCTTGGCGATGCCATCGGGTTGCCGTTTTCGCGATCGCTGTGCGTATGCCGTGGCCCGTTGCAGCGAGACCGACCCGTTGCTGGCGGCGGTGAACGAGTCGCACCGCGTGGCCTGCATTCGCGCGGAGGAATTCCTGTGATGCCGGCGCAAGCCGGTGCGCCGCCCACGCCTTTGGTCGAGGCGCGCGGATTGGTGAAGCATTTCCCAGTCCGGCGCGTCTGGGGCCGGCCGCGCGAGTTCGTGCGCGCGGTGGATGGCGTGGATTTGTTCGTCCGCCCCGGAGAAACTCTCGGCGTCGCCGGCGAGTCGGGTTGCGGAAAGTCCACACTGGGGCGGCTGCTCTTGCGGCTGTTGGAACCGACGGCGGGGGAAGTGCGCTTTCAGGGCGAAGACCTTCTGGCATTGCGCGGCCAGGAGTTGCGCCGCCGGCGCCGCTACATGCAAATTGTATTTCAAGACCCGTACGGTTCGCTCAACCCGCGCATGCGTGTGGGCGACATCGTGGGCGAAGGCTTGGACATTCACGGCTTGGCCAAGGGCCGGGAGCGCAAAGAGCGCGTGCTGGCGCTGCTGCAGCGGGTCGGGCTGTCGCCCGAAGCCTACGATCGCTACCCGCACGAATTCAGTGGCGGGCAGCGCCAGCGCATTGGTATCGCCCGGGCCTTAGCGGTGGAGCCCCGTTTCATTGTTGCCGACGAGCCCGTATCGGCGCTGGACGTTTCGATTCAGGCGCAGATCGTGAATTTGTTGCAGGACCTGCAAGAAGAGCGCGGCCTGGCATACCTATTCATCACCCACGACTTGCGGCTGGTCGAACACATCAGCCATCGCGTTGCGATCATGTACCTGGGGCAGATCGTGGAACTGGCGGATGCGGAAGAGCTGTACCAAAACCCTCGCCATCCCTATACGCGAGCCCTGCTGTCTGCGATTCCCGAGCCCGATCCGGAACGGCGCCGCGAGCGCATCATCCTTCCGGGCGACGTACCGAGCCCCGTGAATCCACCCTCCGGTTGCCGCTTTCATCCGCGCTGCCCCTTTGCCGAGCCGCGGTGCCGGACCGAGGCCCCGCCGTTGCTCGCCAACGCGCGCGGCCATGCCGTGGCATGCCACGTGTTCCCCGCATAAATCGTTCGGACCTTCGATCTTCGTTGTGCCGGCTGCCGGGCGAGGGGTATCTGTGTCGCGTGCCGATGTGTGTGGCGGGGGCCCGGGCGGTGGGGGATGTTGCGTTGTGTCGCCCGCAGGAGGAGGCACCGGGTTGAAAGCAACGGACGTGGGGTGATCGGCCGGGCGCGAGGAATCGAGCGCGGTTGTTTGCACCACGGAAAAAGAGTGGGTAAGAGCGAACGGAGAGGAAACGGTTGTGGCATTTTGGAACCGCGAGAACGAGGAGGCAAAAGCACCACAAACCACGCCGAGCGTGCCGGATGGGAAGGAAGCGGGCAGCTCACAGGCGGCCAGCGGCCTGGTGGCGCATCAGCCGGCAGTTCGCCAGCTCCTCGGGCGTGAGACCACGGTAACCGGCAAACTCAGTTTCAACGCGCCGACCCGGATCGATGGGGTGCTCAACGGCGAGGTCAAAGCGAGCGATCTGCTGGTTATTGGCGAGGAGGGAAAAGTGGACGGGGCGGTGCGCGCCCGCCAGCTTCTTGTGCTGGGAGAAGTCCGCGGTGAGGTGTTTGTCGAAGGTCGGGCGGAAATCGGCGCCAGTGGGCGATTGTTCGGCTCGATCTGCAGCAAGGATCTCGTGGTGCAGGCCGGAGCCGTGTTGGAAGGCGACTGCAAGATTGGGCAAGCGGGTTGACCGATCGCGACGCGCTGCGGGCGGCTCGAACCGTTCTCGCGTGATCGAGCCCCGTGATATGGAGGGCGCGCCATGCGGACGCGAGAGCTGCGAATTCCCTTGAGGGAACTGGGCGAGGTTGGAGCGACCTTGGCCATGCCGGCAGGTTTGCGCTTTCCGTACGGGGTGCTCCTGGCGCATGGCGCGGGGAACGACCGCTTCGCCCCGCTGTTAGTCCATGTGCAACAAGGGCTCGCCCGCCACGGCGTGCCGTGCGGAACGTTTAACTTCCCCTATAAAGAGCGCAGCGCACGCCTGCCCGACCCATTTCCCGTGCTGATGGAAACGTACCGACAAGTGCTGCGTTATCTCCGCGCGCGGATGGCGCGGGCTGTGGGCGCGTGGGTGATTGGGGGCAAGTCGCTGGGCGGGCGAGTCGCTTCTCATTTAGCGGCTGAGGGTGAGGAGGTCCGGGGGCTGGTGTTTTTAGGCTATCCTCTGCATCCCGCCTCGAACCCGGAGCGGCTCAGGGTCGAACATTTGCCGCGGATCCGGGTGCCGATGTTGTTCGTGCAGGGCACGCGCGATGCTTTGTGCGATCTGCAAATTTTGGGCAACGTGCTGCTGCGCCTCGCCCACGATTACGGCTGCCGAGCGGAGCTGGCGACGATTGACGGCGGCGACCATTCCTTCGTCCTGCCCCGCTCGCTTGGCCACCAGCAGGCAAATGTGTACGAGCAAATTGTTCAGCGCATTCATGGATGGTTGGAAAGCCTCGCCGAGGGTCCCCGTTCGTGAGCATTGTCCATACTAGGAGGACGCCATGACCGATGAAAAAAAACCCGCGCCGGTAGCCGAACAAATTCACATCCAGATTGACCCGGAACACGCCAGTGGCGTGTATTCCAACCTGATGATGATCAGCCACCGGAAGGAGGAATTCATTTTGGATTTCCTCTTCGTGCAACCGCAGCGCACGCCGCAGGGGCAAATGGTGGCGAACTTGCGGGCGCGGGTCATTACCTCGCCGGAGCATATGAAGCGGATTCTCAAGGCGATCGAAGAAAACCTGGCACGTTACGAAGCCGCCTACGGCCCCATTCAAGCGGCTACGGACATTCCCCGGGTCACGCACTAGCACCAGACTCTGACCGCGCGGAGCGGCGGTTGAGTCGCCGGTACACCGGGCCGAGCCGGCGGTAAAGGTCGAGAAATTCGCCGAAGCGCTCGTCGTAAAGCTGGCGGGTGCTGCGGTCGGGCGTGAACACGCGCTCGATGGCGATGCGCTGCTCCATTCGTTCGGCGTCGAGTACGCCCAACGTTGCAAACGCGGCGAAGGCGGCTCCGACGGCATTTGCGGCCCGGGGGTGAGCCGGACGCAAAATGCGGCAATTCAGGATGTCCGCGAAGATTTGGCACCACAAGTCCGATACCGCCGCTCCACCAATGAAACGCAAATCGGGAAAGGGCCGGCCCACGAACTTTTCCACGTGCACCCGCAGCCAGCGCACGTTGAAGGCCACGCCCTCCATGACCGCGCGAACGTAGTGGGCGCGAGTGGTGCGGTGGCTTTGGTTGACAAAAGCACTGCGCGTCCAAGGGTCGTCCCGAGGGGCAAGGACGCCGTTGATCCACGGAGTGAACAAAAGACCATCGCTGCCGGGCGCCACCGAAGCGGCCAGGGAACCCAGATATGCATAAGGGTCTTCCAGCGGCGCGACGCTCGGGTCGTTGCTCGGCAGAAGCACGTTATCCTTGAGAAACTCGAGGCAACGCCCGGCCATGCCTTGTTCCGCAGCGACAACGTATCGCCCGGCGAGAGCCGCGGGCATGGTGGTGAGCATGTGCCGCAAATCGGAACGCTTCCATGGCACATGGCAGCTCAACCACGCGGTGGTGCCGACGTAAAAGTAGCCGACGAAGTCGCGAACCGATCCGGCGCCAATCGCGGCAGAGTGGCCGTCGCTCGAACCCATGACCACGACGGTGTCCGGCCGTAGCCCTAGTTCCTCGGCGACTTCCGGCCGCAGCGGCCCGAGGACGGAATTCACCGGTTTGAGCTCGGGGAGTTTCTCCGGCTCGATCCCGGCCCAGGCGAGCAGCCGCGGATGGTAGTAAATGCGGTGGGGATTGCGATTGTCGGTGAGCCAATAGGGAAACATGGTTCCGTACGAGGCGGCAATGCGCCCGGTGAGCCGGGCGTTGAGGTAGTCCATCGGCTCGAGGAATTTGTACGCTGCGCGATACAGCTCGGGCTGTTCGTTCTTGAGGAAGAGCACATGCCCCAAGCCATCCACCCCGGAGCGCGAGGGGGCGCCACCGGTCAATCGGATCCATGTGAACAACTTGTATGCCCCGTAGCCGGACACGTTGGGCCAACCGCGCACGATGGCGCGCACATAGGGGGCACCTCGGGTGTCCATCCAGGAAATGGCCGGACCCAGCGGGTTGCCGTAACGATCCACCGGCACGGTGACTGCCCATTGAGTGGTACAGGCCACGGCCACGATTTTTTCCCGCAGCGCAGGTTGCTCGGCAAGCGTCGCCCGCGCAGCGCCGGTCACCTGTTTCCACCACTCTTCGGGGTCTTGCTCCGCTCCTCCGCGCGGAAGCAAGCGGGTGGAGATCGGCAGAGTGGCCGAGCTCGCGACCTCGCCACGCGAGGAAACCAACGCCGCTTTCACTGCGCTCGTGCCCATGTCAATGGCCAGCACCCATGGGTCGCGGTCCTTCACTGCGTTCTCCTCCACGCCTGAGTTTTCACGAAAGTGCGCGCACGCTAGCGCGGTCTGGCGTGGAAATGTAGCTAGGCCGCAACCTGGGAATGCGGCTGGGTCGGCGGCTCCCAATAAAGGATGAACGCTGCGCGCGCTTGCCCCGGCAGTCGTGAGCGCCACACTTTGTTCCACCGTTTGCTGCCCGCCACATCGTCCCACCCCCGCCCTGCGGCCTCCAGGCCGCTTGCGATTCGCCACTCGCCACCGAGCTGTCGCATGCCTGGCTTTGGGCGGCGCCGCCAGGGAACCAAGCCCTTACCGTGTCAGGTGCTCCGCTGCCGCCAGCGCGGCCTGATAGACCAGTTTCAAAGGCACGCCGCTCCGCGTTGCTGCCGCTTTACAGTCCTCGTACTCCGGAGAGACATTCCAATGGCCGTCCGGCGCGCGGGCGAGCTTCACCCGCACCTCTCCATACGGCGTCGGCACGCTGCGCAGCTCGCGAACGAGGGTATGGCGGCGCACCGGGTACACGCGCACACCGAGCGCGGTGGTTTCGCTGAGCATGACGTGGCTCACTGCAGTTTCCGCCGCGGCGTCCGCTAGAGCGTGCAAAACGGTGCCGGGGCGGTTTTTTTTCATTTGCGCGGGGCTCAGCCAAACATCGCGCGCCCCGGCGGCGAACAGCCGTTCGAACACCCACTCGAACCACTCCGCCGGCATGTCATCGAGATTGGTTTCCACAACGAACAGTTCGTCGCCGCTCTCTTCGATTCTTGGTTCCGCCAAGACCAGCCGGAGCACGTTGGGGCGGTCTTTCCAATCGTGATCTCCGGCGCCGTACCCTACCCCGCACACTGTGAGCGGAGGTGGCGCACCAGGCTTGCATACCGTGGCAACGATGGCCGCGCCGGTGGGAGTCACCAGCTCCCCTTCGCCGGCACCCAGTTGCACCGGGAAACCGCGAAGCAGTTCGAGGGTCGCGGGACCCGGCACGGGCAGACTCCCGTGTTGCGCATGCACGAGCCCTTTGCCGAGCGCGAGCGTGCTCGCGTAACCTGTTTCGATTTGAAAATGATGGAGGCCGACCGCAGTGGCCACGATGTCCACGATTGAATCCACTGCGCCGACCTCGTGAAAGGTTACATCCTCAGGAGCCACCCCGTGCACGCGCCCTTCGGCAACGGCGAGGCGACGGAAGATTTCGATCGCCTTGCGCTGAATGGCAGGCTCGATCTTCGCGCTTTCCAACATGGCGCGGATATCGGCGAAGCGGCGGTGCCCGTGCGGGGCGTGTGCGGGAATGCGCACGGTAAACTTGCATGCGCGGATTCCGTGGATCATCCGGGGAAGGGCAGCGAGTTCGTATTCTCCCAGCGGAAGCTCGTCCAGCACTTTGCGCACGCTTTCGAGCGGAAGGCCGAGCGAGAGCAGGGCACCGACCGTCATATCCCCGCTGACGCCACCCACGGCATCGAAATAAAGCACCCGCATAGCTCGACTGGTCTGCTTGGCACGCCAGAGCCCCGGGCACAAGCGGCGCAAGCGATCCATCTCGCCGGAGCCGGATCCCCCCGGGCGGGCCGGCACCTGCCCGGTCGCGAACAATTTCAACTACGCGCGAGAGCGGCTGCGCCGTGCGTCGTGCACGGGCCGGGCAAGCTTATAGCCTGCCGCGGCAGGGTGAGATGGGCCAAGGTGTTGCATGGCCGTGCCGCCGCGACGGGCTGCGCTGCTTGCGCCACCACGGCCGGCCTTGCGCCATGGCGCAATCCATCCCTGGAAGTTCTCCCTGCGAATCGGCAACGGACTGGCACGATTTGCCTCGAGGCCGGGCACGGATAGGGGTCGCTTCTGCGCGGCCTGCGGGCGGCCTTGCACAAGAATCGGCGCGTTGGACTTTCGTGATGCAGAGCAATCTGACAGAGGAAAGATCACGATGGCTTGGTTGCTAGCGGGAGCGGCGCTTGCTTGGGTGGTGTACGCCGTGTTTGGGCGGCGCTGGCGCGTGGAGCCGCTTCTCGAGCGGGTGGCGCCGGGGAGTTACGGGCGAGTCGTGGCGGTCGTGCCCGCGCGCAACGAGGCCCAGGAGTTACCGGCCACGCTGCCGTGCTTGTTCCGGCAAACTTACGAGGACTTTTCGATCGTCCTTGTAGACGATCACTCGACGGACGACACCGCTGCGATCGCCGCTCGTTTGGCCCTGGAATATGGGGCCAAGGCGCGGTTGCAGATCGTGCAGCCACCGCCGCTTCCCCCGGGATGGATGGGGAAGGTATGGGCACAAAAAGCGGGATGCACGGAAGCCGCGCGTTTAGGTGCAGAGTGGATTTGGTTCACGGATGCGGACATTCGCCACGAGCCTGACGTGTTGGAGCGCCTCCTGTCCACCGCGACGCGGCATGGCCGCGATTTTGTGTCCGTCATGGCGCGGCTGCGCACGGATACCTGGGCCGAGAAGCTGCTGATCCCCGCATTTACCTACTTTTTTGCGATGCTTTACCCCTTTCATCGCATTGCGGACGACACCAAAAGCGACTCCGGTGCCGCCGGCGGATGTATGCTCGTTCGGCGCGAACTACTGGAGCGCGCCGGTGGGCTCGACGCGATTCGCGACGCGGTTATTGACGACGTCGCATTGGCCAGTGCGGCCAAACGCGTCGGCGGGCGTTTGTGGCTCGGCTACCATCCGGGCGTGCAGTCCACACGCGGCTACGGTTCGCTTCGCGCTGTTACCGATATGGTGGCGCGCAGCGCTTACACGCAACTGCACTACAACCCGCTGTTGCTCGTCGTCTGTGTGGTCGGGTTGTTTTTCGTCTTCCTGTGGCCATTCATGGCCCTTTGGCTGGCGCCGTTTCCTGCCAAGTGGTGGGCTGCCCTGGCCTACGCAGCCATGGTACGAACGTACCTGCCGCTCGTGCACTTTCTCGGCTGCGGTGCAACCTGGGCACTGGCCTTGCCCATGGCCGCAGCATTGTACCTGTGGATGACCGTGTTGTCGGCGTGGCGCTTTTACCGTGGCACGCGCACTCGTTGGAAAGGCCGGGAGTACAAGGCTTCCTGAGGTCGCCCGGGCCCAGCATTGACTCAGAAAGGCGCTGCTTTTTAATAGCGATAATTTGCATATTGGGAGTGCCGGATGAATTTCGATTTTTCGGACGACCAGAAGCTGCTGCGCGAAAATGTGCGCTCGTTCCTCGCCAAAGAGGCGCCGCTCACCCTTTGCCGGCAAGTGCTCGAAACCGATAGCTCCTATTCCGCCAGCTTGTGGCAAGCAGTGGCTGGGCAAGGCTGGTTGGGCACCGCGATTCCCGAGTCGTACGGTGGGGCTGGATTCGGCCGCTTGGAACTGGCGGTGATCGCCGAGGAATTAGGTCGTGTCCTGGCGCCCGTTCCGTTTGGGCCCACCGTGTACCTCGCTGCGGAAGCCTTGCTGGTTGCGGGCACGGAAGAGCAAAAGCAACAGTATTTGCCTGAGCTCGGTCGCGGCGGACTGATTGCCACCCTGGCACACTCCGAAGGCCCGGGCGAGTCGGGAGAGCGTTTGCCCAAAACAAGCATGCGGTCCGGCAAGCTTACGGGCGAAAAAACTCCGGTGGCCGATGGAAACATTGCGGACCTCGCGCTCGTGACTGCGAAAAGCGGGCGCGAAGTGGGGCTGGCGATTGTGGACCTGCGCCAGCCGGGGGTGACACGCGTGCCCTTGCAATCGCTCGACCCGAGCCGTTCGGTGGCAACGCTTCGCTTCGAGCGTGTGCCGGCAACCTGGCTCGGGGGGCAGCCGTGCGGGTGGAATACGATCCACCACATTTTCGATCGTGCCGCGGTATTGTTCGCGTTCGAGCAGCTCGGCGGCGCTCAGCGCGCTTTCGAGATCACGCGCGAGTACACCTTGAATCGTTATGCCTTCGGCCGTCCGATCGGGTCGTTTCAAGCCCTCAAGCATCGGCTGGCAGACTGGTACGTCGAACTCGAACTCACCCGATCCAATTGTTACTACGGCGCCTGGGCGTTGAGTAACGAAGCTCCCGAGCTCGCAGTGGCGGCTTGCGGCGCGCGGGTCTCCGCTACGAACACGTTCGAGCTCGCGAGCAAAGAAATGATTCAAATGCACGGCGGTATGGGGTTCACGTGGGAACACGATGCCCACTTGTTCTACCGCCGCGCGCGTTACTTGGCGGCCATTCTCGGGCCCGCGCCGGTGTGGCGCGAGCGCCTCATTGCGTGCTTGGAAGCGCGCGAGGCCGCATCGTCGTGAGTTACGGAGGGAGGCCCATGGATTTCAACGACACCCCAGAAGAAGCCGCATTTCGAGCCGAGGCTCGTGCGTGGCTGGAAGCCAACGCCGAGCCGCTAGCCCCGGGCGAGCAGCCGGCCGGGCTGGAGGGGCGATTCGATCCGGATATGGTGCGCAAGGCGCAGGAGTGGCAGCGCAAAAAGGCCGATGCGGGCTGGGCTTGCATTACCTGGCCCAAGGAGTACGGCGGCCGCGGTGCCACCCCAATTCAGGCGGTCATTTGGAGCCAGGAGGAGGCGCGCTTCAAAACACCTCCGAACATCTTCGCCATCGGGCAGGGCATGTTGGGTCCGACCATCATGGTGCACGGGACCGAGGAGCAAAAACGCCGGTACCTCCCGCCC
This sequence comes from Candidatus Binatia bacterium, assembly GCA_026004215.1. Taxonomy (GTDB): domain Bacteria; phylum Desulfobacterota; class Binatia; order HRBIN30; family HRBIN30; genus HRBIN30. The sequence continues at coordinate 1,125,980 of BPIR01000002.1, forward strand.
ATGTTGCGGGGTGACGAGATTTGGTGCCAACTCTTCAGTGAACCGGCTGCCGGTTCGGACCTTGCCGGCTTGCGCACCACGGCTGTGCGCGACGGCGACGACTGGATCATCAACGGACAGAAAATTTGGACGACGGGTGCGCAATACTCGAAGTGGGGCATGATCGTGACCCGCACCGACCCGAATGCCGAGAAGCACCGAGGCATTACGTACTTTATCGTGGACATGCAGTCGCCCGGCATCGAAATCCGCCCCATCAAGCAAATGAACGGCATGTCGAGCTTCAACGAGGTGTTTTTCACCGATGTGCGGGTGCCGGACAAGAACCGGGTGGGCGATGTGAACGACGGCTGGCGCTGTGCGCTCACCACGCTGATGAACGAACGCCACGCCATTGGTGCGGGTTCGGGCGGTCCGGAGTTTCGGGACTTGTTTCGGCTGGCTCGGACGATGTCGTGGAACGGGAAGCCGGCGCTGCAAGATGCGGGCGTGCGCCAACGGCTGGCGGATTTTTACGTCCGCGCCAAGGGCTTGCAGTACACGAGCTATCGCGTGCAGACGGCTCTTTCTCGGGGGCAGACGCCCGGACCTGAAAGCTCCATCGGGAAACTGGTCGGCGCGCCCCTGCGGCAAAACATGGCGGCGTTTGCTCTCGAACTCGAGGGTGCTGCGGCTATGGTGCTGGACCGGGCTGCGCCGGAAGATGCGCTTTGGCAACTGGCATATCTGGGGTCGCCCGGTTTGCGGTTGGCCGGAGGAACCGACGAGATCTTGCGTAACATTATCGCAGAGCGAGTACTTGGGCTCCCGCCCGAGATTCGCGTGGACAAGGGAATTCCGTTCAAGGACGTACCCACCGGTCCCCGGCTGTAATCTCTGGCCCGCCAGCGACGGGTATTCGGCGATCCCGCCCGTTGCGGTGCCGCCGGGTCGCGTGGGGGCTCGCGTACGCTCGCGACCGACCGCGAGGCTCGCCGCGCCGAGGTATGCGCCGTGAGCGGGGAGAACCGGCGCGCTTTTGCACTGCTGTTTGCGTGTCTCCTTTGCGTGGGCATGGGGCAGTCCATGCTGTTCTCCATTCTACCGCCGGCCGCACGGGAAATCGGCATCTCCCCGTTTCAAGTCTCGACGATCTTTGCCACCTCCGCGTTCCTGTGGGTGTTCGTCAGCCCGTGGTGGGGGCGACGCAGCGATGTGGCCGGACGCCGCAAGATCATTCTCATCGGGCTACTGGGCTACGCCGCCTCGATGGTGGCGCTGGCGACAGTGATTCGCATTGGCATCGAACGCTGGCTTCCGACCAGCGTGGTTTATCCCTTGCTCATTGCCTCGCGTTGTATTTTCGCTTTGGTGGGTTCCGGCACTGGGCCAGCCTCGCAAGCGTACATCGCCGACCGCACCTCGCGCAGCGAACGAACTGCGGGCGTGGCGTTGGTCAGCGCGGCGATGGGCCTCGGTGAAACCGTCGGTCCGGGCCTGGGGGCGGCGTTGGCTTCCTTGGGAATCGTAGCGCCGCTGTACGTGGCCGCTGCCTTGGCCGTCGTAAGCGCTTGGACCATTTGGAATTTTCTGCCGGAAACGGAACTCCCGCGAGAGCAGCGGCCGCAACGGGCTCCGCGCCTCAGCGTGGCCGACCGGCGAGTGCTTCCGTTTCTCGCCGTGGTTACCGCTTTGCAGGCGGTCCGGGCCACGACGATCATCACCCTCGCCTTTTTTCTGCAGGACACACTCGGACTGGACGCCCACACTACCGTACAATACGCAGGTGTGGGCTTTGTCGTGCTGGCCGCGGCTGGTTTGTTTTCGCAGCTCGTGATCGTGCAGCGCTTTCGCCCGATGCCCCGAGCGATGATCCGTGCAGGCTCGGCGCTGATGTGGGCAGCGTTTGCGCTGTTTGTCGTGGGAGGGTCGCTGCCGGTGTATTTGCTCGCGCTGGTGGCGTTAGGGCTGGGCATGGGTCTGGTGCGCCCAGGGGCGGCAGCTGCGGCCTCGCTCTCTGTAAGCCCGACCGAACAAGGCTCGGTTGCGGGTCTGCTCGGCGGTGTGTCGGTGATCGGTAACGTGGTTGGACCCATGCTGGGCACGGCTTTATACAGTTTGGACCGTCACGGGCCCCACCTGCTGAACGCGGCGATCATGAGTGCCATTGTGTTGCTGGTGTGGACCAACCAGCGCATCCGGCGCGCGCATGCCTGAACGCACGAAATGGAGGGACGATGGCCGAGCCAGTAACGTTGTTTGCCAATCGCGAGTTTCTGCAACAATATGGCGAGCGCGTCCGGACGGCATGCGCGGCTCATGGCCGCGAGCTGGACACCGTTGTGGCTCCCGAAGCTGGGCAGCGGCTCGAAGATTCGCGGGTCGGGCAAATCACGGTGGCCACCTTTAACGGCTACTGGGAAGCGGATGCCCAGTTTACGCGCCAGTTTTTCGGCATTTTGCTGCGTGCCCCCCAACTGCAATGGCTGCACGTGCCCAATGCAGGAGTGGATCACCCGGTGTTTTCGATGTTGCTGGAGCGGGGAGTGGTTCTAACCACGTCGGCCGGAGCCAACGCCGTACCGGTTGCGCAGTCCGTCATGGCGGCGGTGCTGGGGTTTGCCCGTGGCTTGCCACAGTGGTTCGACGCAAAGCGAAGAAAACGTTGGCAACCGCTCGGCGAGCAACGCCGCGACCTCGCCGGCCAAACCATGGTCATCGTGGGGCTCGGGGCCATTGGGCAGGAAGTCGCACGGCTGGCAAAAGCGTGCGGACTGCGTGTGGTTGCAGTGCGGACGCAGTGCAAACCAGCGCCGAACGCGGACGAGGTCGTGTCTCTGGAAGAGCTCGACGCGGTACTGCCGAAGGCGGACTGGTTGGTGCTCACGTGCCCGCTCACGGAGCGAACCCGAGGTCTTGTCGGCCGAGCGCGTCTCGATCGCTTGCCGCGCCACGCCCATGTCATCAACGTAAGTCGCGGCGCGGTGCTCGACGAGAATGCCCTCGTCAATGCTTTGCAGCAAGGCACGATCGCGGGAGCTTACCTCGACGTGTTCGCCGAGGAGCCGTTGCCCGTAGAGTCGCCGCTCTGGGACTTGGAAAACGTCATTCTGTCGCCTCACGATGCGGCCGGAGCGCTCGGCAATCGCCAGCGGGTCAGCGCGTTGTTTTTGGAAAACCTGGAACGCTGGCTTCGGGGCGAGGAACTCAAAAATCGCGTGCGTTGAGCCGCTGGCTTGCGCGCGTGGCCCTCGTTCTATTTACGCGCGGCGTGCTGGAGAACGGCCAGCGCTTGTGCGTGGATGCGCCGGTCCCCAGCCGCGATCACCTGTCCGCCTTGGCTGCAGTCGCCACCGTTCCAGTCGCTCATCACCCCGCCGGCTCGCTCTACGATGGGAATCAACGCCTGGACGTCGTACGGTTGTAGGCCGGACTCGACGACTAGGTCGATACATCCCAAGGCCACCATGCAATACGCGTAGCAATCGCCACTGAAGCGTGTGAGTTGCACGCGCCGTTGCAGTTCCTCGAACGCGGCGCGCTCCCGCTCATCGAACATTCCGGGATGGGTGCATTGCAGCCTCGCCTCGGCCAGTGAGCCGCACGGGCGCGTGCGTAGTGGAATGGTCTGCCCGCGGTGATGTAGCGTGGCACCTAGCTCGCTGGCCGCGAACCGCTCGCCCGTGAACGGCTGATCCATCATACCCAGAACCGGCCCCTTGCCGTCGTTCAGAGCGATGAGCGTGCCCCAAAGAGGAATGCCGGTGAGAAACGCACGGGTGCCGTCAATGGGGTCGAGCACCCAGGTCCAGGGCTCCTGGCCGGCGTGCATTCCCTGCTCTTCGCCGTGAATGCCGTGAGTCGGATACCGCTCCCGGATCAGGCGGCGCATGATCTCCTCGGCAGCGTGATCCGCTGCGGTAACGGGATCGAACGTGCTATCGGCCGCCTTGTTCGATGTTTCTGGTGCGGCGCGAAAGAACGGTAAAATTGCCTGCCCAGCCGCATCGGCCAGCATGTGGGCAAAATCGAGAAACTCGCGGAGCTGATCGTGCGAAACGCTCATGCGTGCACCTGTGCGCCGGTTCTACCAGTTACCGTGGCGGAGGCAACGGCGGAAACTCGGGCATGTCTCGGGTGCCCCAGAGGTTTCCAGTGCGCCGAGCGTCGTGGAGCGAGGGGACATGCGTTCGTGCACTTCCCCCACTACCCGCAGATCGTCACGAACGGGTCGCGGCTGGTGCTAGGGGTTGCTGTGCAGCGGGTGAGGGGCGCCATCGCGGAGAAACACGAGAATCGTATCCAGCGGCACGCTGAAGGTGACGACGGCAGGCCCCTCGTAGATCTCGTCGGGCTTCCAGAACGTTCTCCAGCGGCCGCGCGGGAAGTAAACCGACCGTTGCCGCTGGCCGACCCGCCAAACCGGTGCAACCATGAGGTCGGGGCCGAACATGTACTGATCCCAGCGATCCGCCAGTTCGGGGTCCGCCGGGTCGAAAAACACCATCGGGCGAACTAGGGGCATGCCGCGGCGAGCGTCTTGTGCTGCTGCCACGATGTACGGTTGCAAGTCGTGCCGCAGGCGCGTGTAGCGGCGATAAATTTCGATCATCTCTTCATCGTATCGGGGCTCGGTGGGCATATCCCACGGTGCGTGGGAGCCCTTGCCTCCGATTTCCATGATGCCGGAGAACGTGCTGAACTCGATCCAGCGGGCAAACACGTCGCGTTGCTTGAACTGGTAATACCCGCCCGTATCGGATCCCCAGATGGGAAAGCCCAGAAATGCCGCGCGCTGTTGGGAGATGATGGCGCTGCGCAGCCCGAGGTCGGTTCCCGAACCCTCGCCGAAGTTCTCGCTACCGGCAGTATCGCCTCCCCAAACGATCGAGTCCGCCTGGGTGCCGGTGTAACCGGAGCGGGTAATCAACACATAGTCGCCATTCGGCCAGGCCCGATCCAATGCTTCCCGGTGCATGCGCGTTTGCAACACCACGTAATCGTTGTGCACCTCGCGGCCGGTGCGGCCATCGAACCAGATATCGTCGCGTTGCGAGGGGATGTGCTCCTCGCCGCGGTCCAGCTTGACGCCGTGAATGGCCTCGGCCTGCAAAAAACGCGCTAAGCGTTCGGCAAACCACTGCCGCGCGGCGGGGTTGGTCACGTCAAGGATAAAACTGCGGCCGCGCACGTCATCGCAAAACGGGGGTCCAGTCCGCCGCATGGGGGCGATGAACCCCAATTGTTGGGCTTCGAAGCCATTGTCGCCCGGAGAATCACCGCACACCCAAGCGGCACTCCAAGTGACGATGCGGTAGCCCCGGCGCCGCAAAGCCTCGAGCATGGCGCGAGCGTTGGGTAGTCGCTCCTCGTCCCACGCGAAGCGCGCAAAGCCGAAGTTTCCTTGCAGAACCGGCCGGTCGAGCAAGTACACTCCCGCAGGAATGCCCAGGGCCTCGTACATGCGCACGTCCTCGGCCACCTGTGCATTGACCGGAATCCCGTCGAGCTCGCCCGGCTCGCCGATGGCCAGTTCGTCGCGCCAGCGCCAATGCAGGAACGCCCATGCCGGTGGCACCATCGGCCGCCCCGTCAGCGCCGTGTACTCGTCGAGGATGCGAGGGAAGTCGGGACCGTAAAACAAGAAAAACGCGAGGCGTTGATTCTCGGGTCGGCTGCCGGTTTCGAACGCGAACGAGACTTCATTCGGCTGGGTGGCACCAAGGTCGTAGAGCCCGGGCATGGTTCCGCCTACAGCAACACCATAGCCACGGGAGCTTTGGTAGAACGGGGCGTACACGGCGATGGTCGGACGGATAAACATTTCGACCGTTTCTCCGCGCCGATCCAGAGAGCCAACTTCTTGCGGGCGCACGTCATCCTGAGGAGTCTCCACGATACCCGGCAGGAGCGGCGGGGAGTCGCGCAGGCGTTCGGTGAGCCCGTAAATCCGCTCGTCGTTCGGGCTCTCCCATGCGGCTCCAATTCGAGCGGTCATCGCCGCTCGGGGTGGCTCGAATGTCGCCTGCACGGTGCGCGCCGTGAGCAAGCGAATTTCGAGGAGAGCGTCTTCCCTCTCGGTAGTCTCTAAAAGGAGCCGAACGCCCGCGCCATCACGGGTCGCTTGTCTGACGGCAGTTGCGGAATGGATGGCGCTGTCGCGCTGGTAGAACAAACCTCGGGCCGCGGTACGCGTCAGGACCTGGCTACCGCCGCCACCGGTAAATTCCAATTGGAACGGCCGGCGGCTCACCCTCACCGACAACGCCTCCGAGCGCAGCTCGATGTCGGCGGCACCCATGCGCACTTCAAAGGGCGCGCTTGCGCCGGGCTCTCCGTCGTCACCGCAAGCGCACAAGAGAAGCGCAGCTCCAACCAATGACCACAGCAACCGTCTCACGACCGGGCCACGTTTGTCTCAAGGGACGGCACGAGGCAAGTCTGGCCACCGCCGTAGCCCTGGGGAAGCGCCGTTCCCGGGCTGCCCCGCACACGCGCGTAACTGCAAGCGCAGCGTTCCGCTCAGGAGGGAGGAAAATGTCGTAAGCCGGAAAATGCCTTTACTGAGCGCCGGCCGGCGGTGTTGCCGCAGGCAGGGTCGGCGCAGGAGGCTGCAAAGCGGCAAGCTGTTCCACCAGTTTTTCCGGCTCGGTGACCGGCAGTTTGCAGGTGAAGTTTTCGCACACGTACGCCGTTGCTTTTCCTTTTTGCAGGGGCTGGCGGGCCAGAAAAGGCAGTAAGCTTTGTGTCTCTCGGTCCTGCGGGTCGTGAAGCACCGTGAGCGCGCGCGGCAGGTACGTTTGCACGGCGATTTTCCAGAGTGCGGCGGTGTCGTCCCGCTGTTTCGGGCCCACGACCACGATTTCCTGACGCGGCCCCAAGGCAAAATCCAGCGCGAGCAAGGCATAGCAATAGGCAGTGGGGGCTTTGGCAATGTCCGCCGCGTTGCTCCGTAGCACGTCCATACCCCGTTCTTGGTAGAGCTTGTTTTGGCGCAAATGCCCCAAGCGTAACAGCACCTCCGCAGCGACGGAGTGCCCGGAGGGCAGGGCTGCGTCTTCCAGCGGCCACGGACCTGCGATCAGTTCCGGTTGGTCCGTGCCCACATAGCGCAACGTGTTTCGTTGGTTGTCCCAGAAGAGGGCCAGCATGCGCTCCAGAAGGTGCTCGGTGTCCCGCAGCCAGCGGGCCTCCCCAGTGGCTTGGAAGAGTTCGAACGTTCCACTGGCGAGGTAGGCGTAGTCTTCGAGGTAGGCGGGTGGTCCGATCTGGCCGCGATACCAACTGCGGCGCAAGCGATCTTGTGGCTGCATGTGCTGCAAGATCCAGTTCGCTGCTTGCTGGGCTGCCTCGATGTACTCGGGCTTGTTCCATTGTACCCCGGCTTGTGCCAGGGTTCCGATCATCAGGCCGTTCCAACCGGCTAGGATTTTTTCATCCCGCGCGGGCTTGAGTCGTTGGTTGCGGGCCGCCAGTAAGGCCTGCCGCACTTTGTGCATTTTCTGGAGGGCCGTGTGCGGGTCCATGCCCTTCTGGCGCAAGAAGTCCTCGACGGGAAGGGAAACAGCGAGGGGCATCGGAGTGTTATCCGCCGGAAGGCCGAACAACTCTGCCACCCATGGACCATCCTCCGGCCCGAGTGCTTGGAGAACTTCTGCGCGCGACCAAACGTAGAAGGCACCTTCTTTGCCGCCGCTTTGTGCGTCCTCGGCCGCGTAAAACGGCCCTTCAGGAGCCCTGAGGCGGCCCAGCACGTAGGCGAAGACTTCCGCGGCGGCGCCAATGTACTCCGCGCTGGGCATGGCGCGTGCAGCTTCTACGTAGGCGCGTGCGATCGTTGCTTGATCGTACAGCATTTTCTCGTAATGCGGCACGCGCCACGCCGCATCGGTGGAATAGCGGTGAAAACCTCCACCGAGGAAATCGCGGATTCCACCGCGGCCCATTTTTTGGAGCGTCATCAACGCCATGCGCCGCGCCACCGGGTCGCCGCTGCGATACGAATAACGAAGCAGGAACTGCAGCACGTGCGGCTGCGGGAACTTGGGGGCATGACCAAATCCGCCGTTGGTCGCGTCGAACAACTGCGTCAGGTGCACGGCGGCGCGGCGCAACACGATTTCGTCGAGCGAACCTCCGGGTTGTGGGCCGCTGGCCCGTAGCGCGTCGCGCAGGGATTCTGCAGCCTGGCGAGCGGCGTCGCCTTGCTTTTTCCATGAGCTACTCACGGTTGCCAAAAGCCGCTTCATGCCGGGGCGCCCGGCGGCGTCTTCAGCAGGGAAGTACGTGCCCCCGTAAAACGGCTCCCGTTCGGGGGTAAGAAATACTGTGAGCGGCCATCCCGCGTTGCCCATCAGTCGTTGCACCGCCGCTATGTAGACGGCGTCCACGTCCGGCCGTTCCTCGCGATCCACCTTCACGCAAACGAAGTCGCGATTCAGGATCTGCGCGATCTCTTCGTTGTCGAAGCTTTCCTCCGCCATCACGTGACACCAGTGACAAGTGGAATACCCGATGGACAAGAACACCGGCTTGTTTTCCTCACGGGCTCGCCGGAAGGCTTCGTCGCCCCACGGGTACCAGTCCACGGGGTTTTGCGCGTGCAATTGGAGGTAAGGGTTGGCCTCGAAAATCAGCCGGTTCAAAAATTTGGGCCGCCCGTCGGGCCGGCGGTGGCGCGAGTGCACTGGCCGGCCGTTTTGTTCCCAGGCTTGCCACAAACGCTGGGTCAGCTCGGCGGAGAATCGCGGGGCGCCCGGTAGCTCGACCACCGGTGAGCCGGCTTCGACCGCGGGGGCCGAAGCGGCCAAGGTAATCCATGCAGCAATCACAGCAACACGGCGGCGCATCACGGTTCCGCACTATGAACGTTCCGCCGGCCCATGTCCACGCTTGCCTTGACGATCGCGAAGCGCGTTCCTTTCGGAGGACTCCACGGTACCGGCAGCCCGAGGAAATGCTGGCCTGGAGCGGCGCGATTCAGGGGCCGAACACGCGCCGGCGCGGCCAAAAGGTTCGCTCGGCGTAGTCTCGTAGCTCGTCGCGAAACTGCGGGTGGGCAATCTCCATCAGGGCTCGAGCGCGCTCGCGTTGCGTGCGGCCCTGCAAGTTGACGATCCCGTGTTCGGTGATCACGTAGTCGACGAAGGTTCTCGGCACGGTCACCACACTTCCCGAGGGAAGCCTCGAAACGATCCGGGAAATGGTGCCGTTGCGTGCCGTAGAGGGGAGAACAAGTATGGACCGGCCGTTGGGCGCGTACAGAGCGCCCATGGACCAGACGAGCTGTCCGCCCGGGCCCGTGTACATCGTGGCTCCAATGGACTCCGAGGCCGCCTGCCCAGTGAGATCGATCATGGAAGCTTGATTGATCGCGACCAGGTTTTCGATCTGCGCGATGCGTGGCAGGGCATTGCACCATTCGATGTCGTACAGAGCAATCCGTGGGTTGAGATGGCAAAACGCAAAGTCGCTTCCCGGGACAATAAAGGACGCCGTGGCCACTCCGGGGTGGAACGTCTTGTATTTGCCCGTAGCCACCCCCAGCTTTACGAGTTCGACCGCAGAAGCGACCAAGATTTCCGCATCGATACCGAGGTCGTTTTTGCCCGTGAGGTAGTCCCCGATGCAGGAAGACAGGGTTCCGGTGCCGATTTGGATCGTGTCGCCGTCGCGTACCAGTGTAGAGACGTACGCGCCGATGACAGCGGTCACTTCCGCTCGCTCGGGGCTGAGTTCCGGGGGTGGCGGCGGAGGCACTTGCGCGCGCGCCTCGACGATGAAATCGAAGCTTTCGAGGGGCACGGCGTTGTCACCGAAGGTTCGCAGCACATTCGGCGCCACTTCCGCGATTTTCAGGCGGGCGTTTTGCAGGAGCGGGCGCGAGTGCCAGAGCGTGTAACCGAAGCTCACCCGGCCATTGGCATCGGGTTCCGAGACAACGGCTAGGAACACGTCGGGATGCCAGATGTCGTTGCGGTCGAAATATTGCGAGCGCGAGCCCACGCTGTAGTCCGTAACGAGGAAATCTGCCCAGCGCTGTTCGATGGCGGGACGGATCAACTGGGAAACAAAGTCGGTGATGAATTCGATTTTGCCCTGCCACCTCTCCGGCGCATCGAGAAACGGCAGCGGCTGGCGCGACGCCCCCTGAAAGACGCGGATCCTTTCCGGAGCCGGGTGCCGTTCTGCCAGTGCGCGTAGAAGTGTCAGTGGGACGGGTCCCATGGGTAAGCGCACGGAGCTCCCGTTGGCGATGTGCGTAACGGCCTCCTCCGGCGAGCAAAGTTTGTGTCGGTATCTTTCCTGCCAGCGCATGGGTTCCCCAGCTCTCCAATTGGTGAAGTGTTTCTCGTGCTTGGGGCCAAGACAGGGAAAAGGCAAGCCTGGTCCCTCTGCCCGGCGGAGCTCGAAGATCAACTTGACTTCACCCACTTGCCTGGCGATAGCCCCCACGGCATGGCTGACAGGCGGAGTGGCCCGTTGCGGAGCATTGCGATTTTAGCGGTATTTTCGACGGCTGTTCTCGCGGGTGGAGGTTGCAGCGGAGGCGGGGCCCCGGCCGTGCAGGTGCCGGCGGCGACCCCTTCGGTCGCCCCCACCTCCATTGCTACCCCAACACCTACGGTCGTTCCCCCGTCGTGGACGCCTACGTGGACCTCGACTCCCGAGTTTACGGCCAGTCCCACTGTGACGTTGACTCCAACTCCTCCCGCGATACCGACCCCGACTCTCACGTTTACGTTTACGCTCACGCTCACTCCCACGGCAACCAACACTCCCGAACCGAGGCCGACCGCCACGCCCACGATCGCGATCGGCCCGATCGTCACTGCTCTGGGCATTGCCGATGTCGGTGGACAAGTGAATCAGCCTATTGGCGTGGACGAAAGTGGGCGCCCCATTTTTGCCCGGAGCGAAGAGGCGGGGTTCATCTTGTTCGTCGAAGGGCGGCCAGGACGGAGCCAGCTTCCCATCGGTACGGTGGTCTTCAATCCCAAGCGTAACGACCCGGCTGCGCAGCCAGACCTCCAAGTGCAAGTGAACCGAGCGCTGGGCGATGGCAGCGAAAGCGTTTGCGATGCCACATATCCCCGCGTGGGCGGCGTGCCGGGGACCATTCTTGGCCTGTTCGACACCGTGCAGTTTGTTGCCGATGCCCTCAACGACTTCGGTTGCCGATTCCGTGTTTTTCCCGAGCCAGACTTCGCTTGCACTCAAGACAGCGGGGCCAACTTGGTTTATCAAAACCCGAGTTCGACCGTGCAATTTTGCACCTTGATCAATGATGCGTTGACTTTTCCGCCCGGGGACACGATAGTGACGGCGCGTTTACGGGATATTGGGGGAAACGCGGGCGAACCCGCACAAATTGTTGTGCGAGTGCCCTGAAGAGAGGCGTCGCGTTGCTGGTTCTGGGGGTGGGGCAATGCCACAATACGAAGTGGAAGTGAAAATTTCCGAGGTGAACGAGCCAGACGCTCTGGCGGCCCGGCTTTACGTCGAGGAGCGCCTTCGTTCGAGCGGCTTGAAGAATTGGCGTGTGGTGACTGTTTCGCCGAAGGCCCGCGCCTCGGGAGGCCCCACGCCATTCGTCCAGACGTACCGGCCGCGCCGGAATCACGCGTACGTTGGCAGCGCGCTTCTCGTAGCGGCCGTGCTGGCGTGGGTACTTTGGTTCCTTTGGGTGCTTACCGGGTAACTTTCTTCGCAGTCGAGACGTTGCGAGGCCTTGGGCCCGGGTGAACCGGCATCGAAACGCCGGCATTCGTAGCGCGCTGAGCTCGTCCCGCTGGGCGTGCAACCAATTGCGGCTAGCGGAGCGGTCGGATCAGCGGTGCTTGCGCTTGGTAGGAAAAAACGCTCGATCGAGCGGCGCAGCGTCGTGCCTCTTCCCGAGGTTTGAGTGGCGCTCCCGTGCGTGGAAGGCGGCCTTTGCAAGTTCGGCGAAAGCTCGGCAGTGGCCCCAGCCGATGCGTGAAACAATAGACGCCTCACCCTGCTCCTAGGAAGAGGTCAGCCGCAGGCCGGGTGAGTTTGGATGAGATGGCGAATGGCGGGAGGTGAGTGGGGAAGTGTAGGGGCGCACGGCCGTGCGCCCCTACATGCCTCGGTATTTGGCTGCTTCGCCGGAAACGGACCCTGACCCTATCCCTTCGTCGGGGATGTGTTACCGGCAGATGAGCGTTGCAGGATCACAAACACCGCTCTGGCAGTCGATGCTGCGACTGCATGGGTCGCCGGGTTGCCCCAAAGCTGGCGTGGCCGTGGGTGTCGGCCGCGCCGGCGGCGTCGGGATGAATCCGCCCACCACGATATCGTCGCCGCCGCAACCGGCGGCCAGCGAGAGAAACGCGGCACACGCCAGGCTCGCGATCAATCCGCGCCAGACACCGAGGGACCCGGGTGCGCCCACCGGGAGCTGGCCACACAAAGGCACCGCGGGTGGGGAAACGATCCACCGACCGTTAGCGTGCGGGCGCGGTGCGCTCACGAGCCGCCGTTCTCGGAAAGCAGCGGCGAAGGCCGCCCCGACAAAAGAGCCCGGCGTTGGGCCTGATAGTGGGTGGCGCACAGTCCCTTGGCGACGCGTTCCCGCTCGCAACCCTTGACCTGGCAGCGCCGCTCTTTTGGAATCGTCGGCTTGGGTGGCGGCCGCCAGCCTTGCAGCTCTTTTTCCGCTGTCACCAGCCCTTCATTGAGCAGGGCGATAACGATCTCGCTTTTGGTTGCGGGCAACAAGTTGGCCAGCCGATCGATCCGCTCGAGCATGCTCGAAGGGACCTTGACGTTCAGAAGCCGTAAAGCCTCTGCCCTACGGCGTCCTCGTTGTAACAACTCGCCGAGGCGCAAACCCGAATCTTTGAGCGACATGTCCCACTCCCGATCAGACTGAATTGTGGCACCAAAACTTGTAACATGCTTTACAACTTTGTCGACCCTTTTCTTTCACGTTCCACTCGCAGAGTCTAGATGTATGGTGACGCACGTCGGTTAGAGGAGATCCTGCGGTGACGCAGTCAAAGGGAGGGGCGTTGCAGGAGCCGCATGTGTTGCCAGCCCCTTGTGCAGGCTCGTCACGAGGCCGACTCGTTCAGCTTTACGGGTTGCGGGCTAGGCGGCAGGGGCGCGATCGCAATGTTTGCTCCCCAACGCCGCGCACCGGTTGGAGACCAACGGCACGGTGGTGCGAGTACGATCAGTTCGAGGGGCAACGCACCGGCTCACCCGGCTGCTTGCAGAGGCTGGGTGCTCTCGCCGTAGAGCTCACGCCAGAATAGCGCTTCGATCGTTTGGGCGACCTGCCCGTCGCGCGTCGAGCCGAAGGCATGGCGCCACGAACGCAGCGGCACAATCGCCTTGGCCATCGAGCGATGTCCGCCGGCACGGCCAATCGGTCCGAACAAACGGCGCACCAACTCACCGGCGCTGCGGACATATCCGGGATTGCGAACGGACATGACAATGGAGTCGTGCGTTTTTCCCGACACGACGACCCACTCCGTATTTTCGAATTGCATGCAGAAGTCGGCGAGCTGAGGGATCACGTCTTCGCGCTCGACTTTACCAACGTGCAGTGTCAGAAGTTCGTCACGCTTGCGAATGCGGGGGAGCACTCGGGAGAGAAACGCAGCGAAGGCCAGCGGCAATTCCGGCCGCTCGATGCGCCGCAACACGTTGTAATTGGTCAAGGGGTACAGGGCCATAAACGCCCGCAAATCTGCTGGGCCCGTTTCGCGGTTCAGCATGAGCGTGTCGCTCTTGATGCCGTACAGCAAAGCGGTCGCGAGCCGCTGGCTGACATCGGCACCGGCGGCTTCGAGGTACTCGGTCAAAATGGTCGCCGTGGCACCGTAGTTCGTGCGTACATCGCAGAACTCGGCGTCCAACGGACCACACCGGGGGTGGTGGTCGATCACAATATGCACGTGGGGAAGGCGTTCGCCAAAATAGCCCGGCTGCACATCCAGCAAGGCCACGCGCGGGAAGCCACGCAGCGTTTCCGTATCTACCGGCTCGACCGAGACATCCAGCAGCCGGATCATGGCCAAGTTTTCGGCGCGCGTGACCTGCCCAAACGTGAAAATGGGCGTCGTCGCGCGGTTGCGGCCCAAGACCGTGCGCAGCGCAATGGCGCTGGCGATGCCGTCTGGGTCGGGATCGTCCTGGAGTAGCAAAGCCACCCGTTCGGCTTCGCCGACCACCTTTCGGAGCTGTTCTAAACGGGCACGATTGCCCTCGATATCGACTTCATAAGTGGCTGGATTGACGAGTTGCATACGACACTCCTGACCCGGAGCATTGCCTCCCGAGGCCACCCACCACGGCCTGGTCGCGCGTTCGGGCAACGGCTGACACGGGATGGTCGTCTGTGTCCATTCGCCTACCCATGGCGTCTCCGGCGGACCTTTGTGCCTACCATGGGTCCACAAGCAGGACAACCTTAGCCCCTATCGGTTGCATGGGGGATGGGAAAGCGAGAGGCCGTTCACGCTCGGGTCGAGACGAGAAAACCACTCTTCGTTGCGGACGAATTGTTGGAAAAAAGGCCGCATGACTCTGACCTGCGAAGCATAACGCCCGAGGGCCTCTTGCTTAGCGGCAACCTGCTCGTTTTCGAGCCTTACCGAGATCCACCCCGACCCGGCCAGCAGGGGGCGCCCCTGGCGTGCTCCGCAGGTGCCGCTGGCGGCGGCTTGGTCGCTCCACGACGGTTCGCCCGGATAGCCAGGAAAATGGACAAGATACCCGAGCACGATCGGGGGGGGAATGGCACCCTTCTCCCGAGCTGCGCGCACGGCTGCCAGCATGAAGAGGCCGGCGGTACAGTGATCCGGATGAGTGTCCCGAGGATCGGGAACGACCACAACTCCCGGCTGCCATTCGGTGAGGATGCGAAGCAGCCGGCGTTCGAGCTCCACGCCGCGGTACTGCAAAGCGGGCTGCGACAACGTCTGGCTCAGCTCCGTGAAGGGCGACACGTAAGGTTCGAGCGCGCACCAGTAAGGCCCCCAGAGTGCCGCGAGTCCACCGTCGGGGAAACCCAAAAACGTGAGCCAGCTCGCAGGCACGCCCAGCGCCAGTTGTGCTTCCGCGGCCTCGGCCTGGCGCTGGCGTCCGTACCGGCGAAAATCTTCCGCCGATGGCGTGCGCTCCTTGAGTTGGGCAGCGACGGCCTCGAAGTATCCGTCTCCATTGGTCACGTACACAATGCGGATTGGAGCCCGCCGTGCCAGCGCGCGCTGGATGAGGCCGGCCGCGGCTAAAGTTTCATCATCCGGGTGAGGTGCAACCACCAGAACTTTCGTGCTCTCGGAGAGCATGCTGTCCCACTGCACTGCCTTGGCGGAATCGAGCCCACTTCGGTCCGCGGTCGTGCGCGGAGCCGTCACCGCCGAAGGGGAAGCATCATAGGGAGCATAGGCGGCAGGGGTCGCTTGGCTCTGGCGGGGCGGCGGCTCCACGTTCCACGCCATGGCACGAAGCTCGGCGAGGAGCCACGACACGACACTCGCCGCGGCTACGCAACAGAAAAGCCGTACATTCACCGTTGCGGCCGAAGGAGAAGGCTATCGGTTGTCGCCCGACTCTCCGGGCGGTTGCGAGACCTTTTCCGCGGTCTTTGCGAGTTGGCGCGATAAATCTCGGGTGTGAAGCTGGGCGTCGATACGAGCGAACAGTTCCCGGCGGTTGACGGGCTTGGTGAGAAACTCGCTCACACCAAGGTCCATGGCCTGCGAGCGCGTTTCCATGTCGTCCTTGGCGGTTAAAAGAATCACTGGAATTTGCCGCCAGTTTTCATCGGCACGCAGCCGCCGGCACACCTCCAGCCCGTCCATTCCGGGCATCATGACGTCGAGCAAGATCACATCCACGGTTTGGGACCGGAGCTTTTCCAGTGCTTCCGGACCCGTGTGCGCGGCGATACTAATGTGGCCTTCGCGGTTCAGCATCCTCGTGAGGATCTCCACCGCGTTCTCGTCATCGTCTACGACCAGAATTCGACCTTTCAGATGATCGGCCATGTTGTGCTTTCCTTCCTTACAAAACGCAGCCCTGGTCGGAGCTACTCGCTTTGCGGCGCAGCTTGGCAACTAACGTGGTACGCTTGAGTCCCAGCAACCGGGCGGCTGCTTGTTTGTTCCCTTTGGTCCGGCGCAGAGCCTCGTCAATCAGCCGATACTCGAACTCTTCCACGGCTCGGTTCAGATCGATCCCTTCATCCGTCAGCGTCGGCCGGGGAATTTTTTTATCCGATATGAAGGTGCGAATGTTGGGCGGAAGGTTCTCGACTCGAATGATGCCGTCCTCACTCAGAATCACGAGACGCTCGATTAAATTCTCCAGCTCGCGCACGTTTCCCGGCCAGTCGTACTCCCACAAGTGCACCATGGCTTCGTCCGACACGCGCACGGGCTGCCCGGGGCGCTGACTATTGTGCTTTTCCAAGAAATGCTGCACCAAAACCGGAATATCCGAGCGGCGCTCGCGCAACGGCGGTATCGTGATCGGGATCACTTGCAGGCGGTAAAACAAATCCTCGCGAAAACGACCTGCTTTGACATCGGCCGACAGGTCCCGATTGGTGGCCGCAATCACCCGCACATCCACCCGAATCGTACGGTCCGAACCCACCGGCCGAATTTCACGCTCCTGCAGCACCCGCAATAGCTTGACCTGCAAAGCCGGAGTCATCTCTCCGATTTCGTCGAGGAAAATGGTGCCGCCGTTGGCGTACTGAAACAGCCCCATGCGGGCTGCCACAGCACCTGTAAACGCCCCCTTTTCGTGGCCGAACATTTCGGACTCCAGCAGGTCCGCCGGGATGGCGCCACAGTTAACGGGGATGAACGGGTTGTTGGCCCGGCGGCTGCGTGCATGGATGTAACGGGCAACCAGTTCCTTGCCCGTGCCGCTCTCCCCTTGAATCAACACGGTCGAATCGGTGGGGGCCACCCGGTCGCAAATCTGGAAGATCTTTTCCATGACCGGGTGGTTTCCTTTGACGATGTACGGTTCCATGGTCCTCCCGCGCAAAAAGCGTCAAAAAAATAGCGGCATTGCGCTCCACGGGCAACCCAGCCAGCAAACATTTCATTGTGTGGTCTCCGGTGGGGTACGCGCAGCGGCTTGCGCGTCTCTCGCCCTCGTTGGTACAAGCAGGCGCCTTGTCCGAGGAGGAAAGCACTGCATGCGTCGTGTGGATGGCCGCTTACCAACCGATCTCCGGCCCGTGGTGATGCACCCCGGGTTCATCCGCCAGGCTTTGGGCTCGGTGCTGGCCGAAGCTGGAAACACGCGTGTGATTTGCACGGCATCGCTGGAGGAAGCTGTGCCGCCGTTTTTAGAGGACACGGGGAAGGGCTGGCTTACTGCGGAGTACAGCATGTTGCCTGGATCGAGTCCGCAGCGAATCCAGCGCGAAGCCGCGCGCGGGCGCTTGGGCGGGCGTACCCACGAAATTCAGAGGTTAATTGGGCGGAGTTTGCGGTCGGTGGTAGACCTCGCCAAACTCGGGCCACGGACGGTGTGGATAGACTGTGACGTCATCGAAGCCGACGGCGGCACGCGTACCCTTTCGATCACGGGCGCCTATGTGGCCCTGGCGCTCGCCGTGCGCCGGCTTCTGGACAATGGAATCCTAGAACAAAACCCGATTACCGGGGCAGTTGCAGCGGTGAGCGCCGGGCTTGTAGACGGCACACCCGTGCTCGATCTTTGCTACGCGGAAGACTCGCGGGCCGAGGTAGACATGAATTTCGTCATGACCGATTCGGGCCGCTTCGTCGAGGTGCAAGGCACGGCTGAGGGGCACCCGTTCGATCGCGCCACCCTGGAACAATTGACGGACTTGGCATGGTCGGGCATCCAGCGACTCTTGGCCATCCAGAAGCAAGTGCTGGGATGAACAGCGCATCCCACCGGCCCAAGCTGGTGCTGGCGACCGCCAACCCCGGTAAAGTGAAAGAGCTCCGCGAGCTCCTCGCCCCCGCCGGAGTCGAGTGCATTTCGCTCGAGGGGCTCCACGGGGTTCCGGTAGTGGAGGAAACCGGGCGCACCTACGAGGAAAATGCCGCTTTGAAGGCCCGTGCCATCGCGGCGTGGGCTGGGCTTGCTGCTCTTGCCGACGACTCGGGGCTGGAGGTAGATGCCTTGGAGGGCGCACCTGGCGTGGATTCTGCGTACTATGCCGGCAGGCCTGCCGACGACGCAGCCAATGTGGCCAAACTTTTGCGCGCCCTCGAAGGGGTGCCGCCCGAACGCCGTCAGGCACGTTTCCGCTGTGTTCTGGTCGTTGTCCGGCCTGATGGAAAGGTGCTCGCGAGCGAAGGGATTTGCGAGGGCCGGATTGCTCTGGCCCCGCGCGGCCAACAGGGGTTCGGCTACGATCCGATTTTCATTCCGGAAGGGAGCGACAAAACCTTTGCCGAGCTCGGTCCCGAATTCAAACGACACTACTCCCATCGCGCGCGCGCCGCACGCAAGCTGCGGGAGCGTTTGCGCAATTTTCTTACCGAACAATGCGTAACTGCCGATTGAAGAAAAAGGCTCGTTCCTCGAACTTCGCAACCAAGTAAGCGGTGCGCCTGGCGCCACTGGGCGAGAACGCGGAGCATGACGGGCGCGCACACTTACGTTGATTTGTCGTGGGGGCTCTGTTAGCCAAGCCGAGCCAGCGATGGCGGCGAGGAAGGAAGGTGGCGGGGTGTAGCGCAGCCTGGTAGCGCACCTGCCTTGGGCGCAGGGAGTCGGAGGTTCAAATCCTCTCACCCCGATTGATCTTCAACGAACAAAACCATTGTCAGCAACGCGTACGGGCGCCAGTAGCTCAGCGGGATAGAGCAACGGCCTTCTAAGCCGTGGGTCAGGGGTTCGAATCCCTTCTGGCGCGCTATCCGAAGTTCCCGCCCTGGGCTTGCGAGCGGCGTAGGCTTTGCGTATCCGTGTCATCCCGTCAGAACGGCGCGACCTTGCGGTGAGTGTAGCTCAACTGGCAGAGCACCGGACTGTGGCTCCGGGGGTTGAGGGTTCGAGCCCCTTCACTCACCCATATCGCATCCGGCACCACCTTGCCACTAATCCCCTGCGCTGGCACCTCGACCGCGAAAACCCTGCCCGAAGCGGCACGAATCCCGCTGGAGGAGGAATGGTTCGGGGTAACAAGGCGTTCTGTGTCGCGTTGACCCTCGCGCCGTGGACGACGTGGTGTTTGATGTCTTGGGTTTGACGGCAGGGGAGCGGGAGGCGGTGTACGAGGCGGTAATTGAGCTGTGCGTGCGCGGCTGGAGAAGGCAAGGAGTGTATAGCCATGCCTTACGACCCGGAACGGCACCATCGCCGCAGCATCCGCCTGAAGGGGTACGATTACACCCAGCCTGGGGCGTATTTCGTCACCATTTGCACCCATGACCGGGCATGCCTGTTCGGCGAGGTGGTGGATGGACAGATGCGGTTGAACGAGGCAGGGTCACGTCGCACAACGATGTTGGGCCGACATACCGAACCATTTCCCGCACGTTCAATTGGATGCATTCATCATCATGCCCAACCATGTGCATGGCATTTTGGTGATTGCCCATTACGTCGGTAGGGGCGAAAAATTTTTCGCCCCTACCATCCCCACATTCGCCCCTACCATCCCCACATTCGCCCCTACCATTCCCATCTTCGCCCTCTACCATCACCGTTTTCGCCCCTTAGATCCACCGCCGCCGCACGACCATCACCCGCGGGGTACATCGAAAACCATCGGTTCGGTGATTCGCGGATTCAAAATCGGGGTGACCAAATGGTTCCGCCTGAATGCCGGCATTGAGTCCGTTCTGGCAACGCAATTATTACGAACACATCATCCGTGACGAACGATCCCTGAACCGCATCCGCGAATACATCGCCACCAACCCCCTGCGCTGGCACCTCGACCGCGAAAACCCTGCCCGAAGCGGCACGAATCCCCTGGAGGAGGAATGGTTCGGGTAACAAGGCGTTCTGTGTCGCGTGACCCTCGCGCCGTGGACGACGTGGTGTTTGATGTCTTGGGTTTGACGGCCGGGGAGCGGAAGGCGGTGTACGAGGCGGTAATTGAGCTCGTCCGCGCGCGGCTGGAGAAGGCAAGGAGTGTATAGCCATGCCTTACGACCCGGAACGGCGCCATCGCCGTAGCATCCGCCTGAAGGGGTACGATTACACCCAGCCTGGGGCGTATTTCGTCACCCTTTGCACCTTAAACCGGCAGTGCCTGTTCGGCGAGGTGGTGGATGGACAGATGCGGTTGAACGAGGCAGGTCACGTCGCACAACGATGTTGGGCCGACATACCGAACCATTTCCCGCATGTTCAATTGGATGCATTCATCGTCATGCCCAACCATGTGCATGGCGTTTTGGTGATTGCCCATCACGTGGTAGGGGCGAAAAATTTTTCGCCCCTACCATTCCCATCTTCGCCCCTACCATTACACCACATTCGCCCCTACCATTCCCATTTTCGCCCCCTACCATTACCACCACATTCGCCCCCACCATCACCGTTTTCGCCCCTGGATCCACCGCCGCTGCACGCATCTCCCTTGCGGGGTACATCGAAAAACCATCGGTTCGGTGATTCGCGGATTTAAAATCGGGGGTGGACCAGAATGGTTCCGCCTGAATGCCGGCATTCAGTCCGTATGGCAACGCAACTACTACGAACACATCATCCGTGACGAACGATCCCTGAACCGCATCCGCGAATACATCGCCACCAATCCCCTGCGCTGGCACCTCGACCGCGAAAACCCTGAGCGGACCGGCACGAATCCCCTGGAGGAGGAATGGTTCGGGTAAACGTAGCAGCAAATATTGCGCCCGTGCCGGTGTGGGTGCGAAGCGATGCCGGGCGGGGTCGCCGAACAGCGTTGGTTCGACATCCCAATTCATTTCCCGCACGTGGTATTGGGCGCGTTGGTGGTGATGCCCAATCATGTCCATGGCATTATCGTTCTTGTCGGGCCGGATGATGTAGGGGCGGGTTCGAAACCCGCCCCTACCGCGGGTTGCACGGCCGGTGGCCTACCGATACCAAAAGGGCTCATGTCGCAGGACAACGGCTTCAGGAAATTCCAAGGAACCGCAGGATACGTCGCCTCGCCCGCTTTGGTGGAGGCTGTCAACTGTGCCATCGCCCTCGAGCGCCCGCTGCTGATCAAGGGCGAACCGGGCACGGGCAAAACGGTGCTGGCGCGGCACGTCGCCGAAGGGCTCGGCCTCAAAATGCTGTCGTGGCACATCAAGTCCACCAGCAAAGCCGCCGAGGGTCTCTACGTGTACGACACAGTGCAGCGCCTTAATGACAGCCGCTTTGGAACCGGCGACGTCTCCGACATTCGCCGCTACATCAAACTCGGCCCTCTCGGGCAAGCATTTGCCTCGCCAGAACGGGTGGTTCTTCTCATTGACGAAATCGACAAGGCCGACCTCGAATTCCCGAACGACTTGCTGCGCGAGCTCGACGAAATGCGCTTCACCATCATCGAAACAGGCGAAGAAATCGTCGCGCGCCACCGCCCGATCGTCATTATTACCTCGAACAACGAAAAGGAGCTGCCCGACGCTTTTCTGCGCCGCTGTATCTTCTACTACATCGAGTTCCCCGACCCTGCGCTCATGCGGCGCATCGTGGCGGTACACCACCCTCACCTGGATGCCAAGCTCCTCGACCAAGTCCTCATCAAATTTTACTGGCTGCGAGAACAGCGCGAGCTGCGCAAAAAACCTTCCACGTCGGAACTCATCGACTGGATCGCGGCCCTGGTGCGCGCCGGCGTGAGCTTGGAGAAAATCGAGCAGCACATTCCTTTCGTGGGGGCGCTTCTCAAGAAGGAACAAGACGTGGACGCTTTGCAGCGTTACGACGCTGCGGGAGGACGTTTCCCCAAGTCGTGGGCGGAGCTCGGCCCGCGATACAATCAATGAGCGAGGCGCCGAGGGGCAGATGTTCCTCGATTTGTTCTACGGGCTCCGCGAAGAAGGTGTTCCCGTCGGCATCCAGGAATGGATGACGTTTCTGGAGGCCCTGGAAAAAGGCCTGCACGGCTCGAGCTTGCTGGGATTTTATCAGCTCGGACGAGCTTGCCTGATCAAGAGCGAGACCTACTTCGATGCTTACGATCGCGTGTTTGCGCGTGTGTTCCGCGGTGTCGAAGGCTCATTTGGCGACGAGGTCGTAGAAAAAGTGCTGCAGTGGCTCCGCGATCCGAAGAACTTCCCCAACCTTACGCCGGAGCAGCTCGCGCAACTCGAGCGCCTGAGCCACGACGAGCTCATGCGGCGCTTTCTGGAAACGCTGGAGAAACAAACGGAACGCCACGATGGGGGCGACCGTTGGATCGGCACGGGGGGACGTTCGCCATTTGGTCACTCCGGACAGCACCCCACCGGAATCCGCGTGGGCGGCCCGCCGCGCAGCCGCTCTGCCATGAAGGTGGCGGAAGAGCGGCGCTTTCGTGACTATCGCACCGATGTGAGCTTGGACGTGCGGCAGATCCGCGTGGCTTTACGGCGGCTGCGCCACTTGACCCGCACGGGCGAGGCCACCGAGCTAGATCTGGATCGCACGGTAGACGAAACGTGCCGCAACGCAGGTGAAATCGAGCTGGTGTTCCGCCCGCCCCGGCGAAACGACGTGCGGCTGCTGCTTCTCATGGATGTCGGCGGTACGATGGATCCCTACTTCGAGCCGGTGAGCCAATTGCTGACGGCGCTACATGAAGAGCGGGGTTTGCGAGCCTTCGAGGCGTACTACTTCCACAACTGCATTTACGATCACGTGTACAGCCGTGCCCGCATGTTTCGCAGCGATGCCGTGCCCACGGGCGATTTGTTGCGCCGCTTGGACTCGCGATGGAAAGTGCTGATCGTCGGAGATGCATCCATGCATCCTGCAGAGCTCCTCGAGCCGTTCGGCAACATCGATCCCCGGCGAGTCTCGGCAACTCCAGGGATTGTCTGGCTGCAACGGATTGCCGCGCATTTCGAGCGCAGCGTGTGGGTGAACCCGGAGAAACCGCCGTATTGGGATGCCGACACCTGCCGGATCATTCGCAAGCTGTTTCCGATGTTTTATCTGAGCGTTGACGGACTCACTGAAGCCGTGCAAGCTTTGGTCGGCGCGCGGCCGGCGGCAACCGGCCACGCTTGAGTTTCCGGCCGACGTTCGTAAACGGAGGTGGTGCCATGAAACTGTGGAGCGAAAGTTTTACCGATGGCGGACGCATTCCCGAGCGTTGCGCGTTCGGAAGGTACAACCCGCAAACGCACGTCGAGTTGAGCGACAACAAAAATCCCCACCTGGCATGGTCCGGTCTGCCCGCGGGTACAAAATCGCTGGTGCTCCTCTGTCACGACTCCGATGTGCCCAGCCGCGCTGACGACGTGAACAAGGAGGGCGCGGCCGTTCCGGCATCGCTCCCGCGGGTGGACTTTTTCCACTGGGTGTTAGTGGACCTGGATCCGAGCATCACGGAAATTGCCGAAGGCGAATTCTCCAACGGCATCGTGCCCCACGGCAAGCCCGGGCCGGAAGGGCCACGCGGCACGCGCCAGGGGATCAACGATTACACAAACTGGTTTGCCAACGACCCGCAAATGGCGGGTGACTATTATGGTTACGACGGTCCCTGCCCGCCGTGGAACGACGAAATCGTTCACCACTACCACTTCACCTTGTATGCCACCGACTTCGACCGCTTCCCTCTGAGCGGCAAGTTTACCGGCGGGGATGTACTGCGCGCCTTGCAAGGTCATGTGCTCGCCCAAGCGCGCATCACCGGCACATACGCGATCAACCCGAATGCGCGCTGAGGCAAGCGGCGCCGCGAGGTCGTTACCTTAGGCAGGAGTTGCCTGGGTCTTTACGCCGAACCACAAGGCGTACAAGGCCGGAAGCAACAACAGCGTAATGACCGTACCCGCAGTCACTCCGCCCATTAGCGCAATCGCCATGGGCCCCCAAAACGTGTCGGTCGCAAGCGGTACGAATGCGAGCACAGCGGCGGCGGCGGTGAGAACGACGGGCCGCGCGCGCCGGACTGTCGCTTCTACAATTGCGGCACGGGGAGCCATGCCGGCATCGAGGTTGTCGTCCACCTGCTTGGCCAAAATGAGGGTGTTGCGCATGAGAATCCCGGCCAAGCCAATCAGCCCTAACATGGCCACGAAACCGAGCGGCTTTTGCGCCAGCAGGAGCGCCGGTACGGCCCCGGCAATCCCTAGGGGAGCGGTAGCCACAACCAGGAACGTCCCGCGAAACGTCCGCATTTGCAACATGATGACCAAGAGCATCAAGAGCACCATGATCGGTTGCACGGCCCGGATCGAGCGTTCACCCTTTTGAGACTGCTCGACCGTGCCGCTGATTTCCACGTGGTACCCGATCGGTAAACGGGCGCGCAGAGGGCCGAGATCGTTCCAGATCTGCCAAGTTACGTCGGCGGCTTGAGCGCCCGCAACTTCGGCATTGACGGCGATGAACGGCTGGCGATTGTAACGCTTCAACACCGGATCCTCGAATTCCAGCTCTAGGGTGCCGACCTGTTCGAGCGCAACGGAACGACCGTCGAGAGTTTTCAACTCCACCCCGTCCAGTGCGCTCTTGCCTTCACCCCGGATGTACAAAGGCACTCCACGAATATCCTCGCGCAGCTCCGTGGTCGGCACCCCGCCGAACTGGAACTGAAGCTGTTGTGCGAGTTCCCGAGGGGTCAGGCCGATGGCGCGCAATCGCTCGCGGTCGATGCGCCAGCGCAACACCGGTACTCGCTCCTGCCACTCGAGATGCGCATCCACCGTGTAGGGGTTGCGCGCCACGACGTCGCGAACCTCGCGCGCGAGACGTCGCAGCTCCAGGACGTCGGGACCCAGCACGCGAAAACTCACCGGCCATTGCACCGGCGGACCGTACAGTAGCGTGTGGGCGCGCACCCGTGCCTCGGGAAACTCGCCGCGTGCTACCGCCTCGCGAATGGCGGCGAGAACAGCCTCCCGCTCACGGGCGGAAGCGGTTACCGCCACAATTTTAGCGAAGGAGGAGCTCGGCATTTCCGGATTGAGGGAAATAAAAAACCGCGGGGCGCCTGCGCCGACGTAGGCCGACAATGTGCGTACCTCGGGGCGCTCTCGCAAAAAGTTTTCCATGCGGCGCGCCACCTGGTCGGTCACTTCGATGCTCGTGCCCTGCGGCAAATAGAGATCCACAATGACCTCGCCCCGATCCGATTGCGGAAAGAATTGCCGCGGAACAGCAACTCCCATGACCACGATACTCAGCGCCAAAATAGCCCCACTGACCAGCGCGACACGCAGCCGGTGCTGCACACACCACTCGATCGCACCCCGCAAGCGCTGGTAGGCAGGAGTGGCATACAGCGAGTCTTCGGTGGTGTGGTGCACTCGATAATCGGGCAACAGGGTTACCCCGAGGTACGGCGTGAACACGACGGCCACCAGCCAAGAGACCAGGAGAGCGTACGCCAGCACCCAAAACATGTTGCCCGCATATTCACCGACACCGGAACGCGCGAACCCAATCGGCAAAAATCCGAGTGCGGTGACGACCGTGCCGGTAAGCATGGGGGCCGCCGTTACATTCCACGCGTGTGCGGCAGCCGCCGCTCTTTCCCAACCTTCTTCCAGTTTCACGATCATCATCTCGATCGCAATAATCGCATCGTCCACGAGAAGCCCGAGTGCCACGATCAAGGCTCCGAGCGAAATGCGATCGAGGTTGATGCCGGTCATGCGCATGAGCAAAAAAGTGATGCCCAAGGTGAGGGGCACGGCAATGCCCACCACGATGCCGGCGCGAAAGCCGAGAGCGAGCAAGCTCACCAACATGACCACGCCCACGGCAATGAAAAACTTTACTTCGAACAGTTCGACGGCGGCGGAAATGGCGTGCGCTTGGTTGGTGACCTCATCCAAGTGCAAGCCCAACGGCAGCAACTCGCGCTGGTGCGCCAAGAATTCATTGAGCCGGGCACCCAGCTCCAAACCGTTTTCCCCCTTGCGCATGATCACGCCCAACAAGACGGCGTCCTGGCCGAAGGCGCGCACCAGGTAAGTGGGCGGGTCCTCGTATCCACGATACACCTCGGCAATTTCTCCGAGGGTCACAACGCGGCCTCCGATCCGCAGGGGCACTGCCCGGATGGCGTCCAGGTCGGCAAGGTCGGCATCCACGCGCAGGAACAAACGCGGCCCTTGCCCCTCGAAAAGCCCAGCCGGCAACAAGCGATTGTAGGCGTCTAGAGCGTCCCAAACCTGGAGTCCGGAAAGGCCCATTTGGGCCAGGCGCGCGTTGTCGAAGCGAACGAAGACCCGCTCCGGG
Source organism: Candidatus Binatia bacterium (assembly GCA_026004215.1). Lineage (GTDB taxonomy): Bacteria > Desulfobacterota > Binatia > HRBIN30 > HRBIN30 > HRBIN30. The sequence goes on from BPIR01000002.1 coordinate 1,152,323, forward strand.
CGCTCGCCAATGACGTGAACTTCCTGGACGCCGGGAATGGCGTTCAGCCGGTCGCGGATTTTCTCCGCCTCGCGGACCAATTGCCGCGGAGCGAGCCCGGGGGCGGTCAACGAGTACAAGGCGAAGTACACGTCCGAAAAATCATCGTTCACGAAAGGGCCGAGCACCCCGGGCGGCAAGCGGGGTGCTTCGTCGAGCATGCGCTTGCGAACCTCGTAAAACAGGTCTGGTACTTTGTTCGCGGGAGTGTAGTCGTGGAACTCGACCACCATGTCCACCCGGCCCGCTCGTGCCGTGGTTTCGACGCGGTAAAAATACTCCACTTCCTGAATCCGTTTTTCCAAACGGTCGGCGACGAGCTCTTGCATTTGCCGGGCCGTGGCTCCCGGCCACACGGCGGACACCACCAAGGCCCGCACTGTGAACGCCGGATCCTCTGCGCGGCCGAGCGACCAGAAAGCCATGGCTCCAGCAGCGCCAACCAGCAAAAGCAAGAACAACGTCACGGAGCGCTCGCGTACCGCCAGCGCGGAAAGGTTGAAGCCTCCCACCGTCATGGTGCTACCCGTACGGTTTGCCCGGGTTGCAAGAGATGCACGCCCAAGGCCACGACCGCTGCGTCGGCGGGCAGGTCCCCCGCGATCAACGCCGTGTCGCCATCGACCGAACGTACGCGCACCGGTACGAGCTCCACGTGCTGGTCGCGCACCAACCAAACGTGTGCGCCCTCACCGTTCTCGTAAACGGCCGAGGCGGGCACCCGCTGGAGGCGCTGGCCGTCTTCTTCGAACACGAGCCGCACGGTCACCCCGAGCGGCAAGTTTGCGGTGTCGCCTTCCAGCGCAAAGCGCGCGCGCCAGGTGCGCGCAATCGGATCGGCACTGCCCGCGATTTCCCGCAACTGTGCCTGCCACTCCCGCGCATCGCCCCACACCCAAGCCGTGGCTCGGGTAGGCGGCTTTGCCTGCCGGCTCTCGGGCAAAAACACCTCGGCCTCGCGCGGCCCGTCGAGAGCAACGAACGCCACCACCTGCCCCGGCGCCACCACTTGCCCGGCCTCGGCCTGAACCTCGGCGACAATGCCGTCCGTGGGTGCCGTCAAGCGCGTGTAATCCAGCAGGTTTCGTGCTTGTGCGAGTTGCGATTCCGCAGCGCGCACGCGCTCGCGTGCGGCTGTGGCTGCCGTAGCGGCCATTTCGTACGCTTGCTCGGCGACGATTTTCTGCTCCCTGAGGCTGGCTGCCCGCAGGCGCTCTCGTTCCGCCTGCTCGGCTTCGGCCCGTGCGGCGGCAAGCTGCGCCTCGGCGGCTCGAACGGCTTGCTGGGGATCCTGATCGTCCAAAACAAACAGCAACTGCCCGGCTGCAACCCGCTCGCCCGCTTGCACGAAACGCTGGCGGATTTGCCCCCCGATGCGGAAAGCTACTGGAGTTTCGTGGCGGGCACGAATCGTACCCGAGAGACTCCAGGTGCGTCCGGTTGCGGGTTCCACCTTCACGGTGCGCACCAAAGGCGGCAATTCGCGCGTTGCCGGGTCTGGCTTCCGCGTGCATCCGATGGACAAAATCACCCCGCACATTGCCACGGCCGAGCAGATGTGCGACCAAGCGTTTGCTCTTCGATTGCAGTACATGGGCGCAGCACAGATTATGTGAACGGAGCCGTTCAGTAAATGGGCGAGAGACGAGATCGCCACCGGAGCTCCAAGAGGCCACAGGGCGCGACCCAGCGGGCGCGGGGGCGGCCACGCGACCCGCAGAAACGCGAGGCCATCGTTCGAGCGGCGGAGCGACTTTTGTTCGCCGCGGATCCGCAGTTGTTGCGAATGGAGCGCATTGCCCAGGAAGCCGGGGTTTCCAAGGCAACGCTCTATGCGTATTTTCCCAACCTGAATGCAGTGCTGAGAGCGGTGATTCAGAACCATCGCGCAACGATGACTGCAGCTTTGGACCGCTCCCCCCGGCACACCGCCGACGTGCGCGCCGCCCTGGTGGAGTTCGGTGACGCGTTGTTGGACTTTATCACCGGGAAAGAGGCCCTAGCGGTGCAGCGCATGCTGGCAGCCGACCCGGTTTTGCGGCGGCGGGTCGGTTCGCTGATTTATCGCGAGGGTCCGGCGGCGATGCGCAGCAAAGTGGCCCAGTGGATCGATCTCGCGCGGATTCGGGGCGATTTGCGGATCGGCGATCCCGAACGGGCGGCGGAGCAACTGCTCGGAATGTGGCAGGGCACGCTGACGGTTGCGCTGCTCATGGGAGCACGACCCCGCCCGAGCGCGGCAGAGCGCCGGCGCATCGTGCGCGAGGCCGTGGACGTGTGGTTGCGAGCCCACGCCCCAGTTTAGTCGGACTCCACCCTTCGTCCTGCCGAGCGCGCGGAAACGCAACGGGGCCTGGCGCGCCGTAGAGCCCGTGCGCGAGCCGCGTTCACACGGCAGGCCCGCCGCTTGGTCCGTTGACGTTGCCCCGGTGCACGGCGCGCGGGGAGCCGGGCGTGCGACCAGGGTTGGCCCGCGGCTGGGGATGGCACAAATCCGGCGGATACGGCAGCAGGAGGATGCGCGGGCGGGACGCTAGGACTCACTCTCCGGTTTCCAGTGCCAAGGCGAGCCTTGCGGTAGTCGGGGGCCTCAGCTCCCCGACTACCGGGCCGATAGTACCCCCGCGGTTGTCCGCAGCGGCGTTTATTCCGCGGGCGTGTTGGTGACGGGCTGATAGTCTCGGCAGTATTGCAAGCGCAACGACGGGCAAGGAGGCAAAGTGGCCGGAAGACCCGTTACACCCGGGATCCATGGTAGGACCACTCGCGACGGTGCCGCCGCGGAACGCCCAACGTAGTTCGTCACTGGTTCGTCGAACTGCAAGGTCTCGAATTTCCAGCGCGGCCGGGAGTTGCCCGGGCTGTCCACCACCACGCGCACGCGCGAGCCCGCCCGGAACACGTGCGCGAAGGGGAAGATTTCGATGCGGACCAGAGAAAATTCGCCCGGCGGTAGCGGCTCGACATCCTCGCGGCGGCCACTGTAGGCCGGGCGCAGGAGAGTGCTTTGAACGGGGTCGAGCTTGCGAAAACTGGCGCGGCCCCATCCATTTTGGATGTACACTTCTTTTCCATCCGGCCGGACCTCGCTCAACGTGACTTCTAAATCCGTGTCGTCGGCGGTGGAGCGGATCCACAAGTCCGCACTGCCCGAGCCGACCATGACCATCGTTCGTTCCAGCGGATCGGTTTCATAGGCGACGGCCGTGCCCGGCGCATACGGACGCCAGTTCCAATTCGGGAGCGCGGTCCAAATGCCCCCATCACCACCCTCGAAGGTCGTGAGCTGTCCTTGCGCGCCATCGTACAGGTAAGCATCGGCGCCAGATTCTGCCGTGGGGGCGTCCGGAACCAACCGACCACCGGCGTCAAAGTACCAAATCACCGGTTGCGTATTCGGCGGAGGCCACTGGTCGAACGTGAGCTCCGCGCGCGGAACCGGAGCACCCGGTTGCGAACTGCCGGCGCCATTTTCCAGCAACACACGGATGCGCGGCTCAGATTCGAACTTGGCCAGCGCTGTTTCGAAATCGGGTTCGTTGACAAAGCGATCCGGCTCGACCGAAACTCGTTGGACCCCAAACACCTGCTGCGCGAGCACGGTGAGGGCGAGCTTGGCGTTGAGCGGCAGAACCGGGATCTCTCGGCGCACGTAAAAGGACAAGAACTCGTACCAGCGCGTGAAAATTGCCGGGCCCAAAGAATCCGTGTGGCCACCGTTGGTGATCGTGAAATGCGCCTTGGTTGTGCCGGTGAAATTCGGAATCATCGTTGGGAAGTAGCCGCCGGTTTGCTCGTCCTGCCAAGCGCCGGCGAGGAACACCGGAACATCGATGTTGTGGACAAAGGTGGCCGGGCTGAGCGGGTCGGCCACGGCGGGGTTGTAATACCGGTTGTCGCGAATCATCTGGAGCAAGTCCGGGTTTTGGCCTCGGAATCGTTGATTCTCGATGCACACCTGGTCGCCCTGATCGCGCCGTCTGGCCGCCCATGGCTGGCCAAACGGCTGCGCTTGTTCCTGGCGCTCGCGGGCCCACTCGACCGCAAACCCGTTGTTCAGAATCCCTCCGGGGTACAAGATGCCGCGACCGATGTCGGAAATCACGGATAGCGGGGCAATGGCGGCAAGGTGGGGCGGCCGAGTTTGGGCCGTGAAAAGCTGCGAGATGCCGGGGTACGAGATGCCCACCATGCCGACGCGGTTGAATTTCACCCACGGCTGCTGCGCGATGATTTCGATGGCGTCGTAACCGTCCGCCACTTGTGCGGGCTCGAAGAAATTGAACGAACCCCCGGAACAGCCCGTGCCGCGCATATTCACGCCCACCGCAGCAAAACCAAGGATTTGTGCCAGGAGCGTACTGGGTTGGGGCGAATCGGGATTGGCTGGATCGTACCCCGAGTATTCGACGACCGTGGGGTACGGACCGTCCTCCGGCGGCCCGGGCAAGATGACATTGATGGCGAGTTTGGTGCCGTCGCGTGTCGTGATGTACTGGTATCCGTTGACCAGCCGCTGCGAGGCGTAAAAATCGTTCGGCGGCACGTCTTCGAGGCCCCACACGTCGGTCGGCGCAGACTCCGACTGCCCTTGGCTACCACCGTCGCCCACCCGGAATACGACGTAACCGCTGCCACGGTCGAGGTCGCGAAAGATGAGCGTGCCTTGATCGTCCACCGTGCCGGTTTGCAAAACTTCCCCGTCGGCGTTGCGAACACCGAGCACCATCCCGGGCGTGGCGTCACTGATTAAAAGCTGGCGAACGCTGCTTTGTACGCGAAATCCCGGGCCAAGGGTGGGGCTGCTTGTCGGTGTCGCCGTGGCCGCGGGTGTCGGGGTGTCGGGAACGGGCGTGGCCGTAAACGTGCCGGTGAACGACGGGGTCGCCGTCGGCACGGTGGTTGCCGTAAACGAAGCAGTGGGCGTGAACGGCGCAGTGGCCGTGAACGTCGGGCTTGCCGGTGCTGGCGTGGGAGAAGCTGAGGGCGACGTCGCGGTGGCTGTGGCTGTGAGCGTTGGTGGTACGCCTGCGCTGGTTGGATTGTCGTCACTCCCGCAGCCGGCAGCGGTGAGAACCGCCCCCAACGCCGCAAAAGCAACCCAGAGCCCGCGAACCGAACGGAACAAAGTTTTCTCGGTCATGTCCACTCCCGAAACACCGTAAACCCGCAGCCGGAAAAACCTCGTTGCACCGGCTGCAAAGTTCCGCACGCTAAGACGGCAGCGCGGGCGTTGTCAATAACGCCGGCGAGCAAACGGCAGAATTCGCTGCGCCAGAGGCTTTCGAACGCATGTGATTGTCCGCCGCGGCAGCTCCGCCCGGGCGCGGGGCGCGAGCGTGCCTTCGGAGCACCGCGATGCCGACAACCGCAGGATGAGGGGGTTCGGGGCGAGAGGGGCAGCCCAATGCGCCGGTACCGACCCTGGCGCGGGCGGAATTCTTCCCTTAAGAAAGTCGGGGTCGCCGTTGTTCGTAGCGCTGGTTATGTCCGCAACCAAGGAACACAACACCGCGGTCGCCACTTTGTCGCAGCGTGGGCTCGTGCGTGCGCCTCTTCCAGCCCGCCAGCGGGTGGATCAATTGCTCGAACATCCGCGCGCGGCGGAGCTGGTGGCCCAGTTGCCTGTGCAGGACTTTTATTACTTGGTCAAGGAGCTCGGTTTGGCCGATGCCGCAGAGCTGCTCGCCTTGGCCACACCCGAGCAACTCCAAGGCTGCCTCGATCTGGACGTATGGGACAAAGATCGGGTGGACTTTACCAAATTGCGCCCGTGGCTGGAGGTCCTGCTCGAGGAGTTACTGCCGGCACGCTTGCTGCGCGCGCTCGAAGGGTTGGACTTGGAGCTCCTCGCCCTCTGGCTGCGGCAAAGTTGCCGCATTTACGACCGCACATTGGAGGAGGAGCCGGACGAACATTCCAACTTGCCGCGCTATTCCACTCCCGACACCTTTTTTGTCATCGAGTTCTTGCCGGATGCAGACCCGACCACAGCCGTGTTGCTGGAGCGGCTGATCGAGCGACTGTACGATGTCGATCAAGGATTCGCCCGCCGTTGGTTAATGGAGGCAAAGTGGGGACTGGATACGGAACTCGAAGAAACGGCGTATCGCTGGCGGCGCGGCCGTCTCGAAGATCTCGGGTTCGTGGAGTACTTCGAGGCCATCGGTGTGTACGCCTATCTCGACCCCGTGCAAGCAAAGCGCGCACAGGCTGTAGATTGGCGGCCTCGCAGCCCGCGCGAGGGATTGGTGGTGCTCCCGGTTCCGGTGGCCGATGCGTTGGAAGACGGGAGCTTTTTTGCGCGGGTGTTCGCTGCGATCGAGGACGATGCCTTTGCACGGGATTTGGCCGAAGCGTTGCTGGCGCTCATCAACCGCGTGCTGTCTGCCGATCTCGTCGAGCCCGGTGAAACGGAACAGGTACGGGCGGCAAGCGCGCGTGCTTTGGCCACACTCTCCTTGGGCTTGGAGTATCTGGCGGACGGCTCCATCGAGGCGGCCCGAACAGTACTGGCACAAACTCCGCTGGTCACCATTTTCCGCGTGGGCTTTGCTCTCACCGCACAACTGGGTCGCTGGGCGCAGCGCATTTATCAGCGTGGCATAGACGATCCCAACCTCGACCCACTGTTGATGAAGCGGCCGTTGTTTCCCCGGGCGTTTGACGACCCGCCGTTCGCAGGCGGGCGCCCGTTTCAGTCGCTTGCGGATGTGGCCACCGTGCGCCGTTACCTGGAGAACACCTATGGCCATGTCGAGCCGTGTTCTCCGACAACGTCCATCGCTGACGGCTCGACACACAGGGGCAAGCCTTGAAGGCCTTACCGGCACAGGGCGCGTTGCCACCGAACGTGCGCGTGTGTTACAGCCGTCGCCCTGGAGGCCCGAATTTGTTGATGCGCGGGGACACCTAGAGGAGATTGCGCGGAGATGCTCGAATTCGTCCAACAAGGGATCGATATCTTTCTCCATCTCGATGCCCATTTGAATCATTTGGCTGGTCAACTCGGTCCTGCCTTGTATTTGCTTTTGTTTTTGATCGTGTTTTGCGAGACAGGGCTGGTGGTGACGCCGTTTTTGCCGGGGGATTCGCTTTTGTTTGCCGTGGGCGCGCTGGCGGCTGTGCAAGGCGCGGTCATCGACGTCCATGCAGCAGCGTTCTTGCTCATCATTGCGGCGGTTTTGGGGGATGCTGCGAATTACAGCATTGGCGCCTACGTCGGCCCGGCTGTGTTCAAGAGTGAAACGTCGCGTTGGCTCAACAAACAGCATCTGCAACGCACGCATGAATTCTACGAGCGCCACGGGGGGAAGACGATCATATTGGCTCGTTTCATCCCAATCATCCGAACGTTTGCGCCGTTTGTGGCGGGGATCGGACGGATGGGTTACCCGCGGTTCGCGGCATACAACGTGATTGGCGGAATCTTGTGGGTGTGTGGTTTCGTGTACGCGGGATACTTGTTCGGCAACGTGCCGGTAGTGAAACGAAACTTCCACTTCGTCATCGTGGCCATCATCGTGATTTCGGTAATGCCTCCGGTGATCGAGTACTGGCGCGGCCGGCGCCAGGCGCGGCTGGCAGCCCGGCCGGTGCTCGACTGACGCGGGGCGGCCCATGGCCATGGCTTCCGGTATGCCCGAACCCCTCAAGTGGTCTTTGGTGGAGCTTTGCGCCGCTTTGCGGCGGCGAGAGTTTTCGCCCCGAGAACTGCTGCAATGGACCTGGCAGCGAATCGAAGACACCCGTGAGAAACTCAACGCGGTCGTAGCCCGGTTCGACTTCGAAATGCTGGAGCGACAAGCGCCGGAGGCCGAGGAACGCCTGCGGTCAGGAGCCGCCCGACCTCTCGAAGGAATTCCTTTGGGGGTTAAAGACTTGGAGGATGCGGCTGGTTTGCCGACAACGCATGGCTCGTTGCCCTTTCGCGGCAACGTGGCGCAGCAAGACTCGGTGCAGGTCCAACGCCTGAAGCAGGCCGGCGCCATCGTGGTCGGCAAGACGAACGCCCCCGAGTTCGGATACACTGCGATTACGAAAAATTTGGTGTACGGCGTGACGCGCTCGCCGTGGAATCTGGAGCGGACGCCCGGAGGCTCCAGTGGCGGTTCGGCTGCCGCCCTCGCCGGATGTGTTCTGCCGTTGGTGACGGCGAGCGATGGCGGCGGTTCCATCCGGATCCCGGCTAGTTTTACTGGCTGCTTCGGGTTGAAGGTGTCTTTTGGACGCGTGCCGCGCGGCCCTTCCGATTTTTGGGACTATCAGGACACCTCCGTTTACGGCCCGCTGACAAAAACTGTGGAAGACGCGGCTTTGGTTCTCGATCAGGTTGTCGGTCCGTCTCCTTGGGACCCGAACAGCTTGCCACATCCGGGCATTTCGTATCTCGCAGCCGTGCGTGGCGACCTGCCGCGCGGCTTGCGCATCGCCTTTTCTCCCGACCTCGGATACGCGGTGGTGCAATCGGATATCGCCGCAGCGGTGGAAGAAAACGCCCGCGTGTTCGAGCAGCTCGGGCATCGGGTGGAGCACATCCAGGGTGGCCCCCCGCAACTGGGGCGCGAGTGGGCCATTCTCGGCGCATTCGAACTGGCAGCGCGGTTGCACCATTTGATTCCGGAGAAAGAAAAAGATTTTGGGCGCACGTTCCTGAGTGGGGTGAAGCTCGGCTGGGAAATGCGACCGGAGATGTGGGGCGAGGCGGCGCGGCTGCGCGCACAATTGAACGCGTGGTGCGCGGAGCTCTTCTCGGAATTCGATGTTTTGGTCACCCCCACCGTGCCGTACGACCCGCCGCCGGCGGGTGGGCCGTTCCCGCAAGAAACCGAAGGGCGCCCGCAAGTCGTTGCCGGCGTGGCGGCCTTTACCATTCCGTTCAACCTCTCTTGGCACCCGGCGGCCACGGTGCGGATCGGTCTTTCAAGGGCCGGGTTACCGATGGGCATGCAGATCGTTGGACCCCGCCACCGCGATGACTTGGTGTTGCAATTGGCCCGGGCGTTCGAGCGCGAGCGCCCATGGCACCCGCATTGGCCCGACCGATTTTGACGCCAGCAGCGGCGCCAACAGGCGCTTTTCTCAGTCGAGAGACACCCCTCGTTTCCAGTAGGGGCAAGGGCGACCACAACGGTCGCCCCTACAACGCCCCGGAGGAGGTCGGGAAGGGGTATGGCGAGTAGCGAGTGGTGAGTGGCAAGTGGCAAATGGCGAATAGCGAATGGCCCGGAGGCCGTAGGGGCACGGCGTGCCGTGCCCCTACACCCCGGCGGTCTGCCTGTAGCCACCGCAGGGGAAGGGCGACCACAAGGGAGGCCCCGACAACGTTCAGGGAGAGGCCGGCGGAGAGCCGGGTGAGGGTGCGAAGACATGTCGCGATTTGGGGAAGGTCGAGAGACGCTCGCTCCAACCCTTGACTCCGAAGGCGCTCGCTTTCCGGATCCGTTCGCACCAGCACCGCTGGGTCCGATCCGGCTCAAGAACCGCTTGATCAAAGCGGCAACCTTCGAAGGGCGGGCTCGACGCGGAGAAGTGACCGATTCTTTGATTGCATTCCACCGCGCCTTTGCCCGCGGCGGTGTGGCACTGACGACACTGGCTTACTGCGCCGTCAGCGAGGACGGGCGGGGCGCTCCCAACGAGATCGTTGTGACGCGTGCGTCCCTGGCAGGGCTCAGCCGTCTGGCTGAGGCCGTGCATGAAGAAGGTGCAGCCGCGGCGATTCAGCTCGGCCACGCCGGTCCAGTAGGAATCACCGTCGGGCAGGGATTAGGACCATCGCGTCGTTTTGTTGCGCGTGCCTTGCGCTTTCTGCGCGCTGCTGAGGAGGCCGACCTTCGCCGCATCGTGCGGGCCTTCGGCGAAGCCGCCGCGCTGGCGTGCGACGCTGGCTTCGACGCAATCGAGTTACACTTTGGCCACGGCTATTTAGTGAGTGCGTTTTTGAGTCCTCGCTTGAACCGGCGGCGCGATGCGTGGGGAGGGGGATTGCCGCAACGAGCGAGGTTGGCACGGGAAATTGCGGCTACGGTGCGCGAGCGGGTGGGCCGGAGCATGGCCGTGATCGCCAAGTGGAACATGAGCGATGGGGTCGAAGGGGGGCTTACGGTAAGCGAGAGCCTGGGAGCGGCGCGCTTGTTGGAGGGAGACGGTCACTTGGACGCTTTGGAACTTACGGGCGGTAGCTCGTTCGAAAACCCCATGTTCTTGTTCCGCGGCGACGTTCCTTTGCGAGAAATGGCGGCGGCCTTCCCGGTTTGGTTGCGACTACCCTTTCGGTTGCTCGGACGCCGGTTTTTGCGCGCGTATCCGTTCGAGGAGCTGTTCTTCCTGCCCTTCGCACGCGAGTTTCGTGCGGCCTTGCGCATGCCGCTGATCTTACTGGGGGGCGTGAGCCGTCTCGAAAATGTCCGCACCGCTTTGCGAGAGGGTTTTGACTTCGTGGCTTTGGGGCGCGCTTTGCTGCGCGAGCCAGATTTAGTGGCCCGTTGGGCGCGCGGCGATGTCGATCGAGCTGCGTGCATCCACTGCAACAAGTGCATGGCCACAATTTACCGAGGCACGCACTGCGTGTACGTGCCCGCAGAGCAGCGCCCTGGTTTTGCGCTGAAAGCCTGAGTGCCCCGGAGGCACGACCGCTATGGCAAAGCACGGGCGCTGGGCGCACACGATTTTCGACCTCGATGGCACGCTGGTGGACACGGCTGAAGACATCGCGGCTGCTCTGAACTACGCATTAGCGCAGAACGGTTGGAAGACGTACGCCGTGCAGGACATTCGAGCCATGATCGGCGAAGGGGCGCGCCGTTTGGTCGAGCAGGCCTTGCCGGACGCAACGCCGGCGGAGCACGACAAGGTCTTGGCCGATTTTCTCGCGCACTACCGAGCTCACGTTGCGGAGCGCAGCCGCGTGTATCCGGGGATCGCCAAAGTGTTGCGCGAGCTCCAGCAAGCGGGTGTGGCGGCGACGGTACTCACGAACAAACCGGTATCGCTGAGCGAGGCGATCTTGAGGCGGTTCGGATTGCGCGACTACTTGGTCGCCGTATGTGGGGGCGACACGTTGCCGCAGCGGAAGCCCGACCCGGCCGGAGTGTTTTACCTGTGCGCGCTGGTGGGTTCCCGCCGCGAGGAAAGCATTTTGGTGGGCGACTCCGGGATCGACCGCGACACGGCTGCCCGTGCCGGTATCGCCTTTTGCGCGGCCCTGTGGGGCTACCGTGCGGCGGAATTGTGCGAAGCTCCGCTGCGCGCGCGGACGCCCGAGGATCTCTTGGGTTTGCTGCTCGCCGAATAGATTGCCTGCGCTATAGGTCCTTGCCGATGGTGCGGACGGCGATCATCCAGGTTGTGCTGCTCGTGCTCGTTCTGCTTTCTTCGCTACCGATGGCTCGCGCGGGTGCGCCGCGATGCGGCGATGAATTTTGCAATGCAGCCGGCCCTCGTCCGTTGCCCGGCCTGGGGGAGATGTTCCCGTTTTTTCTGCGCAAAGCGTGGACGTCTCTGAATCCCCGTGCCGGCGGCGCCCGTTGGATTCCTTACGACCGGCACGCACTGGAACACAACCCAAGCATTACCTGGATCGGGCATTCGACGTTTCTCGTTCGCATGGAGGGCGTTACCTTTCTCACCGACCCGATTTTCTCGTGGCGTGCCAGCCCAGTTTCCTTTGCAGGCCCGCAGCGGTTGCAGCCGCCAGGAATCCCGCTGGAGGAGCTCCCGCCGGTGGACTTCGTCACCGTCTCGCACGATCACTATGACCATGCCGACTTGCCCACCTGGAAGGCGTTGGCACGGCGGGGAGTGCTGTTCGTCGTGCCGCTCGGAATGGGAGACCTTGTCCACAGCGTGGGAGGTCGGTTCGTTGCTTTGGACTGGTGGCAATCGGTGGAATTACCCAGCGTAACCGTGACGTGTGTTCCGGCTCAGCACTTTTCCGGCCGCGGATTCATCGGTCATAACCGCCGCCTTTGGGCAGGTTGGGTGGTGGCGGGCAAGCATCGCAAATTTTACCACGCAGGCGACACCGGCTACTTCGCGGGTTTTAAAGAAATCGGCGCCCGGCTCGGACCGATCGATCTTGCCGCACTGCCCATCGGGGCGTACGACCCGCCCGCCATCATGCGCTTCGTGCACCTGAACCCCGAAGAGGCGGTACAAGCCGCGCGCGATGTCGGAGCCAAACGAGTGGTCGCCATGCATTGGGGCACATTCGATCTGACCGACGAATCGCTCGACGAGCCGCCGGCGCGCTTTCGTGCGGCGGCGCAAAAACTCGGTTACGGCGACGACCAAGCTTGGGTGTTGGCCGTGGGCGAAACCCGCCGTTGGTGACGATCGCTCAACACCCAACGAGGCGAGCCGGGTCGAACCAGGCCAGCTCCTCCGACCAATCGCGTAAAGCAGCGGCTGCCCCGAGACGGCCTGCGGCGTAGCTCGATGTCATGCCGTGGCCACCTAGCCCGGCCACCCAGACGAGTCCTTGCACCGCCGGGTCGCGCCCGATCACGAAACGCTCGTCGCGTGCAAACGTGCGCAGGCACGCCCAGCCCTGCGCGATGCTCATGGTCATCAGGCGGGGGAAAGCGCGCATGAGTTTTTCCGCCAGCAAGAGTTTGGCGTGTTCGTCTGTCCGAGGCTCGACGGCGGGATGAGGGGTGGCATCGCACGGGCTCAGCAGCAGCCCGTCTCCTTCGGGGCGGAAGTACGTGTCTACGTCTGCATGCCATACGAAGGGCCAGTGGGGATCCACCGCAAAGCCAGGCTTGCCGATAAAAAGGTGGCGGCGTCGGGGCTGCAGCGGCGGAACCGGCGAGTCCGCCAGCCTCCCCAGTTCGCTCGCCCACGCGCCCGCCGCGTTCACCAGTGTGCCGCAACTCCACGCCCCGGAAGGCGTGTGAACCTCGGCAATCTTTCCGTGGGCAACTTTGACGGAACAGACCGGCGCGGAGAAGAGGATTTGCGCACCGCGCGCCCGCGCTTCTTGGATATACACTTGCAACAAGCCGTGAATGTCGACGACCGCGTCACCCGGACTCCAGAGTCCGCCGATGGCATCCGATTCGGCCAGCACAGGCACGGCTCGCACGGCCTCGCTGGCGTCCCACCAGGCTGCACCTTCAGGAAGTCGCGTTACGAGACTTTGCAGTCGCCCGGCAGTTTGCGGCACTGAAGCCACGAGCAGCGAACCACAGTCGCGGAACAGTGGCCGTTTGGCGAGAGTGCTCGCTTCGCCTCGAATGAACGCCAGGCCTTCCTGTGCCAGTGTCGCTGCTTCCCACTCGTCGATCGAGGTAAAGCCAAGGGCTGCGTTGCGACCCGAGGCGTGGTATCCGGGCACCGCTTCACGCTCCAAGACGACGATTTTCCCCGCACCTCGGCGCGCCAAATGGAAAGCGGTTGCAGCCCCGGCGAAACCTGCCCCGACGATGACAATGTCTGCTGTGTTCACTGGAAAAGAAACCTCATGAGTGTTTGTTCGGTCCAGCGCCACGCGAATTCGGCGTGTCACGCGGCACCATCGCGACCACAACTTTATCGCCGGCGAGCGGCGTTGCTAGGGGAGCCCCGGAGGGTGCACCCTTGCGACGTGCCCGATGCGAAATTCTATGGAGGAAACATAACCGGTGGCCTGCGGCAAGGACACAAAGCGAAGCTGGGCGCGAGCCGGTTGTAGCGCGGAGGCGAAGCTCGGAGGTCACGGCGCCGCGACGCCGGCGAGCGGAAGAACTCAATGTTTCGTCGAAGTCCATTGACACCGGCCGAAGCTTCTGATTGGTTCAGTCCCGCTCGGTTCGGTTGTGAGGCCGAGGGTTAGCGAGTTGGTTCCTCAGGGGTGGCCGTCGCCCCTCAGGACGTAGTAGCGCAACGGCCGTCTGCGCGACACGCAGCTCGCGCTCAATAGAGATAAGGAGGAACCAATGGGTATTCACGCAGGCAGCCACGTTTCGATCGAGTACACGCTACGCTTGGAGGATGGCCGGATCATCGAGAGCAACGTGGGCGAAGAAGCCTTCGAGTACACGCAAGGCAACGACGAGATCATCCCTGGGTTGGAGCAGGGCCTGGAGGGTCTGGACGTCGGCGATGCGAAAGAGATCCGCATCCCCCCAGAACTCGCGTACGGCCCAGTGTTGCCCGAAGCGTTTTACGAGGTGGCAAAGGATCTCGTTCCGCCCGGGGCATGGGTGGTGGGCACGGAATTGGTTGCGCGGGACTCCAGTGGCCGGGAGCGACAAGTGCGCGTCCACGAAGTGCGGGACGACACGATCGTGATCGACGCCAATCATCCGCTGGCGGGGAAAACACTGATTTTCGACGTGCGCGTGCTGGCGGTGCGCTGAACGGGCAAGCTCTCGGGATCGCACGAGCCTGCGGGCGCAGTGCATCCACGACCACGAACTCGGGCAACAGTGCGGGCGCTCCCGTGTCGGCTTGGTGGCAGGTCTTCGAGCCGGTGGGTTTCTCCTTGCGCCGATGCTCCCCAAGCGGGCCCGGCGCAAGCCGGGCCTCAGGCGAGGAGGCCTTTGCCGAGCGATAAGACGCGGTTACTGCCGCTCCTGACGCTCGCCCGGGCATCAATGGCGATGCCGGTGCGAGCAGGCATGGCGGGATGGTTACTGAGGCGAGGTCGCCCCTCGAAGCGACCCCGCTCTCTGGATGCACAAATTCCTCAACGCAACTTGTACCAGCCGTCCATGTAGTCCTTCATGGCCTCGGCGAGAAAGCCGCGGTCGGGTAGCGTGTTGGCCATGCCGTAAATGGGCGCTTGGCCACCCGACACGTCTGGATGGGCTTTGACGAACTCGACCGAAGCGCGCAGGTCTTCCAGAAACCGTTCGGCCACTCCGGGCTGCGTATGCCGGAGCGTCACGCAAATGTGCAAGCTCGCTGGACGTTGCAAGCCATTGAGGCTCCAGCCACGGTCGGTCATGGCATCGAGCACCTTGTAAATGTCAATCTCGTGCGCCGCGAAGGCGATCACGAACAGCGGATCCCCGAGAACGTACAGTTCCGGAATTTCCGCAATGCCCTTCTTGATTTTTTCTGCAGTTTGCAAAATGCGGCGCGTGGCCTCGAGGTAACCATTTTCCCCGAAGGCCACCAAGGCGGCCCAACATGCGGCGCTCAAGCCGCCCGGACGACTACCCGCGAAAGTGGGGGAGCAATACAGCCCGCCCGGCCAATCCGTCGCTGTGAAGTATTGGTAGCGCCGCAATTCCCGGCCGCGGTACAAAATGACCGATGTCCCTTTGGCGGCGTAGCCGAACTTGTGGGTATCCACCGAAATCGAGGTCACTCCGGGAAGGCGGAAATCAAACGGGGGAACGGGATAGCCGAGCTTTTCCGCCCACGGCAGCACGAAACCGCCCAGGCAAGCGTCGGTGTGAAATCCGATACCGCGATTGCGGGCAATTTCCGAAAGCTCTTCGATGGGATCCACGATTCCGTGGGGAAACGGCGGCGCTGAGCCCACCACGACAATCGTGTTGTCGTTGATTGCCGCCTCCATAGCGCGGACGTCGGCGCGCCAGTCGGGTCCGATGGGGACATGATGAATCTTGATGCCGAAGTATTGTGCCGCCTTGTCGAACGCGGCGTGCGCGGTTGTCGGCACCACCATCTCCGGCTGCGTGATCCCCTTCTTGTCGCGCGCGTAGTCGCGGTACGTTTTCATCGCGAGCAAGATGCTCTCGGTACCACCAGAGGTGACCGTGCCCACGATCTCGGCGGCGCTGCCCGGCTCGGTTCCGGGACTTCCGGCACCGAGCATGTGGGCCACCATGGAGACGATTTCCGACTCGAATTTGATCGCACTGGGCCACAAGTCCACATGCAACGGGTTCGACTGCGAGTGGAGCGCGTACGCCTGATTGAGGAACTCCACATGCTCGTCTGCTCCGTGATACACCGCCCCCGAGGCATACCCGGCCTTCCAGCGCTGCTCTTCGAGTTCTTTCATCTCGCGCAACACCGCCAGGACTTCCGGCCGCGGCACCCCTTCCGCGGGTAAGCGCGCGTAAGAGCGAAAACGTTGCCGGTAGGTGTGAATGTCTGCCTTCTTCTCCTCGGCCATGGCGGCCCGTGTAGCGCACCGGTAGCGGCGAAGCGAGTGAAGCCCGTGGGTTGACAGGCGCAGCGTTTTCGTTCACGCCGCCAAGCGCGAACGGAGGAACCCATGGAACGATTTCGCGACAAGATCGCCTTGATTACCGGTGCCGGTTCGGGAATTGGTCGCGCCACCGCACAGCGATTGGCTTCCGAAGGAGCCAAAGTGTTTTGCACCGACGTGAACGAGGTCGGGCTCGCCGAGACCCTGACCGCAGTGCGCGAGAGTGGCGGCGAGGCCTTTGGCGAGTGGTGCGACGTGAGCCAACCGGATGCGGTGCGGAGGAGCGTGCAGTCTTGCCTGGATCACTTCGGGGCCATCGACGTTCTAGCCAACATCGCGGGTGTGGGACGATTTCAGCACACGCTCGACGTCACCGTCGAAGAGTGGAACCGCACCTTGGCGGTAAATTTGTCCGGCACGTTTTACATGTGCCAGGCAGCACTGCCGGCTTTGCTCGACCGCCAAGGTGCGATCGTGAACATGGCGTCTTCCGCCGGGCTCATCGGCCAGGCCTACAGCGCAGCCTATTGCGCCTCGAAAGGAGGGGTGGTGCAACTGACGAAAGCTCTCGCCGTGGAGTTCGCCCGCCGCGGGGTGCGGGTCAACTGCGTGTGCCCCGGGGGGATCGATACGCCTTTCCTGGCCGGTTTTCGCCCACCTGCGGGTGCGGAACTGGACTTGATTGCGCGCCTCAAGCTCGTCGACGAAAAAGCCTCGCCGGAAGCAGTGGCGGCTGCAGTGGCGTATCTCGCCTCGGACGAGGCGCGCTACGTCAACGGTGCGGTGTTGTCCGTGGATGCCGGGCTCGTGATCTCGTAACCGTTGGCCCTGCCTAGGAGTCGCGCTTGACCGGTGTGTAAATGGGTGCCGGCAGTGGTGTCACCTTGCCGGAGGCTTCCGAGAGAGCATAAACCTTCGCTTGCCCTCGCTTTTCCACTGCATCGATCCGCAAAATCGAATGAATCGGAATGTAAGTACGCTCGGCACCTTCGAACTCACGCTGCAACGCCTCTTCGGAAGGGTCCACAACGACGTTGGACTTCGCGCCAAAAATCAACCCTTCGAGCTCGATGAATCCGAACAGAGACGATTGGCTCACTTGCTTGGCGTACAGCTCGTACACGCGCCCCTGGTTGTGAAAGACGACTTTGTAGAGCAGTTTCTTTTGCGCCATGCGACAGCCGATTAACGGGGAGCACACAGCCTGGCAACCCGCCGCTCGGCGCGTTCCACTCGCATGCGGCAACGCTGGCGATCCGGAGGCGAATGTGGGGGCAGTGCGAGCGGGCGAACTCTCGCTGATTTGCGAGCCGACACGGAGCGGGACAAGCAAATCGCTCCGATCAGCGGCTAGAAGAAGACGTGCGCTTCGAGCAGCAACACGTTTTGGTTGTGGGTGGGGTCCGACCGAATGCCGTTGTTGATGCGGTAAAACAGGCGGGGTTGCACGAAACGGTTCAAAAACGGCTCCAGTCCGATGCTGACGCGGTTCTCCGCATCGTTGGCTGTATCCAGTATGGTGGCGCTGCCCACTTGGCGCGTAAGGCGCCCATCGCTGTCCGCATAGTCCACCGCAGCCTTGATGTTGAGCCAGCCAAAAAGCAGGTAGTCCGCTTCGCCGTAGGCGAGGAACTGGCCGACCCGCCGGCCGAGCGTGGCGCGGCCCTTGTCGCTGCGGAAGTCCACTTCGCCGAGAAGCGTCAGCGGGCCGAGATTCGTGCCCGCGAAGAATCCGAACACGACGGTTTCTCCGCTGGGCGGCGCGACCCGTGATGCCGAACCGCCGAGCAACAAGGTCCGGACAACCGGGACGTCGTCGTACACGGTGTAAATGGTTCCCACTGTGCGGACATCTCGATCGCCAGCGCTTCCATCCGTGACGGAGAACAGCAGCGACCACTTGCCCGGTTCGAACCCAATCAATGCCCCGGGCTCCTGCAAATTGAAGCTGAATCCTGTGCTCGCCGAACTGGAGCCGCGGGATCGCCCGCCCCGAATGAAGGCTTCGTCGTCTTGCAATTGCAATCCGTAGGGCAAAAACATGCGGCCGACTTTGATAAATCCGTCCCACGGAAGAAATCCTTTCACGAGAGCAAAGGCCTCCCGCGTGTCCACCGTGGGCTGGAAGCGCTGATCGATGTAAAAGGTGACGCGGTCAGGAATGAGACGCAGCTCCCCGTACACGGTGGCCTGCGTGACTTCGAGGCGTGTTTGCTCCAAACGGCCGCGAAACGCTCGATCGTTGCGCACCCGCCCCGTGGCGCCGAGCGACTGAAAAATCCAACTCGCGCTCGTACGCAAGTCGCCGCCCAAGGCAACGTAGGGATTGATTTCGCCGGTGAAGAACTCGACGGGGCGAGAAAACGGGCCGAGAAAGTCGGGATAGTGCAGCAGATCCTTCGCGTGCGTGCTCACCAAATCGGTGCGCTTGCCGCCACCCGTTACGTTCGTATGGCACGCACTGCAGCGCATGCCTTCACGCACCGCGATGTAAGGTTCGGCGCGCGCCGCCTCGCTGCACAGAAGGGCCGCTGCCCAAACCCATAGCCCGACCAATCCCGCACGAGTCCACCGCCACAACATTGCGCGCCACGATGGCCAAAAGCTGGAAGAAGTTCAACCATGTTGATGTGAAGCGCTGCCCCCTTGCACGGCCTACTCGTGGTGCGAAAAACCCCGGCGCGCATGAAAGAGACAGCTAGTGCCGCCTGCCTAGCGGCGACCGAGGTGACCTTTGGGTATTCCGGGCGGTCTCCGGTACTGCGGGAAGTTAGCGTTGCGCTCGGGCCGGGCGAAATCCTCGGCATCCTGGGTCCGAACGGGTCGGGAAAGTCTACCCTGCTCCGATTGTTGAGCGGTTGGCTTGTGCCCCAGCGAGGCACGGTGGAGCTCTGGGGGCGTGAGATCTCTCACTACAAGCCGCGGGAGATCGCCAAGGAAATTGCGGTGGTTCCGCAAGAAACTCGCGTGGACTTCCCGTTCACCGTCATGCAGCTCGTGTTGATGGGGCGCACACCCTACTTGCACGGGTTTGCGTTCGAATCCGAGGCAGATCTCGCTCGCGCACAGGCAGCGATGGAACGAGTCGGTGTCGCTCACTTGGCGGGCCGTCTGGTGCAGGAACTCAGTGGCGGAGAACGCCAGCGCGTGGTGCTCGCTCGGGCTTTGGCGCAAGACACTCGCATTTTGCTTCTGGACGAGCCTGGGGCCTTCCTCGACCTCCATCACGTGGTGGCCATTTACGACCTTTTGCGCGACCTCGCCGACGAGGGCCGGGGTATCGTTACGGTGCTGCACGATCTGAACCTCGCTTCGTTGTACTGCGACCGGGTTGTGCTTTTGCATTCCGGAACGGTCCATTGCGCGGGTACGCCGGCAGAGGTCATCACGTACAAAAACATCACCGAAGTGTACGACACAGAAGTGTACGTGGACGTCAACGATTTGACCGGAGCGGTGAACGTGCTGCCGCTCAGTCGGCCGTATCGGGAGCAGTTGAAACGCGAGTTTGGCGAGGGCAAGCTGCCGCGGGCTCGCACCGAAGTGCGGGCAAGAGGAGGAGCAGGGCAATGAGTGGACGTGTCACGCGTTCGGTTTCCCTGGGTGTCGTGCTGGCTTGTGTCTGTGCATTTCTGCTTCCCGGAGCGGCCCCCGCTCTCGAATCTGAAATCGCCAAAGCTCTGGAAAACAGCAAATACGTGTACATCTCCAGCCAACGGAAGGATGGCTCGTGGAGTCGGCCTGCGGAGATTTGGTTCCTCTATCACAACGGGGCGGTTTATGTCGGCACCTCGCCGCAGTCGTGGCGTGCAAAGCGCATTCGGTGGGGCCGCCCGCGAGCGAAAATTGCGGTCGGCAAGCCGGAGGGTCCGACTTTTTTTGCGCGCGGCGCGATCGTGAACGAGCCCGCGACTGTGGAGAAAATGGTCGAAGTGTACGCCAAGAAATACAGCGATCGCTGGGCCAAGCACGAAGAAAGCTTTCGCAACGGTTTTCGCGATGGGCGGCGGGTGCTGATTCGCTACACGCCGGAGTAAAGGCTGGCGGAGGCCTGTACCGGCGAGCCGCTGTGGGATGCGCTCCTCGAACTCGAAACAACCAGGCTGGCGGGAAACGACGGCCAGGGGCTGCACCGGGCTGCCTGTGCGGAACCTCCGTGAGCGGAGGCACGAGGCGTGGAGTGTGTCTTTCTGGCATTGTGCGACCGGGTTTGCTTGCCTGATTGCTGCGGCGGTGGGCTTCGGGTGCCACACGCAAAAGAGTGCGCCCTCCAGCCGCAAGCATACCGTGGCGCGGGAACTGTTGCGTTTGCCCCCGACTGCGCGGCGGACCAGTCTCGCGATTGGTTCGGACGGGTTGCACTTTGCGTATGCCGAACCCACTACCGCTGGGCAGCGTGTGGTCTTCGAGGGCGGGGCCGATCCCGAATTCGAAGAGGTAGGGAACCCGGTGTTGCTGCGAGAAACGCACACGCGTCTATACTGGGCCTTCGAGCGCCGGCTCGGACAGCAACGGCTGGCGATTGTCGAGAATGGCCGTGCCTTCGACACGCCGTGCGCACAACCGGGTGCGTTCTGGCTCAGTCGTAACGGAAAGCGCTGGGCCACGGTGTGTGCCCTTGCGACCGAAGGCGCAGAGCCGCAAAACGGAAAACGCGCCGCGGTGTTGTCGAATGGGGAGGTCATAGGCTCGTATGGCGACGTTTCGGTTCCGACATTGAGCGCCGACGGGGCTCATGTGGCGTTTGTGGCGGAGCGGGACGACGGGCAGCATGTTCTGGTGATCGACGGGCAAGAGCGCCGGCTCCTCGAAGCGCCGCCGAAAGAAAAAGCTTCGCCCGCGATGCGGCTATCGAGCCGCCCGCCCGGGCTTCGGCAGTTTCGGGTGACGTATCTGACCGATGGCAGCCTAATGGCACTGATATACGACGCGGACGGATGGGCGGTGTATCGTAACGATCAGCGCATCGCGTCGTTTGCGCACGTGTGGAGTCTCGAAGGTGAGTTCGCTGTGGGTTTCGATCAGTTCCGCACTGCGCCCACGATATTGGCGGGATCGCTGACGAGTGCGGACGAGGCTCCGGCTTTTGCGTGGTGGGAGAAGGTGCCGGGCCAGGAAACCCAGTGGCGTGTGGTCCGTAATGGCGAAGCGCTGCCGGTGGTGTGCGAGCACTATTGGGAGCAAGGACCCCCGTTACTTTCCGACGATGGCGCCCATGTGGCCTTCCCTTGTTGGCGGGCTTTGCCGGTGAGCCGTGACACTTTGCTGGATGTGGTTGCCCATGGGCAGCGTTGGGGCCCGTACTATGCCGTGTGGGGTCTGGCTTTTTCGCCCGACGGCCGTCATGTGGCGTACGCGGCGGCGGAAGACGTGGAGCGCGCTAAGTGGCGGTATTTCATCGGTGGCCGCCCCTTCCCGCTAGCCTACAGCGAAGCGTGGCGCCCTCGTTTTTCACCCGATGGGAGACACCTGGCCTGGGAAGCCATGTGGAAAAATCGCATGGTGGCGGTGCTCGATGGAGACAGCGTGTTTTCCTACGATGCCGTGCTCTGGGGCCCGGAGTTTCCGCGCCCGAACACCGTGGCGTGGGTGGTCCGCCGCGGCCAGCGTGTGTATCGGGTGGAAACCGAGTACGGCCTTCCTGGGAAACCCGCGAACTTCTGGGAGCGGCTGCGCAGGGTCCTGAGCCATGGCGAGTAATGCACAGCGTGCAGCGGAAGGTTGGGCAGGCGGAATAGCAGCGGGGCATCGAGCGGCCTGTCTTGCCAGCCTTGCAGCGTAGCGGGCACGCGTTGGCGGTTGCATGGCTTCGCAATGCATGTGGCCCCCGTGCTCTATCTTTGCCGTCTTACCATGGGGTTGTTTGCGGGTTTCCCGCAACCCACCGAGCCCCTATGCAGGCTGAGATTGTCCGGGCATAATCGGGGCATGCGGGCACGACTTCCCTCCGTGCGGCGCTGGTTGCGGGGCTTTGGGCGCGTCGCCGATCCGCGCATCAGTTTGGCGTCATTGGCGGCGGTTGCGCTGGCTGCGGCGGTTGCTGCGAAGCACGGCCATTGGGCCCCTCAGTGGCTCGTGGCCGTAATCGCGGGAATTTTCGCTCTGGAGTGGGCGAAAAATGCCTCCGGAGAGATTTTCGACTTCCGTTCGGGCGTGGATGCTGCCGTGGCACCGAAGGACCGCAGCCCCTTCTCTGGCGGCAAGCGGGTACTTGTGGATGGAATGTTAACTGTGGGGGAGACTCGTTCGATCAGCCTCGTGGGATACGCTCTTTGTGCTCTCGTGGGAGGCGTCATTGCCGTCTTCCGGGAGCCGCTCGCGTTACCCTTGGGCCTCATCGGCGCCGCACTGGCTTACTATTACCACGCGCCACCCCTGCAGCTTGCCTATCGGGGTTTCGGTGAGTTGGCCGTGTTTGTGGCTTACGGCCCACTGCTGACCGTTGGTACTTACCGTGTGCTGGCGACCTCGTGGTCGGCGGAAGTCCTTTGGATTTCCTTAGTGTACGGGCTTCTGGTGGCCGCGTTCTTGTGGATCAACGAGTTTCCCGACTTCGAGGCGGATCGCTCGGCGGGTAAGCGCACCTGTGTCGTTCGGTTGGGAAAGAGGCGGGCTGCCGTTGTCTTCGCCTTTCTATGTGCAGGCGCGTGGCTTGGGTTTCTCGTGGCCCTCCTCTGGGCACTTCCTCGCCTCGTGGCGCTGGGTCTTGCGGGCGCGTTCTTTTCGCTCCGCGCCTCGCTCCAGCTCTTGCGGGCTGGGGAGGCGACACCCGCAATCATTCCGGCTCAAAAGGACACGCTCGTTGCCTTTGTCGTTTTCGCATTGGGCGTGAGCCTAGGTTGCCTAGGCAGCCGATGACCCGAGGAAGGGGGCCAACGGTGAGTGCGGGCGGCCACCGCAAGTCGTTGACAAACTTCGACCAACTCGGCGAAACACGGTTCATGAAACATGTCCTCGCCATCGTCGGGACGATCCTCGTACTCGTCGGAGGGGGCGGGTTTTATATGCTTCCGCGCCTGGTCGATCGGCGCCTCAATCGCGTACTGGAGGTACCGCCGTATCCGGTACGCGAGGAGGTGCGCTCCTGGTACCGCACGCTCTTCGTGGCGGACTTGCACGCGGACACGCTCCTCTGGCCGCGCGCCTTGCTGCACGAGGCCGACCATGGCCATGTGGATGTACCGCGCCTCGAACGTGGTGGCGTCGCCTTGCAGGTGTTCACTGCGGTGACCAAAGTCCCCGCGGGTTTGAACTACGAATCCAACGATGCGCGGTCGGACATGGTCCGCTGGCTCGTCATTAGCCAAGGCTGGCCGTGGTCCACGTGGAACAGCTTGTTCGAGCGCGCCGTGTATCAGGCGAATCGGCTCGAACAAGCGAGCGCAGCTTCGAGTGGGCGCCTCCGAGTGATTCGCAGTCGGCAGGACCTCGACGCCTTGCTTTCGGAACGGGAGCGCGGGCGATCGGTGGTCGGTGCCGTGTTAGGTGTGGAGGGCCTGCATTGCTTGGAGGGGCGCTTAGAAAACGTCGACCGTTTGTATGCGGCGGGGTTCCGCGTGCTCGGGCTGACGCATTTTTTCGACAACGAACTGGGAGGCTCCGCCCACGGGCAGCGCAAGGGCGGCTTGACGGGCTTTGGAGCCGACGTCGTGCGCCGTGCCGAAGAGCGCAAGATGATCGTGGATCTGGCGCACGCTTCGCCCAAGCTGTTCGACGATGTGATTGCAATGGTCCGGCGGCCACCGATTGTGTCGCACACCGGTGTGAAGGGCACATGCGACACGGTGCGCAACTTGTCGGACGACCAACTGCGCGCGGTGGCGGCCAAGGGAGGCATTGTCGGAATCGGCTACTGGGATGGTGCCGTGTGCCAGCCGACCATGGCGAACATCGCGCGCGCGATTGTGTACGCCGTACAGCTCATTGGCGCCGAACACGTGGCTTTGGGGTCGGATTTCGATGGTGGGACCACAACCCCCTTCGACACCACCGGGCTCGTACAAGTCGCACAGGCACTGTTGGATAGCGGGCTCACACGCGAAGAGGTTCGCGCAGTGTTCGGTGGCAACGTCCAACGCTTGCTGAGCGCCTTGTTGCCCTGAAGCCCCGAGGAGCGGAGAGGTTCCAACAGCGGATAGGAGGAAGGCATGGCGCGGGCCGTCGGAGCACAAGAAATGTTGCGAGCATTGCAGGACGCAGCGCCGCGTCCGCTCACGATCGCGGAAATTGCGCGTCGCTTGGGCGTGCTGGACTTCGATCGGCGGCAGATGAAAGCCACGCTCGAAGCGGCCGTGGCTGAACGAAAAGTGCGGCGCATCGGAAAAACGCGCTACCAATGGGTTCCCGCGGCCGAGGTCACACCTGCCACGCTGCGGCTTCGGGCTGCCACGCGCCGGCCCAAAGTGCCGCTGGGAGTGGAAGAGGAGCGGTTCGAAGGGCGATACCAAAGAGTGCGAGGAGGCTACGGCTTCGTGGAAGTGTTGGGGGCGGCCGCGCGCCGGTTTGCGCGAGACGTGCTGATCCCTGCCGGAGCCGAAAACGGTGCGATGCATGGCGATCGCGTGGAAATCGAGGTGGTGCGCCGCGATCCCCGCTTGCGGCGCGTGGTGGGGCGCGTCACACGCGTGATCGCTTCGGTTCACGAGACCATTCTCGGCACGCTGGAGCCTACGCGTCGCGGCTGGCAACTTGTTCCAGAGCTCGACTTGCTCCCCACCGTACAACTGGTGGGCCCGCGTCAGCCCCGACGCGATCAAGCTGGTTTAGTGGCGCGCGTTCGGCTGGTGCGGCCTCCGACTGCGGGTTACCCCGCTGCCGGGGAGCTCGAGGTTGTCCTGGGACCCGTGGAGCATCCCGATGTGCAATTCGCCATTATCACGGCCGAACACGGCCTCCGCACGGAATTTCCCGAGGCCGCACGAAACGAGGCCGAGCGCTTGCCCGAGGATCCCGAGCCCGGGGATTACCGCGACCGCCTCGACTTGCGCGCTTTGCCCTTCGTGACCATCGACGGGGAGACCGCACGCGACTTCGACGACGCCGTCTGCTTGCAAGTACAGTCGAATGGCGAGCGTGTCTTATGGGTCGCCATTGCCGATGTGTCCTACTACGTGCCCGAAGGCTCGGCGCTCGACCACGAGGCCTTGGCTCGCGGCACGAGCGTGTATTTCCCCGACCGCGCGATCCCGATGTTCCCGGAAAAGCTTTCGGACCAGTTGTGCTCCCTCGTGCCGGAGCGCGATCGCCTCGTTCTCGTAGCCGAGCTGCACTACGACCGGCACGGACACCGCAAACACAGCGAATTGTACCCGGCCGTAATCCGCAGCCGTGCCCGCCTCACGTACACAAAAGTGGCGGCGGTGATTTCCGATGCCGTGTCCGCCGAGATCGATGCGTGGCGCGCATCGTTGGGCCCGATCCTCGATGACTTGCGGCAGATGCACGTGCTCATGCAGCAGTTGAACCGCGCGCGCTTGGCGGCCGGCTCGCTCGATCTCGACTTGCCCGAGGCGTTGATCGACCTTTCCGAAGAGGGCCGCAGCGTGGGGGTCCGACTGCTGGCCCGCAATGACGCACACCGCATCATCGAAGAGTTCATGTTAGAGGCCAACCGCGCGGTGGCCTTGTTCTTGCGCGAGCAACGCGTGCCGTTCCCGTACCGCGTGCATGAACAGCCCGACCCGAACGATATCGAGGAGCTCAACCGCTTTCTGGCTCGCTTTGGTTTTGGCGTGCAGTACGAAGGTCAGGTTCGTCCGCAAGACGTGGCGCGCGTGCTCCAGCAAATCGAAGGGCACCCCCTGGCGCGGGTGTTGAGCCGGCAGGTTCTACGCGCCCTGCGGCAAGCGCAGTACAGCACGGTCAATATCGGGCACTTTGGATTGGCCTTTCCGGTGTACTGCCATTTCACCTCGCCGATCCGGCGCTATCCCGACCTGCTGGTGCACCGCCAGCTTCGGCGCGTACTCGCCGGACAAGTGGAGGAGGCACGCGCATTGGCGGAGCGGCTGGAAGAGCTCTCGGTTCACTGCTCGCAGTGCGAGCGTCAGGCCGTGGAGGCCGAACGCGCCATGCTGGACCTCAAGAAATGCGAGTTCATGTTCGATCATTTGCTCGAACCCGAGCCGGGCACCATCGTGAGCGTGACGAATTTCGGTTGCTTCGTGGAACTCGATGCCTACCCGATCGAAGGTTTACTCAAGCCCGAAAGCTTTCCGGGAGACCGTTATTACTACCACGAAGAAGATCAGGCATGGATTGGTGCCCGGCGGCGGCAGCGATTTACGATTGGCGACCGCGTGCGTGTGGAGTGCACGAATGTTTCGCTGCGTCGCCGGGAAATCGATTTCGCTTTGCTCGAGCGCCTGCCGCCTGCGGGATCGAAGGCAGCCGAGACCGTGGCGGAAGAGCCCACCGGCCGGCGCCGGCTGCGAAAGGGTAAGAAATAAGGTTGTCGCCGTTCGGAATGTTGCACCCCGGGCAGCCTTCTCGCCCCAGCATTGGAAGCAAGGGCCTCGGTGCGCAGGCGCTGCGGCGATAGACAGCACGAGACGGGGTGCTTTGTCGCTGCCTTTTGGCGCGCCGGCTGAAGCGGGTAGGGGGTGGTCGCTGGTGGCAATGCTTTGTTGACTGTGGATTGGCAGCCGATAGCGTTCGCTTTCCCTCTTCCGCTGCGGGCAACGGGGGGGCAGGGCAATGGCCGGGGTGCGGCGGAGACCATGCGTTTTGCTGATTGAATTGCCCGCCTGCCTAGCGTAGCATTGCTCCTTACCGAGGAGGCGTATGGCGGCACGGTTGGGTTGGCTGTTTGGGGCGCTCTTGCTTTGGGCCACGTGGGAAAACCTGGCTGGCCGCGCCTTTGCCGCCTCGGGTCCGCCGGCACAGCGCGTTCCCGCAGCGCTATTGATGTTCCCCTACATCGAGGCGGGTGCCGGGCGGGATACACGGGTGGAACTGGTCAACCTGAGTGGCGTGCCGATCGAACTCGAATGTTTCTTCGTCAACGGGGAGGATCCAGCCTGTAACGAAGTTGGCTTTGTTCTGGCATTGACTCCGTACCAGCCATTTGCCTGGCTGATCAGCGAGGGGATGAGCAACGTGCTGAACGGCACGGCTGCGCCCCCGTTTTGGGGCTTTGGCGAACTCAAGTGTGCGGTTGTGCCCCCGGAGCCCGCGCTCGAGTTGTACAACACCGTGCAAGGCCGGGCCACGGTGTTCGGACTCGATGGCACCACGGTGTCGTACACTGCGTATGGCTTCCAGCGCTTTGTGGGTGGCGAGTACACGGGGCTCCTCCGGCTCGACGGTTCCGAGTACGCGCAGTGTCCGGACCGCTTGTTGTTCACGGCGCTGGCCGATACGCCCAGTGGGAATAGCGAGCTCATCTTGTTGCCGTGCTCGCAAGATCTGGTTTTGCAATCGCCCGCGACGGTGACGGCGCAACTTCTGCTGACCACGGAGCTCGGGCAAACTGTTTCCACTTCGTTTCAGGTGCGTTGTTACTCGCGCCGGTTGCTGAGCGACGTCGCGGATGTGCTTCAGCGTAGCCTGGGCGGCTCCGATGTGGTGCAAATTTCGGTTCGCGGCGTCGGGGGGCCGCTCATTGGCTTGGTCATCGATGGAATTCCGTTCGGGTCGACCTTTGGCTTGGCCGGCAACGAGCCAATGTTCGTTGGTGGCCGGAGCGCCACGATTTCGGTTCCCCGCACGCGGTAAAAAGAGATGAGTCAAATACTGAACGGCCTCGCAGCGTTTCTATTCGCGTGGTTCCAGTTGCTCGCGCAGTCCGGACTGTTCCCGCCCACCGCGCGTCCGACCTTGTCCCCGACGCCTGCTGTCTCGCCGACGAGCACTGTAGGTCCCGAGAGCTCTCCAACGTGGTCCCCTTCGAGCACCCCAGAGCCGCCGGCCGCCACGGCGACAAACGTTTCGCCACCCACCTCGACCCCTTCCTCGTTCGCGGCCGCCACGGTAACGGCCACCGCGTCGGCGACCAGAACGCGGCCTTTGCCGCCGCCCACGTGGACGCCGAGCCCGCAGCCGAGTTTCACGGCCACGCGCACTAGCACGCCGACACGGTCGGCGACTTCGTCCCGGTCACCGACCAGCACCCGCTCGGCCACGCGGAGCCCGTCTTTGACGGTGACGCCGACGTTTTCCCGAACCGCAACTTCTTCGCCCACGCGGACGCCGACTCGCACCCTGACTCGGACGCCCACCATCACATCGACACGAACATTGACGCTGACTCCCCTACCGACGCGTACACCCACGGCTACGTGGACGCGGGTTCCGACATGGACTCCACGACCGAGTTTTACGCCCACGGCGTCTCCGACACCGAGGCCGACGCGAGTGCGTGGCGAGGTGGATCCGCTCGGGGTGGTTGCGCAGGGGGATCCGCCGGCGCAAAAGCTGGCTGCCGCGGTGCTGATCTTTCCGCTGGTGCGGTCGAGCGCCACCACCGATACGCGCATCGAAATGGCTTCGTCTTCGACCGTGGCAGGGCCGGCGGCACGCTGCTTTTACGTGAGTGCCGGCAATTGTGTCGAGATTGGTTTCCAAGCCATCGCACCATCTGGCGGTGGGGGTGCAGCGGCACGTCCACTTTCGTGGATGGTCAGCACCGGTCTCGACGGTAACGGGCGCCGCATCGCTCCTCCATTTCAGGGTGATGGCGAACTCAAATGCTTTGCACCCACGAACTCTCTCACCGGCCGTGCCCTGATTGCGGATAATACGGGGCAGCGCATAGCCTACTCGGCGGTTGCCTTCCGGAAATTACGCGACGATGCGCCGACAAATTTCATATCGCTGAACGGCGTGGACTACGAAGCTTGCCCCGATCGCTTGCACTTCAATGTGCTCGCGCAAACGGCCACGTCCAATAGCGAACTCGTTTTGGTCCCGTGCACGCAGAACCTCGAGGGCCAGGTGTTCTCTGCGGTTACGTTGCAATACGCCGTGATCAACGAGCTCGAGCAAACGTTCTCGGCTGCGAGCTCGTTCCAGTGCATGGAGCGCCGGAGCTTCAGCACCATTCCGGCACTGCGCTTCAGCAGCATCGGTACCAATACGGCGCATCTGGTCGTGCGAGGCGTCGAGGTTCCTGTGATCGGTCTCGTCGTAAACCGTTTCCAGGTGCCCGGATCGGGCGCGCTGTCGACCTCGAGCAACGAGCCCTATCTCGAAGGCTCGCGCGAAGCGACGCTCGACCTTCCGCCGGACTGGCCGTAATTCCCCAGCCTGTATGATCGAGGGCTACGAGCAGTTTGCTTTTCGGTACGACGAAATCGAGCACACTGTGTACCGCGCGGGTGCCGGCCCGGCGGTCATCGTGATTCACGAGATTCCCGGCATCACGCCCGAGGTGTTGCGTTTTGCAGAGCGCGTGCGCGGGGTTGGATTTTGCGTCTACTTGCCCCATCTGTTTGGCATTCCCGGAAAGCCGGTTTCCGGCTGGTACGTCGCGCGCTCGTTTCTGGGTGCGTGTGTGAGTCGGGAATTTAAAGTGTTGGCGCGGAACGAGGCTAGCCCCGTCACCAACTGGCTGCGCGCGCTGGCGCGGGAAGCACACCGCCGGTGCGGCGGCCCGGGTGTCGGAGCCCTGGGCATGTGCCTGACCGGCAATTTTGCGCTCGCGATGATGATCGATCCGGCAGTGCAAGCGCCGGTGTTGAGTCAGCCGTCGTTGCCCTTGCCCATCAGTAAGGCACACCGGCGAGCGCTACATCTCGCACCTCAGCAACTCGAAGTGGTCAAAGATCGTGTCCGCGCCGGCTGCCCGGTACTGGGCCTGAGATTTACGCGCGACCTGGCCTGCCCCGCGGAGCGTTTTCAACGCTTGCGGGAGGAACTCGGGGAGGGGTTCGAAGCCATCGAAATTGACTCGTCGCCGGGAAACCCCCACGGCATCTCGCCGCGAGCGCATTCTGTGCTCACACTGGATTTGGTCGATCGCGAGGGCCACCCCACCCGACAAGCGCTGGAGCGAGTGCTGGAGTTTTTCCGCTCGCGCTTGCAGATTGCCTCCCGTTGAGCCGCGCAGTGGCTACCTCACCACTGCTCCACGTGCACGCCGGCGGGGTCGTAGCCCGCGCCGCGTAGGAGTTCGGCTACGTGCTGCACATCGGGGTTCGGGCCGCACACGTAAAAATGCCACTTTCGCTCGGCCGTGCCCGCAACGTAACGGCCGTAAAGGTAGTCCTTCATGGGGATATCGAACAGCACCTCGTACTCGAAGTTTTCCCGCCGGAAGACCTCGCTGACGAACTCCTTGCGGAACAGTTGCAAGGAAGTGTCTTTCACGAAGTGATGCAGGCGCACGGGAAACAACAAGCGGTGTTGGAACAGTCGCTGGACAATCGGACGCAAGGCGGCAATGCCGACCTCGTATCCGATGAGTGCCAGGGGTGCGCCGGGAGCTCGGTCGAAAGAAAACTCTCCGATCGGAGCTTGGTACCGGACGATATCTCCGGGTTCGAGAGCACCGATGTAGCGAGCACACGCTCCGCCGGAGCTTAGATCCGCGACGATCTCGAAGTGCGCCGGCAGCTCGGGCGCAGTGGCAATCGAGTACCGGCAAAGCAAGGCAGGCGAACCCGCTTCGACCACTACACCTTGGCCCGGAAGCCAGGTTAACTCCGCGGGGCGCTGCAAGCTGAGAAGCCGCACCCCAGGCGCCAAATTTTCGGTTTTCAACACCGGGCTCTCGTAATGGCGCGCCATTGCGGTGCACTCCTCCGCTGCCGACCCCCGGCACTCTGCCCCTTCCGGACGATGCCATGTCGCCGGCTCATCGGGGTTTTTCCTCTTTGTACCGGCTCAATCGGTCTAAGTAGGCGGCAAACCGCCCGGCCTTCTTGCGCAACACAATGCGATCGTTCTCCACGCTCAGCTCGAGCTCATCTCCCGCCTCGATCCCCAAGTCGCTGCGGATTTTCCGAGGCAAAATAATTTCACCCTTGCTGCCGAGAACGATCGTTACTGCCATGCGCCGAAGAATCTTCCAAAGAAGGTTTCCTTCACGGGATCTCGAAACAAGCCGTTTCTCTACTCCTTTGGGAGGAGGAAGTAAAAGCGTCCGGGATTCTCGATTTCGGTTGCCACGGCTTCGGCCACTGCGCCGCTGCCCCAGTACACGTCAACGCGATCCTGGCCGGAGACTGTGCTCCCGCTATCTTGGACAAACACGAATCGCCGGGTCGTGCGCTGACCTGTGGTCGAGTCCGGGCGCGGATCGATTTCCAAAAAGCCGGCAGCTCCGTGCGGGTAGTACGCGGGATCCACGGCCACAGAGCGTCCTCCAGTCAGCGGCACATCGCAACTGCCCATTGGACCGGTGGCAACCCCGCGAAAAAAAATCCACTGCGGATTTTGGCGAAAGAGCGCGGACTGTTCTTCGGGATGCGCGCGCAGGTACTCTTTAAGGGTACGTAAAGTCAGTGTCTTGCCCGCCAGCTTTCCCTGTTCGCTCAAAACCTTGGCGATGCTGCGATAGGGATGCCCGTTGGAACCCGCGTAGCTGAGTTGCAAGCGAACGCCATCTTCGAGTTCCAGCAAGGCCGACCCCTGGATGTGCATAAAGTAAGCTTCCACCGGGTCGTCGAGCCAGGCGAGCTCGTAGCCGCGCCCGCTCAAGGCCCCCGCTTCGATTTCTGCGCGTGTGTAATAGGGGACGAGCTTGCCGTCTCGTACCCGCCCTTGCACCACCCGTGGGGGGCAGGTGGGGCAGAAATCACGGAGGTTCACATCCACCAGGTCGTCCGGCGTGCGATACACGGGGTAGCGGAATCGCTCGGTGCGGCGCCGACTGGCGCGCAGTTCCGGCTGGTAATAGCCAGCCACCAATAAGGGCTCGTTTCTCGCCAGACGATAGAGGCGCAGCCGTTCGCAGAGCCGTTCGCGACTCTCCGTGCCGAGCTCCAAAATTGCTCGCGTTGCCGCGATCAGTTGGGCAACGCTGACCTCGCCATCGAGAAGCTGGAGGCGGCGATCGACAGGCAGGCGCGCGAGGCAGTCGAGGTTACGTTCCGCCGCTTGTTGCAAGGAATCGGGCGTGGCGTCGTCGCGAAGGATTTGGCGGCACTCCGCGTCATCCAGTGCGACGAGGCCGGCTCGTGACCACCCCGCGCCCTCGGGCGCCCGCCGCTCTTCCCGAGCGGCGGAACTTGGCCGCACCGGCTCTCTGGCAGTTTCGACACAGCCGGCACTACTGCACAACCACCACAACACCAAAAACCCGCACCCAGCAGTCCGCATACGTTCCTGACTTTACCCCTTCGAGTCACAGTCCGAGCTCGCCAACACTTGCTGTGCGGCACTCACCGCGGCTCCGGGCCCGACGCGCCACCCAAAGCGCGGCAAAATGCGTTCGAGTGCTGCGAGCAAGGCCAAGACGTTTGCCTCGGTACTCGATTCTCCCATCAGGCCGATGCGCCAAGTGTTTCCTTTCAGAGGTCCCAAACCTCCGCCAATTTCGATACCGAATTCGTCCAGCAGCGCACGCCGAACGCCGAGGTCGTCCACCCCGTCGGGTATGCGGACGCAGTTGAGGGTCCACAGTCGGTGCCCCTCCTGCGAGGCAAAGCGAAGTTGCAGCGCTTCCAAACCGGCGGCGAGGGCTTCGTGATTGCGCCGGTGGCGCTGCCAGCGGCGATCGAGGCCCTCCGCCTCGATCAAACGTAGGGCCTCGAGCAGCCCATAGTTCATCGTGATGGGAGCTGTGTGATGGTACACGCGCTCGCTGCCCCAGTATTGCGAGAGCAACGACACGTCGAGATACCAGCTTTGTACAGGCTGGCGCCGAGCACGAACAGCCGCCAGAGCTGCGGAGGAGAACGTCACTGGGGCGAGCCCCGGCGGGGCACTCAGGCACTTTTGCGTGCCGCTGTACGCCGCATCGATGCCCCATCGGTCCACATTTACGGGGTGTCCGCCCAAGGAAGTCACCGTGTCGGCGACGAACAACGCGCCATGCTCGCGAGCAAGCTCGCAGAGATCCTCCAGAGGCTGCAGCACACCCGTGGAGGTTTCGGCGTGCACCGCCGCGACAATCTTGGGCTTACGACACTGGCGCAAAGCAGAGCGCACGTCGTCGGGCTCGACGATTCGCCCCCAAGGGGCGGCCACTTCCTGCACGCGAGCGCCGCACCGTCGCGCCACTTCTGCCATGCGCTGCCCGAAGAGGCCGTTGACACACACAACTGCCTCGTCTCCCGGCTCGAGAAGATTTGCAAAGCAAGTTTCCATTCCGGCACTGCCCGTGCCGGAGATCGGAATCGTGAGCTCGTTGGCGGTCTGGAATAGCCAGCGCAGCAATCGCTTGGTTTCTTCCATGATGGCGAGAAAAGCGGGATCGAGGTGGCCCACCAGCGGTGTGCTCATTGCCTGCAACACGCGCGGGTGGACCATGCTCGGGCCTGGCCCCAACAGCAGCCGCGTGGGTGGGGGGAACACTTGTGCTTGTGCCATGTTCTAACCTCGAGTGCCGCACGCATAACGAAGAGCGGCCGGGATGCAAAGAAGGATCGGTACGCGTCGGGTACGCATTACCGACTGAAACGCTTCCCACGGCGGGAAGCGGGGTTGGTGTGGGATGGGTATCGCAGTACACTTTAGGGGTTGCGGAGGGAAAAGACGATGCGTTTTCTCGCTTCGGCGCGAACTGCGCGGTGGGGGTGCGCGCTTGCCGCCGCGTTTCTAGACGTGGCGGTTTCGTTGGCTTCTGCTCGCGGGCAAGAGCTGCCGTTACGGCCTGTGGGTGCTCGACTGTCCGTGCCTGGGCCCGAACTGTGCGGCGACCCGCCACCGCTGCTCTCGTGTCCGGGCGACTGCAATGCGGACTTCGAGGTTCGCGTGGATGAAATTGTGGCTGGGGTAACGATCGCATTGGGGCTTTCTCCACTTGGGCGATGCCTTCCGATGGATGCCAATGGGGACCAGCAAGTGACGATTGATGAATTGGTTGCGGCGGTGCGCTCGATCTTCGAGGGTTGCCCGTTGGGGAACGGTGCAGTTTACGAGGTGGACGCTTGCCAGGGGCAGCGGTTTCGTATTCTGTTGCGCGATCCGCTGTTAATCGAGATGGCGGAAGACATTCTGTCGGGCGTGGAGCACCCAAAAATCGTTACGGGAGAGCTTCGCTGCGGGGCGGGAGGCTTTAACGGACCATGGAGCTGGCACTTGGACCCGGCAACCGTGGCATTTACCGATGCCGCCATCGAACTGTGCGATGGCTGCCCCACGTTCATCGAAGCTGAACTCGAGTATTGGCTGGGGACGGTGCGCCGGTATTGCCCCTGGAGTACGCAGCTCGTGCGGCGAGTGCGTTGAGCGGGGGTTATTTCAAGGCATTCCGCAGCCGTTGCATGGCCTCTGCCAGGCGGTCGTCGGGCACCGTGAGGGAGAAGCGCACGTAGCCCTCGCCGTATTGGCCGTAAGCCGCTCCTGCAGCCACGACTACATGGGCCTTTTCGAACAGGAACGTGGCAAACTCGATGCTGCTCATGCCTTCCGGCGCGGGAACCCAAAGATAAAACGTGCCCCGACCCGGGGTAAAGCGGATGCCCAGTTCCGTGAGCGTTTCCAAAACGAACTTGCGGCGGCGCTGGTAGATTTCGAGCATGTGCCGAATGTTGTCGCTGCAACGCTCTAACGCCACGATCCCGGCGTATTGAATCGCGTTGAAGACGCCGGAGTCGGTATTCTCCTTGACCTTCGAAATCGCGGCAATGAGATCGCGGTTGCCCAATGCCATTCCCAAGCGCCAGCCCGTCATGTTGAATGGCTTGGAGAGAGAATTCAGCTCGATGCCCACGTCTTTCGCCCCGGGAATCGAGAGGAAACTCAGGGGACGCTCTCCGTCGAAAACAATTTCGCTGTAGGGGTTGTCGTAGCAAACGGCGATATCGTAGGAGCGGGCAAAGTCCACAAGTTCGGCGAGGAACCGGCGGGTCGCCGTCGCCCCCGTCGGGTTGTTCGGGTAGTTTAGAAACATGGCACTGGCGCGTTTGGCGACTTCCGTGGGAATGTCGGCAAACTGAGGCAGATAGCCATCCTCGCTGCGGATCGGGACGCTGTAAGGTTCGCCGCCGCCAATCAGGATGCTGGCCCGATAGGCGGGGTAGCCCGGGTCAGTCATGAGTACGACTTCACCGGGGTTGACTCGCGCCAAGACGAAATGGTGGCATCCCTCTTTCGAGCCAATGAGAGCGATGACCTCCGTGGCCGGGTCAACTTCCACCCCGTACCGGCGCGCGTACCAGCGCGCCACGGCTTCGCGAAAGGCAAACATGCCCTTTTCTTCGTCGGTAGGGTAGCGGTGGTTTGCTGGATCACGGGCGGCCCGTGCCAGCTCCTCGACCACCGGTTCGGGGGTAGGCTCTACCGGATCGCCAATGGCCAAGCTGATCACGTCGGCACCTTCGGCGCGAGCCTTGGCAATTTTCTGGCGCAGTTCCATGAACAGGTAGGGCGGAATTTTCTTGAGCCGTTCCGCTGCCCGCATGCCACTCCTCCTCTTGGTTCAGGCCGGGTCCGCGTAGCACCGTCGCATCTCGTGAACAACCACACCTGTGGGGCGGATGTTGTGGGGCACAAAAGTACGGCAGTGCCGCACAGTGCCAGTGCTGCCGGAGAGCAATTGCGGCTCCGGGCCGCATGCGGGCGGTGCGAAAATGCGGCGAACGTTGTCAAGCAAGGCGATCCGGGGTAAAGAGAATTGCAATGCGCTGAATCGGAAACCGAATCCAAGCGGTTCGTCGGTCTTAGGTCGCCGGGTAACTTCGGTTGGAGGTGAGGGACGAGGCTGGCAAAGCCAGAGGGGAGGAAAAGCGACGATGCCTCATCAGGTTTTCATCGCAATCGGATCGAACCTCGGCGACCGTAAAGCCAATCACTTGGAGGCCATTCGCCGCATTGCGGAGTTGCCGCACACGCGCGTCGTGAAGCAGTCTTCCTTTTACGAAAGCGAGCCGCACGGAGATGCCACGCAGTGGTTCGTGAATTCCGTCATCGAGGTGCAGACGGATCTGTCTCCCGAGGAACTCCTGCGGAAGTTGCAGGCAATCGAGGAGGAGATGGGGCGAAAGCGGGTGAAGGGCAAGAAGTGGGGAAATCGGGTCATCGACTTGGATATCTTGTTTTACGAGGGGTTGGTGATCCACAAACGAAACCTCAAGTTGCCCCACCCTGAAATACCCAACCGGAAGTTCGTGCTGCTGCCATTGAGCGAGTTGGCGCCCACGTTGCGTCATCCCGAACTGGACAAGACTGTGGTGGAGTTGTTGGCCACGACCAAAGATAATAAGCGGATCCACTTGTACCGTGGGAATTGAGGTGAAGGTCAGAGACTGCTCTCGCGAAGCGAAATAGGGACCGATGAATCCGGCCCGGCCGTGGGAGCGCCAGTCCTGACCCGGGAAGAGCCCCTCCCTTTCGCGGTCGGGGTCTGCCCTCGACGAAGTAGCCCAGTAGCCATTCGCCATTCGCCATTCTGTATTTGCCCGTGCCCGATGGGCCCAAACAACTATTGCCGGTCCTGCCGGGAGAAACGATGGAGACCAAAAACGTGCCGGATGGGGTGTAATTGGGTCCCTGCGGGCGGATCCAACGGCCATGGCATTCGCCGTCAGTCATGGTTTGCGGCGCGGCGGCGGATCTGGATTGGAGGGTAGCGGCACAGTTGACACGGGCGGTCTCGGGGCAAACAACGAGGTTGGCCCGCTGTAGGGGCGACCGTTGTGGTCGCCACTGCCCCCGCATTCGCTACGCCGGCGCGCGACCTGCCGCGGCCGGGTCCGTTCGCTTGACGTCAGATATCCAAGTCGAGAGCCGCGGCGATGGTGCGGAACAAGAAGGTTTGGTCGTGGTGGCCGGCAAGCGAGTGGCTGTAAGGACCAAAGGCAAAGACCGGGACGTCGGTGCCCGTGTGTGTCTGCGAGGCTCCGGCGGAGCTGGTGCCGTAACCCAAGGTGAGCAAGCCCCCCTCTCGGGTCACGAGCGTGCTCAGCAGCCCGGGATGGCGCGCCCCGGCAAAAGGATGCGGGACGATTTGCGTGGCGTGGGCATGATCGGCGGTAACGATCACCAAGGTATTGCCGTGTCGCTGCGCATACCTCCACACCAAGGCCACGGTGCGGTCGAACTCTGCGGTCTCGCCGATTTGCGCGCACGGCTCGGCTGCGTGTGCGCTTTTGTCGATGTTCGCGCCTTCGACTTGAAGGAAGAACGGCCGTTTGCGTTGCGCGCCGAGTCGCTCCAGAATGCGCAGAGCCTGTTCGGTCATTATTTCCAGTGTGGGCTGCTCTGATGGCCGCTGGCCTTCCAGGCAGCGCTGGGGACCACTGCCCGGATACGGGCGTGCCGGTTCGCCTTTCCAAAGTTTGTCGAGATCGCTGCTCGCGAACAGGCCGAGAATCGGTGGGTCTGCAATGCCATGCAGTTCCTCCGCTCGTGTCACCACGGTGAACCCCGATGCACGCGCGATATCGAGGAGTGTACGGTCGCTACCGGTGGGCTTTTGCTCGAAACGCTGGCGACCGCCCCCGAACACGAGCGCGGCCCGCTGCGCAACGATTTGCTCGGCGATCGAGCCGGGTCCGCCCCGCTCGCGGCGAAACTCGGGGCAGCTTTTCATGTCGCTGGGCCCCTGACAACTGCGGGCATTCACGTGGGCAAGCAAAGCGGCCGGGGTTGCGTCCGTGACCTCAGAGGTCGTCACCACACCCACGGGAATGCCTGCTTGCTGCGCCCGTTCGAGGATCGTGGGAAGCAACTCGCCGGTCTGCGCGGCGGTGGAGAGGCGTCCCACGCTGGTTTTCTTGCCGGTGGCCCAGGCGGTAGCACTCGCGGCCGAATCGACCACGTAATCCGGGATGTCCGGTGCATTTTCCACGACTGCAAAGGTTGTCAAGCGGCCGTAGGCCGGAAGCTGCTCCATCACCAAGCGGCTGCCGGAGCCCACGAGGTAATTGCGGGCCGCAGTGATTTCTGCATCGCCCATTCCGTCCCCGATCAGCAGAATCACGTTGGCAGCGCGCGGCGGCGAGTGTGCGCCGAAAAACTGCGCCGCACACCCGGCCAAAAAAACGGCACAGAGTAACCCGGAAAATGCCGCTCGGGCTCGGAGTTTCGCAACCCGCGAGGGAAGCTGCGCCATCATATCACGGGCAAATCCTGCGTGTGGCGGTCCCAGGCGACGTCGCGCACCACCCCGTCGAAATCAAAAATCACCAGCAGCCGATCTCGCGTCTCGAATCGCCGCGTGTAGGTAAACCAGTTGGTTCCCGTGATGGGATCGCGGAGCCGAAAGGCGGAGTAATTCAGCCGGGCATACGTGTACACGAACGCATCGCCGTTCGTTTGGTGGAAGATTTGTGTCGGCGGGCCAAACTCGCGCAGCACGTCGCTACGAGTGGACTTTCCCGGTACAATAGTGGCGACATCGCCGCGCAGCGGCGGCCCCTGGTAGGTCCGGGCAATGGTACAGGCGCTGGCGGTGAGCAGGGCCAAAGCAACACCGAACCAGAGTACCGGAGTGGTTCCCCGTAGTTGCATGGTGACGTTACCTCCGCGCTCGGGAGAGAAAGCCGAAGCGAGGAAGCTCGGCAGTTCCCTTGCGGAAAGCGAAGTCCTCCACCCGGTTGTCGCCGTCGAAAAAGATCACCAGAGAATCGTTCTTCTGGTCGAACTCCGCGTAGTTGAACAGCAACAACACGAGGGCCATCGCGTTGGCGCGCGAGTACGTGTAGCGGAACCAGCGTGCGGTCACGATTCGCTCCACCGGTGGCTTCTCCCCGCGGCGACTCAAAAAAGGCTCGAAGGGAATGCCAATGGCCGTGAGTTCGCGTGCATCGATTTCTTGCGGCGGCCCGAACATCTCGAGTACTTCAGCCTTGGTCGTGATCCCACGCTGCAAGCGGGCGATCTTGGCTTCGTCCAGCGGGTGGTCGCGATACACGCGTCCCATCACACAACCACTGCCGACACTGGCGGCGAGGACCACTACAGCCGCGAGCGCACGGAAAGAGCGCTGCTTCATCGTCACACCTCCCATGCCTTTTCGAGATACACGGAGATCGGGTCGTTACAAGATGTATCCACGCGGCCCGGACGCGACGAGAATCGGCTCGCTGTAGTGCAGCGCCTGTTGCGCGTCGATCTCGACTCGCTGGAGGGTGACCTCGAAGCGCTGCAGAGGACAGTGCACGAGCACCGCTAAAACCCCGCAGTTCTCACTGCGCACGACAGCCGGCTGATACTGCTCCACGGGGTGAATCAGTTGCCATTGCGGACCCGCCACAAGCTGCCCGAGCTCTTCCAAGTCGGCAACGACATGGGAGTACGCCCAGCGGGCGCTGGCCCAAATTTCTTGCATGACAAACCAGTACTCGAAGTAACCTGCGGCCGTGCGCGGGAAGGAAAAATGGCTGTACAGTAGCTCCACATCTTGGTTGGGCGCGCCTTTCTCCAAGGCGCCGCGACTGTCGGGGGGCGCGTGCCACTCGAGGATTCGCTGCACGCTGTCGACCGCGACACCGGCACGGGCCACGAACGGCCGAACTCGCAGGTCGGCTCCATGTTGCCCGAAACAGCGGTAACGTACGGAATAACCCGAGCGCAGCTCCACCTCGGGAAACGAGCGCAACAGCTCCTCGGCATTCGCCTCGAACCACGCTTCCCAATAGTGCGGGTCGAACCGCGGGGGCACGGCGCCGATGCGCGCACCCGTGCGCTCGCGCACTCGCTGGATACGTTCGCGGCAAGCGGCAACCAACGCTCGGGGAATAAATTCGACGGTTCCGGTTTGTGCACTCTCGCTCATGGACACCAGACGAACAATGTACCATGCGCCTGCGAGAAAACGAGTTGCAGCTCGCGGGATGCAAGCGGCGGCATCGTCAAGGGAACGAACTCGGTTGCGCCCTAGCTTTCTAGACTGGAGAGGGCGGTCCATTCGCCCATTTTGGGGGAGGTGCGCGCGCGGACTGTTTAGACGGGCCGGGCGCAGCAGTCGGCAGCCAGTGGCGGACACCCGTCCGGCTGCCCCGTTGCAAAGAAATACCGCGCAGCTAGCGGCGTTCGGTTGCCTTGATGGGCGGTGGCAGAGAGGAGGCATCCGGCGTGCTTTTGCTGGAGGATCAGACTAAGAGTCGGGTTCGTTCGTGACGTTAGACAATCCCTCAATGCGCATTTGGCGACACCTGGAGCAGCTCGGCAAGCGATTTCCCAACCCCGTATTGACGCTGGGGAATTTCGACGGCGTTCACCGTGGCCATCAGGCCATCGTTCGGCGCACCGTGGAGTTGGCTCGGCAGTTACAAGGCACAGCCTTGGCGCTTACCTTCGAGCCCCACCCGGTGGCGGTATTGATGCCCGCGCGCGCGCCGGCACGGCTCATGGACTTGCACACGCGTGTGGCCTGCCTGTTCGAACTCGGGCTGGATCACGTGGTGGTGCAGCGATTCTCGCGCGAGTTTGCCAGCATCGAGCCCGAACCCTTCGTGCGCGATTGGCTGATCGGGAACCTGGGCCTGCGCGCAATCGTCGTGGGGCACCGCGTGCGTTTTGGCCACCTGCGTCGCGGCGATGCGACTTTGCTGCGGCGATTGGGGCAGGAGCACGGTTTGGTCGTGGAAATCATTGGTAAAGTCGAGGTCAAAGGGCGCCTGGTGAGCAGCAGTGCGGTGCGCACTGCTGTGCAGGAGGGGAAGTTGGATCTCGCTACCGAGATGCTCGGGCGGCTGCACACATTTGCGGGCCGAGTGATTCGGGGCCACAATCGTGGCAAGCAGCTCGGTTTCCCCACCGCCAATCTCGATATTCGCGGGTTGGTGTTGCCACCCGACGGTGTGTACGCCGTCGAAGTGTGCTGGGATCGCCGTTGGCGTCCGGCCGTCGCGAACATCGGCAAGAACCCGACGTTCGGCGATCGGGAGCGTAGCTTGGAGGTGCACATCTTGGATTTTTCCGGCGACCTGTATGGCCGGCGCCTCTGGGTGCGTTTTCTCCGCTTCCTGCGCGGCGAAATTCGTTTTCCGCGAGTGGAGCTGCTAGTAGAGCAAATCCACAAGGATATCGCAGAAGCACGCGCCTTGTTTCGTGACCGCTCATGAGTGTTCTGCACGAACGATTCACCGTAGACGAGGATGCGCGCCAGCAGCGCCTCGACCGGTACTTGGCCTCGCTGGGGCGATGGGGTTCGCGCGCGCGTGTGCAAAAACTCATTGACGCTGGGCAAGTTTTGCTCGACGGCCAGCCTGTTCGCGCCCGCTCTTTGCTGCGTCCCGGCCAAACGATCGAAATTCGCTGGCAGCCAGTCGAAGAGGAAGTCACCGTACGCCCGGAGCCGATGCCATTGCAGGTCGTATTCGAGGACAATTGGCTTCTGGTCATCGACAAGCCTGCTGGTTTGGTGGTGCACCCCACGCCGACCCACAAAGGGGGGACGCTCGTGCACGGATTGCTCCACCGCTGGCAAGGGCAGCAGCCGCCGGGGTTGGACCCGCTCCGCCCGGGCATCGTGCACCGGTTGGACAAGGATACCTCCGGACTGCTGATCGTGGCCAAAGACCCGGAGACCTTGACCGCACTGGGCCGGCAATTTCATCAGCGCCGCGTTGACAAAGAATATTGGGCGGCCGTGTGGGGTCTGCCGCATCGTGCCTCGGGCACGGTGGATGCCCCGATTGCGCGGGATCCCGTACATCGCAAGCGGATGGCCGTGGTTCGTCAGGGCGGCCGATCGGCGCGCTCGACCTACCGTCTATTGGTGCATCGCCATCCGATCAGTTGGGTGGCCGTCTATCCGGAAACCGGGCGCACGCACCAGATCCGGGTCCATATGGCGCATCTCGGCCACCCCATCGTGGGGGATTCGTTATACGGGCGCGCGCGCAAGCTGCCGGCGGGAGTGACTCTGCATCGTCAGGCATTGCATGCCGCCGCGCTCAGCTTCACGCATCCGGTCAGTGGCGAGAGGTTGTCGTTCCGTTCGCCGCTCCCGCCCGACCTCGAACCGTTGTGGCGTTATTGTTCCAGCGACGACGCCGCGCCGCGCTCGCTGTGATTTCACGGGCTGGCGGCTGCGGTCGGACGCGTGGACGGCGCCGGGGGTGCTTGGAGCGTTGAGGCCAGCAAGTTCTCGACCTTGCCGAGGTCCAAGCCACACGTATCGGCCAGAATCAAGCGAATGTTTTCGTGAACATAGTACGGCTCGAGATCGAGGCGCTCGATCGGTGTCGTCTCCAAGACTTCGAGACTCGGAGGTTCGCCGCGCGCTTCGAAACTACCCAAGGTGACCCAAGACCCATCCGGTGCGGCGACAAACGTGATCCGCAGGCGTTGCGGCGGATTGGGGCCGCGCGCGCTGCGCGCGCGTTGCTGCCAGAGTTGACGCTGGATTTTCTCCAGCGCCGCCACGTACCGCTGCGAGGATGGAGCACCGGACCGTGTAGGAGGCCAGTTGCTCTCTTCCTTCTTGCGAATTTCGGCCACCACCCGGCGCATGGGCACGGCTTGCAAAAGAACTTCCAGGATCGTGTGGTCTTGGCGGGTGAGGAGCCGCACCTCGCCAATGGCAGCATCGCCGGCCCGAATTGGGCACTGATACAAGAGTCGGTCCGACCCTGTGCTGGACTCGGTTGCGCGCACACTGACACAAAGGGCCAGAAGCGCCAGAAGACCCAGGCTGCCGAGTTTCATCGTCGCACGAGTAAAAGCAAACACGCAGGCGTGACGAGTAAGTCGTACAAGAGCGCCAGTAGCAAAGCGACTCCGGTGAATAAGGAGAAATAAATGGTTGGCAGAAAGCTTCCGGCCGCACCTACCCAGAACCCGGCGACCAGCACGAGGTTGTTCGCGATGAGCGCTGGGCCCGTGCTCTGTGTGGTTCTTTGGGCCGCCTCGGCAGGACTGAGCGAGCTCAGCGCGTTCTTCCGGAACGCACCGATGTAGTGGATCGTGTCGTCCACCACGAGCCCCATCGCCGCCGCGGCGATCATCGCCGTCCCTGTGCTCAGGTCGATCCCGAGCCATCCGAGCAAGCCGGCGGTCATCACAATGGGCAAAACGTTCGGAATGAGCGCGACGATGCCCGCGCGCAGCGAGCCGGCGCTGAAGGCCATAAGAAGGCCAACCAGCAAAAAGCTCAGGGCAAAACTCTGTATCTGCTGTCGCACGAGCTGGTTGGAATCGCGGGCGAGGTAATACAGCGAACCCGTGACCCGCAAGCGATATTCTGGGCCCATGTAGTGCTGTCCCAACGCCAGCAGCCGCTGCGCAGCGCGGGCCACCTCGGCTGTGCCGAGCGCGTGCAGCCGCACCTGGAAGCGCGTGGTCGTTTGGTCTGTAGACAACAAGCGGCGAGTTAGCTCTTGCGCAGGGCTGGCGGCTAGCAAATCGAGGAGTTCCTCGACCACATCGTCGTCGCCCGGCAGTGCCGGGCGAGGAAGGCGATACTCGGCCGCGTACAAATGCTGCAAGAAAGTGGCGAGGCTGAGAGAGCCGCTCACCGCCGGGTCGCTCTGCGCGGCGTTTGCCCAAGCAGCCAGGCGCTGCCAATCGGCGGCTCGGGCCAGGCGCTCTCCGTCCGAGCGCGTGACCACGAAATCCAGCGGATAGGGGCCGCCCAGATGGCGGTCGATCCAAAACGTGTCTTCCCGGACGGCTGCACCCGGTTTGAGGAAGCGCACGAGATCGGTGTTGTTGTGCAGCCGCGCGATGCCCGCGCCCACGCCGAGGCCGCACACGATGCCTACCGTCAACACCGCTGCCGGCTGGCGCACGGATACTCGGCTGCACCATGCGAGAAAATGCTGCACAATGCGCCATTCGCCCGTTTCTGAC
The DNA here is from genome assembly GCA_026004215.1 of Candidatus Binatia bacterium. GTDB lineage: Bacteria > Desulfobacterota > Binatia > HRBIN30 > HRBIN30 > HRBIN30. The sequence continues at coordinate 1,196,319 of BPIR01000002.1, forward strand.
CCTTCGCGCCAGTGTTGGCGGGGGGCGAAGATGAGGGCGGCGCATGGGGTGAGCCAGAGGGCGAAAAACACACCTGCGAGCGAGCCTGCGGCTGCGGCCACTCCGAACTCTCGCACCGCCGGCATGGGGGTGATCGCCAGCGCGACAAAACCGGAAGCCGTTGTGGCGGCACAAAGAAGGCAGCGCCAGAGCAGGTGATCGAACATGGCTGTAGCGCGCGCTTCGGACTCGCGGGGAGTCTCAGCCCGCAGCCAAAAGTGAAGAAGGTGAACCGACGGAGTGACCGCCAGCACCAACAAGACCGGAGGCAGGAGCGAGGTGATGGCGTTGACGCGAACGCCGAGGAGAGCCATCCCGGCTTGCACCAGCAAAACGGTCAGGCCGGCCACACCCAACGGCACGAGAACAGCGATAAGGGAACGGAAGTACAACCAGAGAACGACTCCCAGCAGGAGCACGGCCAAAGGCAACAGAGTGCGTTCGTCGCGCTGGATAAATGCGGTGACGTCGTGTTTTTGCACGGCGACCCCGGTGAGATGGGCGGCAATCCCCTCGCGTTGCAGTTCGCCGATCTCTTTGCGGATGGATGCAATAACTCGTGCGGAACGTAACGGGTGTGTGGCTTCCTCGTGGAGGCTGATCCAGATACCGGTGGTGGTCAGGTCGGCCGAGATGAGCCACCCGACCAATTCTGGAATGCGCGTGGTTGCGGCTTGAATTTCGTTGCGGATTTCCGAGCGGCTGTAAGGTGGAGCAATCAGCGGCACCAGCATGGCGCCGGTGTCGCCGGTAACGATTTGCCGGGCATTGGTGAGCGAAAAGACGCTCCGTACGCCCTCGAGGTTCTGCAGTCGTTCGGTCAAACGCGCGACTCGTTCTAGGCCGGGTGCGGTAGTCAAGGCGGGGTCGTACCAAGCCACGAGCAAATCCTCGTCGTTGCCAAATGCCGCGCGGAATTGTTCCAGTGTTGCCGTTCGCTCCGCATCGGGGACGTTCAGTGACTCGTTGGTGTGATCCACTTCGAGGAAGCGAACAGACCAACTGGCTCCGGCGACCAGGGCAGCCAGCCCGACCCACGTCACTCGCCGCCACCGGGAAAATACAAGAGCGAGGAAAAAGCGAGTGAAGAGAGCGAGCATACCGGGGCCGGCACTACGGGGCGGAGCCTTGTGTGCGTTTCCGTTCGAGTTCTCGCTGGCGTAGCTCCACGCGGCGGATCTTGCCGCTCACGGTTTTGGGGAGGTCCTCCACGAACTCGATTTCGCGCGGGTACTTGTACGGGGCGGTCGTGCGTTTGACGTGCTCTTGCAACTCCCGCACGAGTTCCCCGCTGGGTTCGATTCCCGGCCGCAAGCGGACAAAGGCCTTGACGATGCTCCCGCGTTCCGGATGAGGGCTGGCCACCACGGCGGATTCGAGGACAGCGGGGTGTTCCAGTAGCGCGCTTTCCACTTCGAACGGACCAATGCGGTACCCAGCGCTGATGATCACGTCGTCGGCACGGCCGACGAACCAAAAATACCCGTCTTCATCGATCCGTGCGCGGTCGCCCGTGACGTACCATGGGCCGCGCCAGCACGCCTGGGACTCCTCGGGATTCTTCCAGTACTCGCGAAACAACGAGGGCGTGCGCCCGCGCAGAGCGACGTCGCCCACTTCTCCGGGAGAAAGTTCGCGACCGGCGTCATCGATGACGCGAACTTCGTGTCCGGGGAAAGGCTTACCCATGGAACCAGGGCGAATCTCCATGCCGGGAAGATTGGCCACCAGCAGCGTGGTTTCGGTTTGCCCGTATCCATCGTGGATCGTCGGACCAACGTGTTCCCGCCAAACGGCGATCACTTCGGGATTCAAAGGCTCGCCTGCGCCGGTACAGTGGCGCAAGCGAGGGAAGCGGTAGTGGTGCAGGTTTTCCTTCACCAGCAAGCGATATTCGGTGGGAGGCGCGCAAAAGACGGTGATCTCGTAGTCTTGTAGGAGTTGGAGCTCCCGCTGCGGGTCGAACCGGCCTCCGTATTGGAAGACGGTAGCGCCCGTGCTCCATGGGCCGAATAACACCCCGTAGGCCGCTTTCGCCCAACCGGTATCGGCGGTTGTCCAGTGGAGATCGCCGGGTGCGAGGTCGAGCCAGTACAGGCCAGTGTAACGGTGGGCCCAGGTGTAAGCGTGGGCGTGCAACACTGCTTTGGGGTCTTTGGTCGTTCCCGAGGTGTAAAAGCAGAGGGCCGGGGCATCCGCGCGGGTAGTGGGTAGGTGCCCAGTAGCCTGCGCGCCCAGGAGAAGATCGTCCCACGAGTGCCACTCGGCTGCAGTTCCTCCGGCAAGCACGAAGTGCTGCAGGGTATCGCACTCGCGACGAACCGCCTCGACTGGTTCCAAGCAATCCGGTTCGGTGACGATGACACGTGCCCCGCTATGCTGGGCGCGGTAGCGAATATCCTTGGCTCGCAAGCTAGCCGTGCATGGGATCACTAGCGCGCCGGCTCGGAGGGCGCCGAGGACGGCGAAGAACCACTCGGGACGTTTGCCCAGTACGACCATGACCGGATCACCGGGCGCGACCCCGAGCCCCTGCAAGGTGCGGGCGAAGCGGCAACTCTGGCGATACACGTCCCAGTAGGTAAAGCGTCGTTCCTCACCGGTTTCGGAAACCCAAAACAAGGCGAGTCGGCCGCGGTCGCGCGCCCAGTGGCCGACAACGTCTTCGGTAAAGTTGAAGTGGACCGGCGGCGTCCAGCGAAAACCCGAGTAAAGCGCATCGTAGTTCATGTGTCCGTGACCTCCGTTGCATTGCCGTGAGGCATCTCGGCCTTTTGTCGCGCGGATACCTGAGATACAAGGGTGGTCGTGCCTTCCGAGATGCTTGGCGGGACCGTACCTGGTACTCGGTCGGAGCGCCGGCTCATTGCGATCGTGATGATGACGAGCGCTGTCGTCGTGGGTGTGGTGGCCTGGCTTCTGTGGCGCCCGGCCCCGGGCGCGCATCCCCCGATTTCGCTGTTCCTGCCCTCGCTCAACGCGAGTCTCAACGGCGCCACGACTGTGTGCTTGCTGTTGGGATGGCGAGCGATTCGGCGTCGGCAAGTCGCGCAACATCGTGCCTGGATGCTCACCGCAGTCGTGCTTTCCGCTACTTTTCTCGCTTCCTATTTAGCGCACCATTACCAAGTGGGGTCGGTGAAATTTCTCGGACCCGCGTGGCTTCGGTTCGTGTACTTGGGTGTGCTCATCCCGCACGTGCTGCTCTCCGCCGTCATGGTGCCGCTCGTGTTGTGGACATTGCTGCGCGCGCTGCGGCGAGATTTCGCAGGCCATCGCAAAATTGCCCGCAAGAGTTTGCCCGTCTGGTTGGTGGTTTCGGTTACCGGCGTGCTGGTGTACTGGATGCTCTATCACCTGAGCCCAGACCTGCAGTGATCCCGTACACCAGCGCGTGGAGGTCTGCATCGCGCCGCCACTTGGCAGCGCTACGGGCACCCACCATCGCTGCCCCAACCGAAACAATACGGGACACCCACTTTTCGGCTGGTAGAAGCCCGGGCGGGAACCACCCGCCAAATGGCGCCAAATGGGACACCCACTTTTTGGGCGGTGGCAGTTTGGGAGGGCACCATATGGGACACCCACCATATGGGACACCCACGTTTTGGCGACGGGCGGGCGGCGCCGCGGGCGGCCGCAAGGGTCGCCCGTACACGTACCGGGGAACAATATGGGACACCCACTTTTCGGGTGGTTCGGCCCCGGGCAGGGACAGCACCCACCATACGGGACACCCACTTTTCGGCCAGCCCAGCCCCGGGCCGGGATCACCCACGGAATGGCACGAAATGGGACACCCACTTGTCGGGCGGTGGTAGTCTGGGAGGGCACCATATGGGACACCCACGTTTTGGCGACGGGCGGGCAGCGCCGCGGGCGGCCGCAAGGGTCGCCCGTACGGGTACCGGGTAGAGGGAACTCGCCGTAGGGGGGGGGAAACCCGCCTCGGGCAGGCACAAGGCCTGCCCCTACGCGCCGGCGCCTTTGTGCCAAACCGACCATCGCACCAAATGGGACACCCACTTTTTGGGCGGTGGCAGTCTGGGAGGGCACCATACGGGACACCCACGTCTTGGCGACGGGTGGGCAGCGCCGCGGGCGACCACAAGGGTCGCCCGTACAGGTACCGGGGACAGGTCGGCCGCCGGCCGGGCGAGGGTCGCAAGGAATGGCGGGCAGCGAGTGGCGAGTGGCGAGGCGTGAGGGGCGGATGCCGAATGGTGAATGGTCACTCGGCTAGTTGGCTGGTTCGCCGGTTCGCCGGAAACACGGCCTCACCGTAGCCGCTGTGTGTTCTTTCGTGTGTCTCTTGGGCCTCTCTCGCCCTGTGTTTGTACCTGGAAGTGTTCTGCCACTTCCATGTTTGTAGTAGTGGGACGAGGTGAGCTTTTGGTGGTTTTGCCCGGCAAGGCAGCTCGTCCACTCCCCTGGGGGAGCAAGCCCGCGGCAAAGTATGGAGTGCCGTGCTAGTCTCTCATCGCCAAGCCCAGACAGTTGCTGGGGCACACAAGCCCACAGTTTCCAGGACGGGAAAGATGAAAAAGACGAGGCAAGAAACGGTGAGGGAAAGGACCGAGAGGCCCCTTGTTGGCATCGATGTGGCCAAGCAGAGGCTGGAGAGGTGTATATCCACAGGCCCGGCAAAGCGCTGACGGTGAGCTACGGCGAGGCGGGGCTGGAGCAGGTTGTGGGCCGTCTTCAGGCCTGCCAGCCGAACCTGATCGTGGTGGAGGCCACGGGAGGGCTGGAGGTGCGGCTAGCCACGGCAGCGGCACATGCGGGCCTAGCGGCGGTGGTGGTCCCCTGCGCCACAGCCGCGACTTTGCCCAGGCGTATGAGCGGCTAGCCAAGACGGACCGGGTGGACGCCATAGTGGTGGCTGAGTTTGCTCGGGCGGTGCGCCCCCAGGTGCGGCCGCTCCCGAACGCAGAGCAGCGTGCCATCGAGGACATGGTGACCGCCGGCGGCAGTTGGTGGATATGCGGGTGCAAGAGCGGCTGCGCAGCGCGGCCTCGCATATGCTGAAGAGCAGCCTGACCCGGAGCACCACGTGGCTGGAGAAGTAGATTGGCGCCATCGATGAGGAGATGCGTCGGTGGCTACAGGCCTGGCAGCTTTGGCGGGTGAAGGACGATTTGTTGCGCGGCATCCCCGATGTGGCCCCGGTGACGAGCCGCACGCTGATAGCCTACTACCCGACGTTGGGCCTGCTGAGCCGGCGTCAGGTCGCTCCCTCGCTGTGGGTCCACACAGGTTGTTTTGGGTCAAGGCCAGGAGGGCATGGAGCGGAGGGGTCATTCCCAGGGAGCGACGGGGTTGGCGTTCGTTGCAGTAGCGAAGCCACAGCCGAAGCGCCCGAGTGCGACGCGCGGAGCTGCGGTAGGGACGGCTTGACGCCCAGACCCCAAGCAGGGTCTGGATGAAGCGTTCGGTCTTGCCGTTGGTTTCGGGCGGGTAGGGACGGGTGCGGGGTGGCGCATGCCGCGGCGCTCGAGCGCGCCCACGGAAGTGCCGCGAGACGTAGCAGGCTCCGTTGGGGGTCATCACCCGTTCAATCCAGGACGTACCCCAACCGAGGAAAAATCGCTCGGCCCATCCGAGAAAGCCCACGGCCGTCTCCCCCTTTTCTTTTGATCCGGCAAGACCTCGGCGTCAGCCATCCTCGAGGCGTCGTCGATGGCGAGGTGAACAAACTCGTCACCTACGCCACGCGAGTGCTGCCGTCGGTCGCCGTGGATGCGGTGGCTCACGCTGCCGATGCGGCTGAGCGGTTTGACGTCGAGGTGGAAGAGCTCTCTGGGCCGCTTGCGCTCATAGCGGAGCGGTGGAGGGCTTGGGCGTCTTAAGGTGGGAGAGTCGGCCGAGACCCAAGCGCTGGACAACCCGCGCCACGGTGGAGCGCGGCATCCCGAGGACACGAGCGATCCGCCAGCCCGTAAGCCTCCTCTGCCGCAGGGCCACGATCTCGAGGATCCGCTCCGTGGGATGCGAGTGCCGAAGCCGCCTGGGGCGCGAGGAGCGGTCGCGCAGCCCCGAGAGCCCCTCCTGCTGGTAGCGCTTGTGCCACTTGCGCACGGTCGTCTCGCTCACCTCGAAGGCCCTGGCCACCTGCGCCACCGAACAGCCCTCCTCCAGCCGCCGGATCATCGCCACTCTACCGTTCGGTGCCAGCTTTGCGTTACGAGGAATTGTCACCTGGGGTCTTCCTCTGGAGTGGAGTTTTTTGTTCCAACCCCAACTTGCATGGGGACCCCGGGTGGCCTCCAAGCCCTACCCACCCGACACAACGTGTTTGGACACCACAGCTAGCCCATGGCGTGGTGGAACAACGCCGTGGGCAGAACGAGGAGAGAGGAAGCGATGGCGACAGAGAAAAAGCTGATCCGAGCGAAGGTGGGGTACTGGAGTTGGCCAGCAGCTGGGCAACGTCCTCGCAGGCATGTCGGATGATGGGTTACAGTCGGGAGAGCTTTTACCGGCTCCGGCAGCTCTACGAGAAGGGAGGCGAGGCGGCGGTTCAGGAGATCTCACGAGGTGAACCGAATCTGAACAACCGCATTGCTCCCGAGATCGAGCAGGCCGGGGTTAAGCGGCCCCCTCACGTAACCTTGGTGCAGCGCCTAACGCTCAGCATCAGCGGCGGCGCGAAGCGCAGCGGAGCAGCCGCCGCAATCGGTTGTTCAGCGGCAGGACCTTGTCCCTTTACAGCCTCTTGCCGATGAACAGGAAATGATCGCTCTGGCCAATCCCCTCAGGCGTCTTCCCCGTCTCCTCAACGAGATCGAGCCATGCCTCCCTCGCGTCCGGCGGGAGTTCGTTGAGCTTACTTTGCCACGCGCTAACGAACGACTCTGTACCGACCAAAGCCACTTCGTCGAACGCGCCTTCAAAGAGGTTTCGGAATTCCAGGGCCTTGGTGAGGTGTGCGTACCCGAGCGGCGGTGCGTGCTCAGGGTCTAGCTTGCCATCCTTTAGGAACCGCGTGTGAAAGGCTGCCCGTTCCAAGACCTCTTCCGGCTTTTCCCGGAATAGGTCCCGGAGGTAAGCTAGCTGGTTCACTGCCGCTGCGAACAACATGCCCTGCGGCTTGAGGATCCGCTGTGCCTCGCTCACGGCTTGGCGTCTCTCGTGCGGTTCCTGCAAGTGATAGAAGGGTCCCAGCATCAATACCGCGTCCAGGCTTCCGCTCGTCAGCCAGCCAAGGTCCGTTGCAGACGCTCTACGGACTTCTTGCACCTTTCCGCCTAGGCCTGCGCGCTCCAAACGTTGGCGAGCGGCCTGCAAAAGCTCGACCGATATGTCAACGAGATAAACCGAGCAGCCCCTGCGAGCAAGAAACTCCGCATAGTGTCCCACACCTACGCCGACGTCAGCAACGACAGCGTTATTGGGAACGTACCGTTCGAGGTAACGGCAAGTGATCCCAAACTCAACTGGGCAATACTTCTCGAGGCGATCCGTCTCGAACTGGAAGACGCTCGTCCCATAGTGCGTCGCAAGCCATTCCTGCTCTGCTGTTAGCCTGCCCATTTCTTCCCTTTCATCTTGTCCTGCCGGGCTTTCGTCCGCCCAATGGCTTGTGCTTCACCTATGCCGCGAAGCGCAGAGGAGCGGCGTCAGGTGCAACCGCTTATGCTTATTATGCACCGTTGCTCATCCGTTTAAGAAGTCGTTCCAATCGACACCCCAAGACAAGGACTCAACCAGTGGAATGGGCGGGGCGGGCGGAATAGGGTTGATGGGTGGTATGGGTGGTATCGGAGGTATGGGAGGAATCTGTGTGATCGGGAGGAGGGGACCTCTTGATGCGCCCCGAATGAACGCCACAGCACCACCTGACCTGTCCCCGAAAAATCCATTCCGAAACCGGCCCAGATATTGGCCGCCCATCGCATAGACTGCGTTGCCCTTGACAAAACCGCGATATCGATTCGACCGATCAAGGGTACGGCCCTCGTGGAGCCAACCGGCGACAGCCCCTGTGCGATCGAATATTGGTTCCATCTTGCCTCTGCGTGTGCCTAACTACTGTTTATCGGGTGTGTCGATAACCCCATCGGGACCTCTTTCCTTCCAGAGAACACGCTCCGGGCCAGAGCGACAACTCCTTGGCGGGCGGTGGGTTAGCGAACCGCGAGCCCCCAAGCGCCAGTTATGCGGTTTCTTGATAAGCCCCGAGATCTACCCTCCTGCGAACGCGTCGATACGGCTTGTGACGCCGCGGCCGCCTCGACTGAGGACGCGCGCCTACGCCATGGCCGTCCGCACGTCCTTGTGACCCAACATCTCCTGCACCGTCCGAATGTCGTATCCCGATTCGAGAAGGTGGGTGGCAAAAGAGTGCCGGAGGCTGTGGCACGTCGCCCGCTTGGCGAGTCCGCCGGCAGAGCCTGGTTCTGGGTCGACGCGCTCACCCGTTCCCGGACTGCCAGGTAGGTGACAAAAGCGTTGACCTCGGCCTCCGCCATGTCGGCGGGGTGGCACTTACCGTGAAAGAGAATGAAGCGGCGGATCCAATGGACGTACGCCCTCTCGGTCTGCCTGCTGTAGTGCCGCGCGCGCAGGGCCACGCGCACACGCGTGAGAAAACGGGGCCTCGACCCCTGGGAGAGAGCCGGCGGATCACAAAGGAACGCAGAAGATGGAACTCTTTCGCGCCCAGGAGACCTTCCAGGGATCCCATCCGGCTTTCCGCCTCCAGTGTGCGAAACCCTTACCAACGAGCCCGGGACCCCGTCAAACACGTCGCCGCATGTTCTTTACATGCGGTGGTGCTCCCACCCTTAACAACCCTCGAGTGCACCCCACCATGCCGGACCTCGCCTTCTGCCACGCGTGGAAACGAGGCCAATTGTCTGCGAGGGTTTTCTTCACGCCGGCCCACCGTGGCGGGAAGTATTTCTAAGCCCGGGTCTCATCCGAGGATCCCGCGGCCATCGGGTTCACGACCAGCGCGACCGGAGCGCCGACCGAGTCGCTACGCTGGGCGCCGTCGGATGCAACCCTTGTTGCACAGCCTCTCCCGCGCTAGCATTATGCTAGCAAGGAGGAGGAAGTCATGGCGACCCTCACCATCAGAAACGTGCCACCTAAGGTGGTCAAGTCCCTCAAGGCTTTGGCCCGCAAAAGCGGCCGATCCATGGAGCAGGAGGTCCGAACGCTGCTCGCGGAGTACGTGGGTGAGCGCCTTGCCCTACTCGAGGAGATCGAATCGGCCTGGGCGCGGCAGACCCGCCGCCCTGCGGCCCAGGAAATCGACGCCTGGGTCGATGCCGGTCGCCCATGAACGCCGTCGTCGACACGAACGTCATCGCGTACTACCTGCTCGGCACCGAGCCCTTCGTCGACGAAGCTCGTCGATTCTGGCGAACCGTCGGGCAGCCCCAGGCGCCGGCGGTTTGGGCTGCAGAGCTCGCCAACGTCGTGTGGATGGCAGTTCGCACTGGCGTCCTGTCCGCCGATGAAGGCCACCGTCGCCTCGATTTCGCGGCGCGTCTTCATGTCCGGTCGGTCTCGGTCCGTCTCTTGTGGCAAGGGGCCCTTGCCCGAGCCATCGGCACCGGCGTGCCCGTCTACGACACCCTTTTCGTGGAATTGGCAGTCCGGGAGCGGCTTCCTCTCGTTACGTTCGACACGAAACTCCTCAACGCGTTTCCGGGCGTGGCGTGCCGCCCCGGGGGTTTTGTGCGGCGTTGAATCAGCCGTCCGAAAAGCCGGGCGGAAGCGCGAGGGCCCGAGGCGACGGTCCGCGACCACCGCTGGTGGGTAATGAGCGGGCGTGGCGGGACCTGCATCCAACTTTTTCTCATCCCGCCGGAGTGGACGGAATGGAGCGTCGTCACGGTCCGCCCCCTCGCCCGAGCGCGGCCCTCTGTCTCGACTCGATTTGAAGTACGAGGTTCTGCGGTGGTGCTCCCACCCTTTACAGCCCTCGGCGCGCCCCACCATCCCGGACCTCGCCTCCTGCCACGCAGGGAAACGAGGCCGATTTGCCTGCGAGGGCTTTCTTCACGCGGGCCCGCCGTGCCGGGAACTATCCGCAGTATTCAGCGCGGCGCCGCGACGAGCCCGAGCTGCGCCAGGTGGTACGTCGTCATGACGAGAAGTCGGGCGAAAGGAAACGCGCGGACGAAGCGGTTCCAGGCGAGAACGCCGTCGTAGACAAGGAAAAGAACGCCGCTGGCGGCTGCGGCGACATGGCCCGACGCCAGGGCCGATCCCGACATGCCAGCGAGGGCGGCGGTGTAGACCAGGACGGGAAAACGAAGGGAAGACGGCACGGCCCGCAACAGGCGCGCGAGAAGCGGCGAGGTGACAAGGAGGAGTCCGGCGGCCGTCACCAGGCGAAAGAGGGCGGGCGCATCGAAGGCAAAAACGTAGGCGACGTGCGCGAGAAGAAACGAAGCGAGTCCCGGCAAAAACCAGCGGTCGGGAAAGAGTCGGGAAAGAGAAGAAAAACGTCGCCGCCGAGCGAGAAGAAAAGCGTGCGAAAAAGCCAGGCAGAAGCACCAAATGGGACACCCACTTTTCGGGTAGCTGAGCCCCGGGCGGGAACCACCCGCCAAATGGCGCCAAATGGCACCAAATGGGACACCCACTTTTTGGGCGGTGGCAGTTTGGGAGGGCACAATATGGGACACCCACGTTTTGGCGATGGGCGGCCGGTGGCGCGGGCGGCCGCAAGGGTTGCCCCTACAGGTACCGGGTAGAGGGAACTCGCCGTAGGGGGGGAGGAAACCCGCCTCCGGGCAGGCACAAGGCCTGCCCCTACGCGCCGGCACCTTTGTGCCAAACCGACCATAAGTACCAACTTCTCGGGGAACGATGCGCCACGCCCAAATTGGCGGAGCTGGGAAAACGCCATGGGACAGAACGATCAGTTTCAGAAAGCGTCCTGGCGGACTGCACGTCGCCCGAACTCTGGCACCCTGTCCCCTGGGAAAGGGATGCACGCACCCCGGGGGCAACTAAAGCCGGCGGGCCAGGTCTTCGAGCAAACGCTCGGCACCGAGGCGAGCGAGCTCTTCTGCTGTAAACCAGCGCGGCCCCGCCCTCCAAAACATCCACCAGTTCAACAGGTTTGCTGCCAGGGGTTGTTGGGTTTGGTCAAAGCGATCTTGCCAGAGGACCTTGCCCGATTTCACGGATACGAGCGCCAAGGCAAACGACACGGCTGCTGGCGACTTAGCGCCGTACGGGCCACCTTGCCTTTCGATGAAACGCTCCACTGTGCCATAAAGCACAGCATCCGCTCCCACCTTGCGCCCCAGCGCGAGTGCGCGCTCCTTGGCGTCCAGCTTCGGATCAATCTTGCGCAGCGCCTCTTGAACCGTGAGGTCGGGCACAAAGCGAAACCGGGGAAACTCCGCCAGCACTGCGTACAGTTGCGCCGTTACCCGATCTTCCGCGCCAGGGGCCAACTTAGTTGCATCCGCATCCAGTGCTCGATCGAGCGGAAGAACCGCAATCAGTTCCACCGGCTCTTCGAGCTTGGGTCCCGATCGCCATAGACCGCAGGCAGCGAACGCAAGGGTGCTCAGGGTGACACCCAGGGCGAGCCAACGTCGTGCGCCAGCTTGCATCGGCTCACACCGAAAGTTTGATGCCGAGCTCGCGCAACTGCTTCGGATCCACCTCGCTCGGGGCATCCGTCAGCAAGCAAACGGCCTTTTGTGTCTTCGGGAAAGCAATGACATCGCGCAGCGATTGGGCCCCGGTGAGCAACATCACCAGGCGATCGAAGCCCAACGCAATGCCTCCGTGCGGAGGAGCGCCATACGCCAATGCATCGAGGAGAAAGCCAAACTTCTTTCGTGCCTCCTCTTCCCCGATACCGAGCAGACGGAAAACTCGCTCTTGAATGTCTGGCCGATGAATCCGGATACTCCCGCCGCCCAGTTCGGTTCCGTTGAGCACGATGTCGTACGCCAAGGCCTTCACGGCTGCCGGTTCTGTTTCCAGCCGGCCCCAATCTTCCTCGCGGGGCGATGTAAACGGATGGTGCACCGCCACAAAACGCTTCTCGTCCTCGTCCCACTCGAGCAACGGAAAATCCGTGATCCACACAAATTGCCACCGGTTCGCAGGGATCAAGTCGAGTTGTTGCGCAAGGTGCAAACGCAGGTGGGCGAGCGAATCGTTGACCACTTTCGGGCGATCGGCCACGAACAAAAGCAGATCTCCCACCGCTGCCCCACACCGCTGTTCGATTGCGGCTTTTTCCTTCGCGGAAAGGAACTTCGCGATCGGTGACTGCCACCCATCGCTTTGCAAGCGAACCCACGCCACCCCCTTGGCTCCGAACGGGGCAACCAGCTCGGGAAGTCCGTCCAGCTCGCGACGAGAAAGCCGGTCTCCGTTCGGCAAGCGCAGCGCTTTGACGATCCCGCCGGCGTCGAGTGCCGCCCGGAACACTTTGAACTCGCTCGACCGCACGGCTTCGGAGACATCGCTAAGTTCCAATCCAAAGCGTAAATCCGGACGATCGATGCCGTAGCGAGCCACGGCCTCTTCGTACGTCAGCCGCGGCACGCTACTTGGGAACTCGATCCCGGCCAGCGCGCACGCTACGCGCAAGATCCCTTCCGTGACCCGCATCACGTCGTCCGGGCGCACAAATGACATTTCGAGATCAATTTGCGTGAACTCTGGCTGCCGGTCCGCACGCAAATCTTCGTCACGAAAGCAGCGAACGATCTGGAAGTACCGATCGAATCCAGACACCATGAAGAGCTGCTTGAAGAGCTGGGGCGACTGCGGCAGAGCATAAAACTTTCCCGGGTTGACCCGGCTCGGCACCAGATAGTCACGCGCGCCTTCGGGTGTGCTGCGCGTGAGAAATGGCGTTTCCAGTTCCACGAAACCCTCGCCATCGAGGTAATCCCGCACCGCCTTGGCCAGCCGATGGCGAAACAAAAAGCGCTGCTGCATTTCGGGGCGGCGCAAGTCGAGGTACCGGTACTTCAAGCGCGTGGCTTCCGCCACTTCGCTGGCTTGATCGAGGGCAAAGGGCAGGGGGCGAGATCGGTTGAGGAGCCGGGCCTCGGTGGCCACCAGCTCGACCTCTCCAGTGGCAATGTTGGGGTTCACCGTATCCGGCGAGCGCGGCGTCAGCACACCGCGCACGGCCACGACAGACTCGGTTCGCAGCGCCTCGGCCACTTGAAATGCCATTGGCCCTCGCGCCGGATCGAACACCACCTGCACCACGCCCGTTCGGTCGCGCAAGTCCACAAATACGAGCCCGCCGTGATCCCGCCGTCCATCCACCCATCCCATCAATGTGAGACGTTGGCCGGCATGCTGCGGCCGCAGCTCGCCACAGTAGTGCGAGCGCACCCAGTCTCCCAGCCCGTCCAGGGCGACAATCTCGGTATGTTCCTGCTCTTGCATGCGTTCACCCGCGCTGTGCTGTGTCATTCGTGCTTCGCCGGGGCAGCAGCGAAAGCTTCGCCCAAGGAATTCAAGTAAGCACGGACCTGTTCCACCGTCCACTCGAAGCGCACCGCCTCGGGGTAGTCGCGCTTGCGCAACATGTCGCGTACGGTGGCTGCTCCGGCTTCGAGTTCCGCCGGACCCAAGATGAGCACAAACGGCGCTCCGCATTTGTCGGCTTGCCGCATTTGGCTTTTGAGACTGCGGCTTGCGGAACCGAGTTCCGTCTTCAGGCCTTGGCGCCGCCAACGATGCGCCAAATGCAAGGCGCGCAATTCGGCTTCGGAGTCGAGCGGTGCCAGAAAAATCTCCAACGGCGGTTCCAACCGTTCGTCCACCGCCGCCCCGAGGGCCAGCAACACGCGCTCGATTCCGATCGCAAAACCGACTCCCGGCACGTTGGGGCCGTCCAAGTCGCGCACCAGACCGTCGTAGCGCCCTCCGCCTCCCACGGCGTTTTGCGCCCCGAGCCCTTGCGCTTTTACTTCGAATGCGGTCCGAACATAGTAATCGAGCCCGCGCACCATGCGCGGTGCGAGCTCATACGGAATCTTGGCGTAGTCCAGCGCCCGCCGCACCGCCGAAAAATGCTCGCGGCACGACTCGCACCAAAACGACTCCATGACGGGGGCATGAGCCATCACGGACATGCAACTGGGCACCTTGCAGTCGAGCAAGCGCAGGGGGTTGCGGTCGATCCGGCGCTGGCAGTTCTCGCAGAGCTCTTGGCGGTGCGCTTCGCCAAAACTCCGTAACGCTTCTCGGTAGGCGGGCCGGCAAGTGGAATCACCCAGGGAATTGACCTCGATCGTGAAATGCCCGAGTTCGATCTCCACCAGCAAATCGTAGAGCAGCAGCAACACCTCGGCGTCGATCGCGGGGTCCTCCCGGCCGAACACTTCCGCACCGATTTGATGAAACTGGCGCAAACGGCCCTTTTGCGGGCGTTCGCGGCGGAACATCGGGCCGAAGTAATAGAGCTTCGACACCGCTTCCTGCTGCCACAGTGCGTGCTCCACGTACGCGCGCACCACGCCGGCAGTGCCCTCGGGGCGCAAGGTCAGCGAGGTGCCGTCGCGGTCCACGAAGCTGTACATCTCCTTCTCCACAATATCGGTCGTGTCACCGATGGAGCGGGTAAACAACTCGGTTCGCTCTACGATGGGAACGCGGATTTCTTTGAAGTGGTACCGTGCGAACACATCGCGGGCGCGATTTTCCACCCATGACCAGCGCGCGCTCTCTCCCGGGAGGATGTCGTGAAACCCCTTGACGGAAGCGATTTTCATTTTGGGACCTTGCGCTGCAAGGTGCGGCTCGGTAACAGAGGGGGTCCTGCAAGTCAACGAATGGTCCACGCCCGTGGAGCACAACGGCAAGCTCACACGACGGTTTCGGCGCCCTATCTCCGGCAGCGCCCTCTTGTGTTGGGTGTGGGTGTTGGTCGTTGTTATGCTGCGCGCAACGGACGCTGCTGGTCAAACCGTTTGCTGCCAGTGCGTGTTCACGACCGAGAACAACGAGGTGTTCTCCTTTTGTGGGCTCTCCGACCCGCAGGGAAACTGCGGCCTCGGATGCGATCGCGTGCCCAATGCCGATTGTGTGCAAGGCACGTGCGTGTTGTTCACGCCGACGCCCACGGACACCCCGACGGAGACTCCGACCGCTACGCAAACCCCGACCTGGACGGCAACGTTCTCTCCCACCCAAACACCTTCACCCACACTGACTCCGACGCCCACCTCGACAGCGACGCTGACCCACACCTTCACGCGCACGCCCACCCGCACCCCGACGCCGACGAACACGCAGACGCCCACCCGCACCCAAACGTTTACGGTCACGCAAACTCCGACGATCACCCCAACGCCGACAATCACGCCGACACCCACCCATACCCCCGGCGAACTCGATTGCTGCCAAGTGGTGCTGGTGGGGCAACTGGCATGTGCGGCACCCATCAACCATGATTGTGGCCCGGGCGTGATCGTGTACGGCGCAGCTTGCTTGGAAACAGGCCAGTGCGCCACATTCACGCCTACCTTCACACCGACGCTCACGCCGACAGTCACGCGCACCCCGACCCTCACGCCGACGGCGACATGGACCCCGACGTTCACCCCGACGCTTGGTCCAAACGATTGCTGCCAACTCTTCTCCGGCGAGCAAATGTTTTGCGGCGTGCCCGCAGGATCGTCGTGCCCGACGGGCGCCACGGCAATTTATGGGGCGTTGTGTGTGGCGGGCGCGTGCATCACGATGACCCCAACGATCACGCCCACGCCAACAATCACCCCCACCGCAACCAACACCCCGATTGCATTCCCCACCTCCGGGCCCAACTGCCTCGCCCTCGCGCCAAATGGCCCCGCAGAAGCCCCGGCCAACCTTGCCTTTGGTTGCACGCAAAACTGGCAGTGCGTGGGCGGCAACGACGGGGATGCCACGTTCGTGTTCTTCAACCAAGATACCTCCGCGCTGGGTCCGCGAATCGACATGTATGCGATCGAGGATACGACCCCCCGCAGCGAGCGCATCGTTTCGGTCGATGTTCACGTGGTATCCCGCTCGGTAACCGGGAACCCGCGCACCACGGCCGCGCCCTTGCTGCGTGGCGGCACGACACAAATCTTCGAGGGCACGGCGCGGCAACTGAGCAATCAGTACGTGGACTACGTGCAACGCTTTTGCCAGCGCGGGGCGCCGACACCTGGCCCCACTCCCTGCCTGAACCCGGCATTTGGATCGGAATGGACTTGGACAGACGTGAATCGCATGCAAGCTGGCGTGGCCCACCAGGTGGGCAGCGGCGACGTCGCGCGGACCACGAGTGTGTGGGTGGAGGTGTGCTGGGAAGTACCGACACCGACGCCCACGTGGACGAGCACGCCTTCCGCCTCTCCCACACCCACGTTTACCTTTACGCCTCTGCCAACGCCCACGTTCACGGACACGCCTTCCGCCACACCCACGCTCACGCTCACGGCAACGCCCACGGTTACCCCGACCCTGACACCAAGCTGGACGCCGAGTGTCACGCCGACCCCCACTTATACGGCGAGTGCCACGTGGACCCTGACCGCCAGCGCGACCCGGACCCCGACGTTGACGTTCACCGCCACCGCCACACCGTCGCGCACCGCTACCCCCTCTCTCACCTCGACGGCTACGCAAACCCCTATACCCAGTTCGACGGCGACGGCATCGTTTACGCGCACACCCACATCGCCGCCCACTGTAACCCGCACGGCTTCACCGACGGCCACCGCGAGCGCCACTCCCGTACCGCCATCGCCCACCAGCAGCCCCACAGCCACGAACTCCCCCACGGCCACGGGGTCGCCACCAACCGCCACACCGACGCTACCGCCGAAGCTCGCGTTTCTCTTTGGTTCCGGTAACAATCAGTCCGCTTGCGTGTTCGACTTGGCCTCATCGCTGGGCTTCGAGAACAGCGAGCGGCGGCTGACGCAAATGGAATCCGAAGACCCTTTGTTCCAACGCCAACTCTTTCAGGCCATTTATGTTGCGCCGGACTTGAGTCTCGACGACTACCTGGTTCTGCAACGCATGGTGGCGCCGGGCGGCATGATCGAACGCTTTGTGGCCGATGGCGGCGTGGCCGTGCTCCATGTCGGCGGGCGTTTCAATGACCAGAACAATGTGGCTCCGGGCGGCGTAGGCTTCGCCCGGGTGGCCCCGCACGATGCGGAACGGATTGTTACCCCCGAGCATCCCTATTTTGTCGGCGAAGGATTCGGGGGCGTGCCGCTGAGCGAGGCAGACTTTGCCGGGTGGGGCAATAGCGACGAAGGAGTTCTCACGAACCTTCCGGCCGAAGCCACCATCCTGTTAGAAAACAGCGATGGCCCGAGCATGGCTGAATATCGTTACGGGAATGGCCGGGTAATTGTGAGTACGGTGGCGTTTTGCTGGGATGGCCGCCCGCGCTCCATGGGACCGGCGACTACGAACTTGCTGCGTTATGCGCCGTTTTACCAGGGCAGCGCTTTTACGCCGGCGCCCACCGTGACACCGACAGGCACGCCCACGCCAACATGGACGCGACCCGCGACGCGCACGCCAACGCCCACACGTACTCGCACGCCTACTCGTACCCCGAGCTTTACACCGACCGCTACCTATCTTGTCGGCGACGCGGACAACAATGGGGTGGTGGACGAGGACGACTTGCTCTCCCTCCTTGCCATCTTGTTTGGCGAGATTCCCGAAGTCATCGAAGCGGATGTGAACCGTGACGGCCGCGTGACGGCAGCGGACATTCCCGCGCTGATCGAGTTACTCGACCGTCGGGCCCGGCCATAGCTGGCAATTTCCTTCCTGGCAGCCGCACAGCCGCATCGCCGCTTGCGAAGGACCAGCGCGCTGCAGTGGCATACAGGAGAGATGGGTTCCAGGCGCGTGTGGGTTGCGTTAGCGCGGCCGCGCAGCCCCACCCTGCAGAGGAGCTCTCGGCTTGGGGGGACCAGATTTTTCGACGAAGTCCAACAGGTCGCCCTCGAGGGCACGCAACTGTTCGAGGATTTTCTTCGCTAACGGGCGGAGTTCGGGTTTTTCTTCCGCCTCTGCAAGCGAGTATTGTTTCGATGCAATCGTGCGAATTTTTCCGCCGTCTTCCTCAGCAACTTCGGTGGCTTCGAAGGTTACGACCGTTTCGCCGCGCGGGCTGTTTTGCACCGTAAAGGTGGTGATCAATCGTTTCTTCTGGGCGGGCGCTGGCGTGGGCGCAGGCGTTGGTTCGAACGGACCGAGATCCAAAATCACCGGCGGCGGACCGAGCTTCGAATCACCCATGGCCACCGCCGCCCACAGCAACCCGACAAACCACAAACTCTTCCGATCCATGCAGCCACTCCGTGCCCCCGCTTGTACCAGCACAATGTTGCGGGAACAACGCGCTCGCTCGGCAGGGTTGCGGTGGGCCCGCAGCGGCGCGTTGTCGCGAGACGTTCCGCGTGCTTGCTTCCTACGTCCGTGATGGCGCTGACCGAGGCTTGGACAGCTGCACTCCAGCTCTTGTGGCACATGGATCCCGGCGTCGTGCACGCCGCCTGGACGTCGCTGTACGTGTCCACCGTTGCCACGGTGCTGGCCGCGTGCCTCGGCATCCCTTGCGGTCTTGCCCTCGCCCGCTGGCGGATTCCGGCACGCGCTGCCATCGAGGTCGTTGTCAAAACCCTCACCGCAATGCCGACAGTCGTTGTCGGTCTCGTGTTGTACGTGTTGTTGTCGCGTAGCGGGCCGTTGGGCGTATTTGGCTTGCTGTACACGCCAGCGGCGATGATCTTGGGAGAAGCGATCCTCGTGTTCCCGTTGGTTGCTGCACTGACGCTCACATTGATCGCCGAGGCCGATCCGCGGATCGAAGCCACGGCCAGAACCCTTGGCGCCTCGTGGTGGCAGGCATTGCTCACGCTGTTGTTCGAGCTGCGCTACGGCTTCGCCGGGATTTTGGTTACCACCTTCGGCCGCTTGCTGTCGGAGCTGGGGGTGGCATTGATGTTGGGCGGGAATATCCGGGGTTCCACGCGTACCTTGACTACCGCCATCGCGCTGGAAACAGCGAAAGGCGATTTTGCAGTGGCGTTTGCGCTGGGCATTTTGCTGCTTGCACTGGCCCTGGTCGTGAATCTTCTTGCCTGGTGGGCAAGCCCGAGGTGGCTGCCATGATGAGGTCCGAGCTGGCGTTTTCTCTTCGGCAAATGGTGTGGCAGTGGGGTACGGACACCATCTTGGACATTGTCGAGCTCGACATTCCGGCCGGGCAGGTGACTGCGGTCGTGGGTCCGAACGGTGCCGGAAAAACCTCGCTGCTGGAGGTGCTTGCCGGGCTACGCCAACCCCGCGCGCAGCGCTTTATGTGTCTCGGTCAGGAATGCTCGCCGGGCACGCCGGCCTGGGAGCAATTGCGACGTCGGGTGACTTACGTTGCGCAACGGCCGTGGATGTTCCGCCGCAGCGTGTATGCCAACGTCGCTTACGGGTTGCGCCTGCGGGGAACACCCGAACGCGAGCGTGTTTGGCGTGCGCTGGAACGTGTGGGCTTGGCAGCCCACGCGGAGCGGCCGGCGTGGACTCTTTCTGCCGGAGAGATGCAGCGAGTTGCCATTGCTCGAGCCTTGGCCATCGAACCTCCGATCCTGTTGTTCGACGAACCAACGGCCAATCTCGACCGCGATTTTGTTCCCATATTCGAGGATCTCGTGCGCGAGCTGGTTGCGGACGGCCGTACCGTGCTGTTCTCTACGCATCTGTTGGATCAAGCCTACCGCTTGGGCGAGCGCATCGTGAGCTTGGAAGGGGGCCGCGTCGTGCCGTTCCCGTTCGCCAATCTCCTGCGCGGCGCGGTGCGGGCCGACGGTAGCGACGCGGTGCTCGATGCCGGAAGCTTACAAGTTGTCTTGCCTTGGCCGGTGCCAGGCATGGCGCGCGCCACCGTGGCGGTGGACCCGGAAAGCATTTTACTTTCCCGCGAGCGTTTCGAATCGAGCGCGCGCAATACGTTCGGCGGCGTCGTGGTTCGGATCGAAGGAAGCGAGGCCGGACTCTTGGTGCACGTGGACTGTGGAGTCGAACTCGTAGCTCGAATTACCGCGCGTGCGTTTGCCCAGCTCGGCCTGGCCATTGGCGACCGGGTATTCGTGACGTTTAAATCCACTGCCGTGCATTGGATCGAACCGCCCTTGGAACACGCATCACGGGCATCATGGGGAACGCTTCTTTGAACCAATCTGCCGAACCCATCGTGGCGATCGTCGGGCCCACGGCGTCGGGAAAAACCGCCTTGGCCGTCGAACTAGCGGAACGATTCGGCGCGGAGGTCATCAATGCCGATTCCCGTCAAGTGTATCGCGGGCTCGATATCGGCAGCGCCAAGCCCACGTTCTTGGAGCGCCAGCGCGTGCCGCACCATGTCGTAGACGTGGCCGAGCCGGAGGAGGAGTTTCACTGCGCGCGCTTCCTGGAGTTGGCCGAAGAAGCGATTGCAGACGTGTATGCGCGAGGGCGAAGGGTGTTGGTCGTTGGCGGCACGGGGCTATACGTCCGTGTCTTGCGCGGCGGTTTGTTTCCCGGGCCAGGGCGCGACCCGGAGTTCCGCCGACACTGGTATGCGCGCGAACAGCAAGAGCCAGGCATCCTCCATCGGGAGCTGACGAAGGTGGATCCGCAGACGGCCAGCCGCCTGCATCCTCGCGATCGGGTGCGTCTCGTGCGGGCGCTCGAGGTGTATCACAAGACGGGCCGGCCGATCAGTTGGTGGCAGGCGCAACATCGGTTCACGAGCGGGCGCCACGCAATCGTGTTGCTGGGCGTCGAAGTGCCGCGAGGCGAGCTTTACCAGCGCATCGAAGCGCGCAGCCGCGCGATGATCGAGGCGGGGTTGGTCGAAGAGCTGCGCAACCTTTACGCCCGCGGACTCTCCCCCGAGCTGCCGGCGTTGCAAAGTCTGGGCTACCGCGAGATCGGGGCTTACGTGCGTGGCCTGACGAGTTTAGACGAGGCTCTCTCCCGCATGGTGCGGGCCACACGCCAGTTTGCAAAGCGCCAGCTCACTTGGTTTCGGCGAGAGCCCGTGCAACGTTGGATGCCGCCGGCGCTGCCTGTGTGGGAGCAGGAGCTTGCCCGCTTTTGGTCAAAAGGCAACCGCACGGTGTGATCCCATCCGATACTGGGATCGTGCCGGCGCTGGCGAGATTGCACACCCTGCTCGCGGCCTTCGGGAGCACGCCGGTGTCGGACATCACTGTACGATGGCGTCCGGGCGGGCGGGGCCCTCGTGCAGGCCGCCGGGAGCGGCGCACACCCATGTCCGAGTGACATGCTAGGCGATCACCAATGCACCTGCGTGCCCCACACCAAAATCCGCGCGGTTACGGCACTCCCGAGCGTAAATTCGTGATTTCAAAAAGGGGCCCGGCCCACTTTCTTGCCACAAAAAGTGGGTGTCCTGTTTTTGCCTGGTCCTCCGGGAAACGGGATGAGGGCATTTGCTGCGAGAGAGGCCGGAAAGCGGGCCGCAACGACCGCCAGCATCGCGCAGCCCGCTTTTTCCGATCCGCCACGGCGAGCGGGCCGAGCCGCTTTTGTCGGAGGGCCCCCACCGGCGCGCCCTCACCACAGGAACTTGCCGTTCCCGGAAGCAACGGGCTTCGCGGGCTCGCTTTGCCAGGCGATTACGTGCACGTTTGCGATGCGCTGGCCGAGTTTGAAAATTTCCGCGCGAGCGTGCGTGTCGCGGGGCCCGGCCGTGCGCAAGTAGTCGATGCTGAAGTTGATCGGCTTAGGCAGTCGCTCGCGCACACCGGCGTCCAACAGACACAAAATGGCCGTCAGTTCTAAAAACGCCCCCAGAACGCCGCCATGGATCGCAGGCAAAAGCGGGTTGCCAATGAGCTCTTTGCGAAACGGCAGAAGAAGTTCGCGGTGTCCCTTCGTTCCCGCCACGCGCACGCCCAGAAAGCGAGCGTATGGGATCGCATCCAAAAAACTTTGCAGCCGATTCGTGAGATTAGCCACGCGCGGTCCCTCCGGTCGGAAATGGGCTTCCGGCCCGGTTGGCGCCGAGCATGAAAGTGGCCACACAAAACGCAAACGGATCCTCGGCTCGCTCGTCCCACGCATGCGCCCGCACAAAGGCGACGCTTTTGGTGTTGCGATAGCACTCCGAACGAACGTACAAATCCTTGCCGGGCGCTGCAGCCCGCAAGTAATCTACCCGCAAATCGATCGTGGCAATGGCCACGAGCTCGGGCAGCGCACACGCCACCGCTAAGCCCGAAGCATGATCGATTAGCGTCGTGATCACCCCCCCGAAGACCACCCCTCGAGCCGGGTCACCCACCAGCTCGGGCCGGTAAGGCAGCATCATCACGGCATAGCGGGGGCCAATTTCGACCACCCGGATGCCCAGATGCTCCGCATGAGGGGTATGTTTGACCATGCCCTCCACACCGGGTCCGAACAAGCTTTCTAACGCGTACCGGGGCTTTTGCTCGGTCATGCCGGTCCCTTACCTAAAGGGCCGCGGTAGAGCGAGAGGGATGGGCCTACCCGATGCGCAAACGCACGAGCGGCTTGCAGCCTGCAGCACAAAGGTCTAGCCGGTTGGGGTTGTGCTTCTGAACGCGGGCAAAGGTGAAATTGACAGGTCGCGTCCGTTGTGGTTGATAAGCCCGTTCGCGGCAGCAGGAGGTAAGGCTGCGGGCGCCGCGGTCGTGGCAAACGCGGCGACTGACGGGACCCGAAGAGGCAACGATGAAACGGACATACCAACCCCACAATCGCAGACGCAAACGGACACACGGTTTTCGTGCGCGGATGGCAACACCCGGCGGCCGCGCCGTACTCAAGCGCCGGCGGGCGAAGGGACGCAAACGTCTCACGGTGACGATTCCGCCCAAGCAACCCAGCCAGCACCGCGGGTAAAGGCTAAGCGCTTCCCCAAGGATCTTCGGCTGCGGCGGCGGGAAGATTTTCTCCGCGTTCAAAGCCAGGGAAAGCGGCGGGTACGCGGAGGCTTCGTTGTCCTATCGCTACCACGCGAGGAGCCGGGACCTTCTCGGATCGGTATTACCGCGAGCCGCAAGGTCGGCCGGGCAGTGGTCCGGAACCGGGTGAAGCGCCTCGTGCGCGAATTTTTCCGGCAGTACGGAGATCGAATCACCTCCCCCACCGACATTGTCGTGATCGTGCGACCCCAAGCCGCGCAAGCGAGTTACGAAGAGGTCAAGCGTGATCTGGCCAGTGCGCTCGGTATTCGATGTTAAGATTTCCGGTATGGCTTCGCCGGTATCGGCTCGGCAGGATACTGCCTCGGCGCCCGGACAAACGCCGGTGCGCGCGTGGGACATGATTGCCATTGGGATCGTTCGGCTCTACCAGCTCTTCCTGTCCCCGCTTTTGGGGCCGTGTTGTCGCTTTTCGCCCTCGTGTTCCGAATACGCCTGTCAAGCCATTGCGAAATACGGAACCTGGCGAGGCGGCACACTAGCCCTGAAGCGTATCGGGCGATGCCACCCTTGGAGTCCCGGCGGTTGGGATCCAGTTCCTTAAATAGAAAAGCCTGCCCATGGATCGTCGCGCGCTTCTTGCAGTCGTTCTTTCCCTGCTCATTCTGATCGCCTACGAGCAGTTCCTGCGTCTCTATTACAATGCTCCGACGACGCAGCAGCATCCGGCCGGAGCGGTGCCGGGCGAAGAAACACCCTTGCCAACGACACCGCACTCCGCCGCACTCGAGGAACGCGGGCCGGGAACGCCCGAAGAAACGCAGCCCAGCACGGAATCCCCGGCTGTGCCGGAGCGCATTGTGCGCGTGGAGTCGCCGTTCTGGGTGGCAGAGTTCAGTACCCGCGGCGCTCGGCTCGTGAGTTGGCGTTTGAAGAAATATCGCACTACGGTGGAGCCGGACAGCCCGCCGTTGGAGCTGGTGCTCCCGGCACCGGAAGGAGAAGCGCTCTTTGCGGCAGAACTCCGCGGCCCCGCGGTGCCCAAACTTCAGGACCGGCAAGTCGCTTACGACACCGAGGCAGAGTCCGTCGTCGTTTCTTCCGGAGAGCCAGCCCAGGTGACCTTCCGCGGGCGCGTGGGCGGCGCGGATATCATCAAGACCTTTCAGTTCCAGGGGGATCGCTACAGCATCGCACACACGCTGAAGGTGGAAAACGCTCCACCAGGCTACAACGAAGTGGCCATTTCTTGGTCCCGCGCCTTGGAACCCAAAAAGGGCCCCCCAATGGTCTTTTCCAAAGCAGCGTACCTCGAGGGGAAGAAACTCCACGAGCAGGCGTTCCGTGACTTGGAAAAAGGCGTGATTTTAACCGGGGAACTGTGGTGGACTGGTTTTACGGACCACTACTTCTTCCTCGGGCTAGCCCTCGATGTGGAGGCGGACGCCACCCGCCGCTTGTGGCTCAAAGACCGTGGGGCATGGGTAGAGCAGAAATGGCTGGTGCCGCTGAGCGAGCGTGCGCTGAGCCTCCAAGCCACGGCTTATCTGGGTCCAAAAGATGTGGACGCGTTGGAGCTCGCAGGCCACCGCTTCGAGCGCGCGGTGGATCTCGGCTGGTTCGGCTTTATTGCGGTGCCGCTGCTGCACGTGATGCAGTTCTTCCATCGCTTCACGGGAAACTACGGCATCGATATCATTTTGCTGACGGTGCTCGTGAAAATCCTGTTCGTCCCCCTCACGCAAAGCAGCTTCAAATCCATGCAGCAGCTCCAGAAGCTCCAGCCCCAAATGGCCAAGATCCGCGAAAAGTACAAAGACGACCCGCAACAAATGAACAAGGAAATGCTGGAGCTCTACCGGCGGCACAAGGTCAACCCGCTCGGGGGCTGCTTGCCCATGCTCTTGCAACTGCCGGTGTTCATCGGCCTCTATTCGGCGCTAACCCACGCGGTGGAACTCCGCCACGCTCCGTTCGTGTGGTGGATTCGGGATTTGTCCGCACCGGATCGCCTCGGGTCCGTCGCCATCCCGTTTGTCGAGCCACCGGGGATCCCGGTTCTCACGATTCTCATGGGAGCCAGCATGTTCGTGCAGCAGTGGATGACCCCGTCGGTCGGTGACCCGGCCCAGCGACAGGTGATGCTCCTGATGCCCATTTTGTTCACGTTCATGTTCATCGGGTTTCCATCGGGTCTCACACTGTACTGGTTGGTGAACAACGTCTTGACCATCGTGCAGCAGTATTACATGACGCGGACGAACAAATGACCGCCGCAAGCGGTCCGGAGGAAAACGCAGCCATGCGGGCGATCGAAATCGAAGCGGACACGATAGATGCTGCGGTAGCCGAAGGCTTGCGCCAACTCGGCGTGGAGCAAGACCGCGTGCAAGTGGCTGTACTCGATCCGGGGGCGCGGGGAGTCCTCGGAATCGGCGCCCGCAAGGCGCGGGTGCGCATCGAAGTTATGGCGGAGGCCGAACTCCCGGCAGCGCCCGAGGAGACGACTACACCCGCGAGTGCCGCGACCGAACCCCCGCTTGCTGAAAGTATCGAGCGTGCTCGCCAGGCACTGGCGGAGATCTTTCGCCTCTTGGAGATGCCGGTCGAAGTTCAGGTGACCCGAAGTCAGGACCAAATCGTGTTCAACATCGTGGGCGGAGTCTCCGGGTTCATCATTGGCAAGCGCGGCCAAATGCTCGATGCCTTGGAGTACGTCGTCAACCGTATCGCTGTGCGCGACGAACCCGCCGTGCAGCACATCACGCTCGATGTGGAAGGCTATCGCGAGCGCCGCCGCCAATACCTCGAAGGACTAGCTCGGCGCCTGGGCGCCACCGTGAAACGGAAGCGGAAACCGATCGAGCTCGAGCCCATGAGCCCGCGCGATCGCCGGGTCGTGCACCTGACCTTACAGGGCGATCCGGCACTGACCACGCGCAGCACCGGCGAGGGTTACTACCGGCGCGTGGTCATCGCCCCGAAGCAATCGGGCCGCGCTTGAGCGCCGCGCCTGCACCGCACTCGTTGCGGTCGTTGCACTTTAGGGGCGCTTCCACCAAGTTTCTCCCCGATGTACGAGCGAGACACCATTGCCGCCATTGCGACCGCTCCCGGGCGTGCTGGTGTCGGTATCGTGCGGGTGAGCGGGCCAGCCGCCGCGGCGATTGCTGCTCGGGTCTTCCGCTCCAAGAAGCGGCCCGAACATTGGCAGTCGCATCGCCTGTACTTTGGCCAATTCCTGGATCGCCAAGGCCGAATCATTGATCAAGGTCTGGCCGTGCTCATGCGCGCGCCCCGAAGTTACACCGGCGAGGACGTGTTGGAGCTGCACGCGCACGGCAGTCCGCTCGTTCTCCAGCACCTGCTGGCCCACGCCCTCGTTGCCGGCGCTCGCCATGCGGAGCCCGGCGAGTTCACTCGAAGGGCCTTTTGGAACGGCCGGCTGGACCTCGCACAGGCCGAAGCCGTGGCCGACCTCGTGGAAGCGCGGACACTGACCAGCGCCATTGCCGCAGCTCGTCAGCTCGGGGGCGCATTGTCGCACGCGTTGGATTCCCTGCGAGACGAGATTCTCCGCGCGCTGGCCGTGCTCGAAGCCCAACTTGACTTCGGCGACGAGATCGAGTTGCCGGTGGAACAGACGCTCGCGGCTCTGGAACCCATCCGAACACAGCTGGCAAGCCTGTTTGCCTCGTATCGAGAAGGCGCTCTCCTGCGCCAGGGGGCCACGGTGGCGCTTGTGGGGCGCCCCAATGTCGGGAAATCGAGCCTGCTCAACGCGCTCCTCGGAACAGACCGTGCCATTGTCACCGAGTTTGCCGGCACCACGCGCGACACCCTTCAAGAGGTCTGGGACTGCGAGGGAATTCCCACGGTTTTGACCGACACCGCCGGCCTACGACCGGAACACACCTCCGACCCCGTCGAGCGACTGGGGATCCAACGCACGAAAAACGCCATTGGCCAAGCGGATCTTTGCGTCCTCGTGCTGGATCGCAGCAACGAGCTGCACGAAGAGGATATCCATGCCTGGGAACAAGTGGCCGGCCGCCCGTTCATCGTGGCCTTGAACAAGAGCGACCTGCCCCCGAAGCTCGATGCCGAATCGTTGCCTTTCCCAGTAGACCCGCACGACGTGGTCATTCTCTCTGCAAAAGAGCGTACCGGACTCGAAGAGTTGCGATCCACCGTTGCGCGGCATCTGCGCGGCGGCGCAGAGGGCAACACAAGCGAGGCGCCGGTGCTGACCCATCCACGCCATGCCGCCGCCGTGGAACGCGCATTGGCGGCGCTGCAGCGCACCCATGAATTGCTCGCCGCCGGGATGCCGCTCGACGTGGCGAGCGTCGAGTTGCGGTCGGCGGCGGATGCGTTGCGAGCGATCACAGGCGAGATGGGCGCAGAGGACGTTCTCGACGAGCTGTTTCGCCGCTTTTGTATCGGCAAGTAGGAATGATGGGCGCCCGCCCGGTTTCGAGCGCTTGCGATCGGCGGCTGAGCCGCGCATCCGCTGGGATTCAGTCTTGTCGGTCTTCTTTCGGTGCAAGGGCGGCTTCGAACTCGAACGCCAGCAAGTATTTTTTTCGCGTGTTGCACTCCTTACAGGCGGGAACGAGGTTGCCCTTGGTAGAACGGCCACCTCGGGCCAGCGGCACGAGGTGATCCATCGTCAGCGCTTGCGGCGGAAATTTGCGCCCGCAGTAATGGCAAATCCCCTTGGCACGCTTTCGCTTCCACCACTGGGAGGCACGCAGTTCCCGGGCCTTGTTCCGCTCGCGCTGAATTTCTTCCGCGCTCAGCGAAGGGAAAAACCCTTCGGCTGCGAGCAAGCCCAAATCTTCGGGCTGGTAATGGCGCCGGCTGCGCCGGCTGTTGCCGCGGATTTGGCGTCCGGTACTGTTCTTCTGCATGACCACCCAGCGGGAGCGTTTCAGAATTCGCGCAATGCAGGGTTGTTTTATCCGTCGCCTCCTGCGCAATAAAGGGCAACCCAGAGGAGAGCCGCCATGGAGATCTTGCGAACCCCCGACGAACGTTTTGCCAACCTGCCCGGTTACCCGTTCCCGCCTCGATATGTGGAAGTCGATGGCGTGCGGATTCACTACGTGCACGAGGGACCGCGCCATGCTCCGCCGGTGCTTTTGCTCCACGGCGAGCCTTCTTGGTCGTACCTGTACCGGAAAATGATTCCGATCATCGTGGATGCTGGCTTGCGTGCCGTCGCGCCCGACCTCGTCGGCTTCGGGCGCTCCGACAAGCCGGCGCGGCGCGAGGACTATACGTATCAGCGCCACGTCGATTGGATGCTCGGTTTCGTGTGCGCGCTAGACTTGGAACACATCACCCTCGTGTGTCAGGACTGGGGTGGGTTGATCGGGCTCCGACTTGTGGCTGAGCATGGACACCGCTTCGACCGAGTGGTGGCGGCAAACACCTTTCTCCCCACTGGGGATCAACCCATGCCTCCGGCGTTTTTCAACTGGCAGAAATTCTCGCAAGAAGTGCCGGAACTTCCGATCGGGCAAATTATCCAAATGGGCTGTGTCACCCAATTACCTCCCGAAGTGATTGCCGCTTACGAGGCACCGTTTCCCGACGAGCGCTACAAAGCTGGGGCACGTCAGTTCCCCATGCTCGTGCCGACCCGCCCCGACGACCCCGCCTCGGAACCGAATCGCAAAGCGTGGCGCGCACTGCAGCAGTGGAAGAAGCCTTTCCTCACCGCGTTCAGCGATTCGGACCCGATCACGCAGGGAGCGGATGCACTCTTGCAGGCACTAATTCCGGGAGCCGCCGGGCAACCCCATACGACAATCCGCGGGGCGGGCCATTTCCTGCAAGAAGACAAAGGAGAGGAGCTGGCCGAGGTAGTGGTGAATTTCGTTCGCGCCACGCGCTAGACAAGCCCGCGCGCCTGTGGCGCGAACTTCGTAACTCGCGGCGCCAGCGGATGCGACTTTGCGGCTGCGTGCGTGGTCTTCGTCCGACTCGGAGAGCTGTGTCCTTGCGACCTCACGGGACCGGCCGGATCATGACGGGGTGGTGCCGTGTCGAAAAAGTCGGCTCTTCCGTTCGCTCGCGAATGCGCCAGCCTTCGTCTGTGCGCACCAGCCGGTCGTGATAGTACCCGCCTTCGAAAAACACCACGAGGTTGCCCTCGTCGTTTTCGAATCCCATTGGATTGAACAAGCACGAGCGGCATTCCGCGGTGTCGCCCTCGATTCGGATTTGGAAGTTCGTCACCAGATGTTGCGTCATGGCGAACGCGGCCAGAACCTCTGCGAGCCACGCACGCACCACCGGTAACGTACCCCGGATTCCCCCGACGGCCGTGTAGTCAATCGTCGCATCGGGTGTGAAGCAACTCGTGAACAAGTCCCAGTCCCGCGTGTCAATGGCAGTGGCGTAGCGCGTGAGTAACTCTTGGATCTCGATTCGGTCCGCCAGTTCCTGAATGCGGTCGTTCGTCAAAGTGTTCATACCACCGCTTCTGCCACAAGTGCGAGGCGAGAGTCGACATCATGCGGACCGCAAACATGCGGCTTGCTATGCGTCTTGCTCGCCGGTTTGCCCCTCGCCGAAAGTGCCGAGTGACGCTTCCGCTCTAAGTGGTGTTTTTGCAGCGCATCTGCTTTGCCGATCGCGCAGCTCCCAGTGAGCAAATGGTTCTTTGGCGCTTGGTATGCCCTTCGCTTCTCGCCGCCGCGCATAGGAGAGCGGCATGCCTGGAGCGAAGAGGACCCGAACCGTCGTCGTTTTGCTGATACTCATGCTGGCACCGCCCAGTATTCGCGCCACCACGGTCATCTACGAGAACGACACAGAACTCGCCCTGCAGTCACAAGCGGTCGTGCTGGGAAAGGTGGTGCGGGTCGTTCCGGAGTATGTTGCCGAACGCAAAGGTGTGCGCACGCGGGTCACGATTGCCGTCCAAGCGCGAGTTGCCGGGCGTGTGCGCGGCCAAACGATCGAGCTCACCGAGCTGGGAGGCGAACTACCGGGGCTGACCGAAAAGGTGTTCGGCACGCCGAACTATCGCGTTGGGGAGCGGGTATTGGTTTTTCTGCAAAGAGACCGGCGCGGGGGCCTGCACACGACCGGTCTTTCGTTGGGCAAGTACAGCGTCGAAGCCGGCTCCAGCGGCCTTTGGGTCGCCCGCCGGGATTCCGGCGATGCGCGGGTGCTGCGGCCGCGCTCGCATCGGCTCGAGGCCGCCACCGTGCCGGCAGTTCGTCCGTTGAGCGACGTGATTGCCGAGGCACAAAACGCGTTCGCGGCGCGCGGGCAAGCACCACCGCCGGTGGACATCGCGCCACCCGCGGAGGAGGACTTTGAAGTTTCCGCTCCGTTTACGTTGCTGGGGAACGGGCGTTGGTTCCAGCCGGACACCGGCACCCCGGTTTCCTTCAGTTGGGATGCGCGCGGTCTTGCGATCCTCGGCCCCGCGGCCACGCAAGAGGCGATTCTCGCTGCCATGGGAGCATGGAATGCGGTGGCCGGTTCTCACCTCGTGCTGGATTTGGCTTCGCCCATGGAGCCACAGCCGTTCAAGGGTTGTGCTGGTCAGACTGGCATCACCTTTGACGATCCTTTCCAAGAAATCGCCAACCCGACGGATTGCCGCGGCATTTTGGCCGTCGGCGGTTACTGCTCCGGCAACGCCACGACCGTGCGCAACGGCATGGCTTTCGGGCCGATCCAGGTCGGAAAGGTGCTGTTCAATGACGGTTGGGACGGCTGCCCCATTTGGAACCGCTGCAATGTGGAGGAGGTGGCCACTCACGAACTCGGCCACGCCATCGGCTTGGGGCATTCGTCCGACTCGCAGGCAACGATGTCTGCTTTTGCCAACTTCGACGGTCGTTGCGCGGCGCTAACGACCGACGACATCGAGGGTCTTCTGTTCCTCTACGGGGACGCGGGCCCCGACCTCGTTATGCTGCCGCGTTCCCCGGTGAATCTGCGGGTGCCAGCGGGCACGACTGCGCTCACGAAGCACATTGCTTTGCAAGTGCGCAATTCCGACAAGCTGGGCTCGACAGCCGACACGCCGACGGCCCAGCTCGTCGTGAACGACGGAACCTGCCCCGCAGGTACCGTACAATCTGTGGACACCGATCCAAGAACGCCCGGCAACCAAGACACCTTGAAGCTCGGCCCGGGCCAGAGTGCCAAGGTCCAGGTTGTGGTCAACGTCAACAGCGCCGACGTGACTTCGCCGCTGGCACGCGCGCCCCAGCGGTGCATGCTAAATGCAAGCGTGAATCCCACGGATTCGTCTACGGGGGATCGGCAGCCAAACAATAACCAGGTGCCCATTGTGTTGGACATTCGCGACGACAACGACCTTGCTCTGGCACGTTTGCAGAGCGTTCAAGAAACAGCCCTTGGCCCCGTTGCGCCCGTACGCATCGTGCTGCCTCGGGCGATGCCCTCTCAGGAGCGCAGCGTACGCTTCCGGGTCCAAAACCTCGATCTGGGCACGAAGGAAGCACGTAGCGTTACGGTCAGTGTGGACCCCGGCGATTGCCCCGCGGGCTTGGTGGCGGGGTTAGACGTCGCCCCGCAGATTCCCGGTGATCAGACTTCGGCTGAAGTGCTCCCCGGCGGGGTCGTCACTGGGCGACTGCTGCTCGCGCCCCCGAGTGGTTTGATCGTCACCCCGAATCGTAGCTCCCCTGCCCGCTGCACAGTGTGGTTGCGGGTCGCTCCCGCACCAGGGGAAACAGACCTATCCAACAACGTTACACCCGTGGTGGTGGATGTAGTGGACCTGACGGACGCGCTGTAAGCGCGTGCGGGCCCCACAACTCGCGTGCGGGTCGAAGCGGAGTTCCGCTCCGGCGGGCACGCCTTGCGCCTCCATGGTATAAACGGTGCGCCCGCCTGACGTACTCGGGCGGGCTGTCACCGTAGGAGGAGTAGCGTGGCACGGAATGGAATGACGTTCCTAGAGATGATGCGCCTGGAATCGCACGGGCCGGATACTTTCGTAGGTGCTGGCCCCAGCTATCCGTGGGGCGGCCTTTACGGCGGGCAAATCGTCGCCCAAGCCTTGCGTGCGGCCGCCCTCACCGTGGATCCCCGGTACCGAGTGCATTCGCTGCATGCCTACTTCATCCGCCGTGGAGATGCGGCGGAGCCGATTCGACTCGAGGTGCAACGCATCCGCGACGGACGCACGTTTGTCACTCGCCACGTGGTCGCGCGCCAGGCTGCCGGAGCCATTTTGAACCTTGCGGCCTCCTTTCACATCCCGGAAGAGGGAGTCGATATCCAAGTGGAACACATGCCCAGCGTCGCCTCACCGGAGAGCTTGCCGAAAGACACTTGGAGTCCCCTCATCGACCGTGCCTTTGTCGACGAGGCTCGAACGCGTGGAAGCATCACCGCGTGGATGCGACTCGCGGAATCGTTGCCAGACGATCCGACGTTGCACGCCTGCGCACTAGCGTATCTTTCGGACGACTTGCCGACCGACGCGGTGATCAGCGTACATCCGGAGTATCGCGGCCGCGGGAGCGGCTATCGCACTTTTTGGTCCGCGAGTTTGGACCACGCCATTTGGTTTCACCGCCCCGTACAAGCCGACGCCTGGCATCTCCACGATTTTTCCTGCCGGGGTTTGATGGGCACGCGCGGCTTGTCCACCGGCGCGATCTTTGACCGCGACGGGCGTCAAGTCGCCACGGTATCGCAAGAGGTCCTGGTGCGCTTGCACCGCGAGCGCGACTCTTGAATGAAAAGACTGTGCCCGCCTTCCCTTCTCGAAGGGGAGGGCGGGCACCCGAGGCAGAGCGGGCGACCGGGTTCGAACCGGCGACGTCCAGCTTGGGAAGCTGGCATTCTACCGCTGAATTACGCCCGCAAAGAGCCGCAAAAGGTTGATTACCGGTTACGGAATTTCCCCAAGTGTGTCAACAAGCCGAGCGCGCAGCGTACGGCCCGGGCTGCCGCCACAACCCCGAGGCGGCTTCCGCCGGTCTTTACAGGTGC
Organism: Candidatus Binatia bacterium; assembly: GCA_026004215.1. Taxonomy (GTDB): domain Bacteria; phylum Desulfobacterota; class Binatia; order HRBIN30; family HRBIN30; genus HRBIN30. Next base: position 1,229,264 of record BPIR01000002.1, read on the forward strand.
GCACCACCGCGCACCGTCTCGCGCGCAACGCAAGGGTCGGCCCAATCGCTCCGGATTTTCCCCGGGGCTCTCAACGGCCCGCAGCCAGAATGCGCTCGATTGTCTCGATGACCTCTTCGGACACTGGAGCTGTCGCCGGGGCAAAGCGGGCCGCGACGTGTCCTTCGCGGTCGACTAGAAACTTCGCGAAGTTCCACTGGATGTCGCCCGGACCATCCGGCTGGGTCGGTTGTCGTGTGAGAAACGCATACAGGGGGTGGCGGTTCGGCCCGTTCACTTCGATTTTTGCGAACAGCGGGAACGTGACTCCGTAGCGGGTCTCGCAGAAACTGCGGATCTCGTCTTCCGTGCCTGGCTCCTGGCCGCCGAACTGGTTGCACGGAAATCCGAGTACCTCGAAGCCGCGGTCGCGATAGTGCTCGTAAAGCTCTTGCAGGCCGCGGTATTGTGGTGTGAGGCCACACTGCGAGGCCACGTTCACGATGAGCAGCACTTTGCCCGCAAAGTCTCCCAAGCTTTTTTCTCGGCCATCGATCGTTAGCGCCGAAAACTGATGTATACTCATGCGCCTAGCTTGCGCGCGAGAGTCGAGGATTGCAAGCGTTCGACGTCTGGATCTTGCGCCGAGCAACAGGTCTCGTACGGTAAAGCACGGCATGGTCGTCGAAGCGCGCAACGTCATCAAAGAATTTGGCCCCCGGGTGGCGGTAGCCGGAGTGAACCTGCAAATACCGCGGGGCATCTGCTTTGGGCTACTCGGTCCGAACGGCGCGGGCAAAACAACGACCCTGCGGATGATCTATGGCGTCATCCGGCCGACTTCAGGGACGGTGCGCGTCTTCGGACTGGACGTTGCCGCCAATCCACGCGCCGTGCGGTCGCGACTGGGTGTGACCTTGCAGCAAAACGTCTTGATCGAAGCTCTGTCGCCAGTGGAAAACTTGCGCGTGTTTGGGCGATACCATTTGCTGTCCGGTCGTGTTCTCGACCAGCGCATCGAGGATTTGCTGGACTTCCTCGAACTGCGATCGCATGCCCACGTGCCGGTCAAGCAACTGTCTGGGGGATTTCAGCGGCGGTTGTCCATTGCCCAGTCCCTCGTGAACGACCCCGAGCTGCTGATCCTCGACGAGCCCACCACGGGCCTCGACCCTGCCGTACGTCTCGCCCTTTGGGCTCGGATTCGTGCGTTGCGGGCGGACGGCAAGACGATCTTGCTGACGACGCACTATATGGACGAAGCCCAGCGCCTTTGCGACCGTGTGGCCATCATCGCGGCGGGCAAGGTGTTGGCGGAGGGACCGCCGGACGAGCTCATTACCGCTCACCTCGCCCCCGAAGCGTTGGAATGCGAGTGCACGGAAGAGGAAGTACCGAACTTGCTCGACGGTTTGCCCGTCGCCCACGTTCTGCGCGCGGGAGATCGGCTGACGATTTATGCGGAGGATGTCGCTCGGCTAGCTGAGGCCATTCGCTCGCGAGATGGCGGGGAGCGGCGGACACTCGTTCTACGACCGGCGAATCTGGAAGACGTTTTTCTCGCACTCACGGGTTCCTCTCTAGAAGAAGGAGAGCCATGAACGTTTCGCTGCGCTACGCGCTCGCTGTGTGGCATCGCAATCTTTCCATGTACCGGCGCACTTGGAAGTGGAATATCTTGCCGAACTTCTTCGAGCCGGTTTTTTACTTGCTGGCCATCGGTATCGGGCTGGGTGCGTACGTGCAGGAAATGGGAGGCCTTCCCTACGCGGCATTCCTCGCTCCCGGGCTGGTGTGCGTGGCCGCCATGAATGGCGCGAGCTTCGAGGTCACGTACAATATCTTTGTGCGCATGCACTTCGAGAAGACGTACGACGCTATGCTCACCACTCCGGTGCAACCGGACGACGTTCTGGCCGGCGAGGTGCTGTGGGCAATCACTCGGGCCACGATTTATGGCGGCTGCTTTTATCTTGTCACGGCGGCCTGGGGTCTGGTGCCGTGGCAGGCAGCGCCGTGGGCACTATTCGTGATTTTCCTCTCCGGCTTGTTGTTTGCCGCCGTCGGGTTGGTTTTCTCCTTGCAAATTGTCACCATCGACTTGTTTAGCTTTTACTTCACGTTGTTCCTGACGCCGCTATTTTTGTTTTCGGACGTCTTCTTTCCGTTAGCTGAGCGGCTGTCCGGCTTTTGGCTTTGGGTCGCTGAAGCGTTGCCTTTGCTCCACCCGGTACGTCTGGCTCGTCTGGGATTTGCCGGCCATTGGAGCGCCATCATGTTGTGGGATGTGGCGTACATTGCCGGCGTTTCGGTGCTGCTCCTCACCATCTGTCACTACAGTATCCACCGGCGCCTGACCGCCTGAATGGCTTCTCCGCGGTCACGCCGGAAGATCGTCACGAGGGAACGCGACGAGAGCGTGGCGATAAAAAAACTGCCCTCGAAGAAGGATAGATCTCAAGGAGCGAGTAATTTTCGGGCAGCGATTTCACCCACGAAGGCGAACATGGCGAGCGGGAGCAAAACCCAGTCCAAGGCTTTCGCCTCGCTGCGTTGACCGGTCGCTGTCCGGGCGCATAACTCATGAGGCGCGGGGTCCACACGGCCGCCCGTTTCCCGCGCGAGTGCTTCGAGCAAGGCTCGATTGGGCGCCCTCGCCTGCGCCTTTGAATCCGAATCTTCGCGGGGGAAGTACAAAACGAAACGCCGCTCTTCGAGCCCGCGCCCTCCAAAGCGCACCAGCAAGGTCAGTTCGCCCCGCTCGCCCGCTCGAGCGGCCACCTGGGCCACGAGCTTGTGCTCGGGGCCCAAGCGGAATTTCAGCTCTCGGATCTGACCTTCCACCTCCAATCGGCCGAGTACCTCCTCGGGTACCGCTTCGCCCAAGCTTTCCAGCGAAACACTCCACAACTCCCGCCCCACGGGTTGCACTGCCACAGCCAGGTCGCGGGGAGAACTTTCTCGCAGGCTCCAGCGCAGCAATTTCGACCAAAACTGGGCACTATCCGGCCAGGCAAGCCACGGTTCGGCTCCCTCGCTCCAGCTCGAGGTGAACACGACCACCCGCCCTGCCCCGTAGTTCCACGCAGCCAAGAGCGGGTCGGTCCGCTCGCCTTGCATCACCCGCAACAGCACTTCCGCACCCGGTTTGGCCCGCGTGTACGCGTACCCTTGCAAAGGCGGCGCCTCGTCCCAGGCAATTCGTTCGAGTACTTGGCTGCGTTGCCCAGGGCGCACCCGGAAGGCTGCCCCGCCGCGTGGAGATGTCGCAACGGCGCGGCTGGTGTCTTGCAGTAAAAGCTGCGGCAGCTCGCTGGCGTCACGCACGTGGTAAAAGTGACCACCGGTGCGCGCGGAAATAGACTGCAAGAACTCCAAATTCACCGTATCGTCGCCAATACGAATGGTGGTCACGGTCACAGCGCTCGCCTCCAGAGCCCGCAGCAAAGGCTCGTGTTCTTCGGCGGAGCGATTCGTGTCGCCATCGGTGAGGAGAATGACGTGCCCGCGCCGCGCGCCACTGCGGGTCAGTTCTGCGTGCGCACGCTTCAGAGCATCGTAGAAATCGGTTCCCCCGCCGGGTTGTAACCGTGCGATGTTGTGTTCCAGCAACCCGCGATTTTCGGCCAAAGGTGCAAACGGCGCGACCTCGTACATTTGCGAGTCGAAGGCGAGCACGCCGACCGAGTCGGAGTCACGCAACTCGCGGATCAAGGCGAGGGCGGCACGGCGCGCGTAAGCGAGCTTCGATTCATCCTCGCTGCGCTGCATGCGGTTGTGAATGTGGTATCCCATGCTGTTCGACCGATCGACGAGCAAAAACAAGGCAAGCGGCTCGCGCTCCGGACGCGGCGGCCGTCGCGGTTCGAAGGTCACCGGCAGCAAATCCGCCAATCGGCTGGCTCGCAGGCCGGCGTCGCCGAACGTGCTTTCGCCACCCGCGACCAGAAGACTACCTCCATGTTCCACGTATCGCTGCACGCCGGCCCAAATCTCGCCCGGCACCTTGCTGGCCGGCTCCTCCCAAATCACGGCGTGAAAACCATCCCAATCGACCCGTTCCGAGCGGAGTGTTTCCGGCGGCAGCACAACGAGCTCGAAGTGCTGCGATCGCGCCGCCGCCAGCAAGGGCGAGTGCGTGCGGCGTGTCACGAACAAAAGGCGAGGCGTCGACGTGAGTGACAGAGAAGCGCTGCGAATTACAGGAGTAGCGAAGTACCCCCCGCCCTGAGGTTGCACTTCTATCCGCAAGAAGTGGGCACCGGGCTCGGCCCCTTGCCATTGAGCGGCAAACGGCGTGATCCCGGGATGCAAGTGGATCGTTTGCGCTTCCACCAACCGGTCGTCTGCCCAAAGACGGACTAAAGCCGGTTGCTCGGAGCCCCTGTGGTCCACCAGCGCCCGAACGGGGACGAGTGTGTTTGCTGGTGCGACTCGTGGAACCATCCACTGCGCGACCTGCGTGAGCGCTTCGGTGGTGCGCGGCGGAACCGCTGCGTAAACGGGCACCCCCATCGCGCGGAGCGTGGGTGCGAGACTCAAGGCGTCTCCCTGGGTTTCGTGACCGTCGCTCAATACCACCAGCCGCCGCTCACCGTCCGCGGGCAAGAGGGCAAGTGCACTGTCGAGCGCGGCCGCCAGATTCGTGCCCTCCGGCATGGCTGCCTCGGGTAGGGCACCCGCGAGCGGGCTCGGCTGCGGCCACCGCGCGATCCGCGGCTGCCCGGCAAACACGACAATTCCAAGTCGATCCGTGGGGCCGCGGTGGCGATCCAATTCCCGAAGGAAGCGGTCTTGCCAAACTCGGCTGTCTGCCTGCACGCTCAAAGAGCGGTCTACCAGCGCGACGAGGGTCAGCGGCTGTTCGGGCAGCGGCACGCGAAGGTGGAGTCCCGCCAGCACAGCCACCCCGGCACACCAAGCGAGGCAGCGCAGCGTCACGAGCAGGTACGGCCAGCGCGCCGGCGAGCGACCCCAGTACACGAACAAGACTACGGCCACCAGTGCGACCAGCCAAGCCGGATGGCGCACCGCGAAACTCACCTCCGTCAAGCGCGACCAAATGTACGCCCACGTCATCCTGCGGGCCTCGTTTGCCGGCGGCTCGCCAACCAAGCTTCTAGCAACAACAACCCGAGAGCGGCCGCAAGCACCGCATCGTTCCAAGGTATCCGGATGACCGTTTCTTCGGGGGGCGATCCGGGCGCGATGACTCCGATCCGGGGTGGTCTCGGCGCGATGTTGCTCTCGCGCGGATCGAGTGCCGAGACGTAGAAAGCGACGTCACCGTGCGCGCTACGCACCTCGTACCGCCCACGCCAGTGCGGCACAAATGAGCTGACTCCAGGAGGGAGAACGTACTCTTGCCCGTTCGGAAGCACCACTGTCGCCCGCGTCGGACCGGGCACGGGAAACGGCCTGCCTGCAGGCCACGCGCCGCCCGCGGGCAGGCGGGGATGCAGCCAAGCCAGACTCTCTAGAAAAAACACAGAAAGCGAAAAGCCCTCGGTACTCAAGATGTTTTCGCGAGTGAGATCAAAACCGAGCCACACTTGCCGCGCCGGCTGCTCTCGCCACCAGGCGATGACGTCGGTGGCTGGATCCAGCCGACCCCAAAGCAGCGGGCGGGCGCCCTCGGGTGGCTCGCTCCGGCGCGCCGAGTGCAGAGGCAGAGGAAAGGAGGGATTCCAGCTCGCAAAGATTGGCTGCTGGCCATCCCACGCCAGCACCGGAACGTCGCGGTACACCGGACCAACCGGCCCGCTCCCCGTAGGAGGCGGATCCATGACAACGGCGGGGGTAGCCAGATCCTGCGGGGGGCGCACGCGGTGAAATACGTAAACATCCGTGGGCTCGGAGCCTGACGCACAACTGCGCCCGGCCAGGCGCAACCGACCCCACGCAGCCGCCAATTTTTGAAGATCGGCCCACTGGTCCATTTGCGCCGATACCCAACAGACCCGCAACGGGTCGGGATCGGTGAGCCGAACTTGCGCGTGGTTGTCCGTCGTCAAGAAGTCGTCGCTGACGATGTCGATGGTGAGCCGGCCCGGGCCTGCCACCTGCTCGATGGCAAGAGCCTGATGGTCCCGCGGGCGCAACGTAAAGCCTTGCCGCAACAGCGCGCGGCCTTCCCACTCGACGATCAACAGCCCGTGTTCCACCTGGTCGCCATAATTGCGCACCTGCACGACAATCTTTGCTTCTCCGGCCCGTTGCCAAGGACGCTGCGCCACCTCCACGCTCTCGATGCCGACGTTGCGGTTTCCAGAACCCACCGCAAACAAAGAGGCACCCTCGAAAAGAGCAGTCGGGACGTCGTCTTCGGCAAAATCGCTGAACACGGCCACACGCGCCTTCGGTTCGCTCTCGCTCGCCAGCGACTGCGCCAGAGACAGGCCTGGAGCGAGACTCCCGCCACTGTCGTACGGCTCCAGTGCGGCGATCCTGGCCCGCAACTGCGCGATCTCCGCCGAAAATGGCGCGAGAACCTCGGCTTGCTCGCCCACTGCGATCAACGCTGCCAGATCTCCGGGTCGCAGGCGGTCGAGATAGTCCATCGCTTGGATTTTGGCGAGCTCGAAGCGGCTCGGCTGGACGTCACGCGCTTGCATGCTCGCAGTACGATCCACCACGAGCACGTGTCGTTGCGGCTGCGGCGGCGCCTGACGTTCCGAGTAAGGTTTCGCCAGCGCTGCCACCAAGGCGACCAAGGCCAGCAACTGCAGGAGCCAGAGAAGGTCCCACCGTGGGCGGCGGGGCGGTGGGGGCACTTGCGGCCACAAAAACAAGGCCGGCACCACCCGAATACGTTGTGCGGGCGGGCGCCAGTACAGGTACAGCAGAATTGCGGCCAAGCTTACGAAGATCCAAGCGAGCGGTTCCGCGAAACCCATGGTGCCAATCGCCCCGATCGAGACTATCCCAGCACGCCTGCCTGGACCAAAGCCTCGAACAATGCCGCTTCCAGTCCGGCTTCGGGATCCACGAGCGCGTACACGAAGCCACGCTCCCGGCAAGCGTCTTGCAGTGTTTCTTGGTGGCGGAGGATTGCAGCGCGATACGCAAAACGTGTGGCTTCGTTCCACGCCAGCGTTCGTTCCTCGCCTGTTTCCGCATCGCGCGCGGTGATCCAGCCCGGACGCCAATCGAGATCGCGATGGCTTTGCGGTAGCAAGTGCACCGCCACCACCTGCAAGCGGCGCGCGGCCAGCAATGCGAGCGCGCGCAGCGCGTGCTCCACCGGGCAGTAAAAATCGGATAGAACGAAGGCGACTCCGGGGAGCAGGGGTCCGGCAAGAAAATCGGCGCAACTGGAAATCAAGTCCACCCGGCCCTGTGCTCGTGCGGCCAACAAGAATCGTTGTGCGTCCAAGCCCTGTGCACGCTGCCGCCACAGGGGAGAGCGACGGCAATATGGACCCGTTCCCGCCAGCAGGGCAAAACCCACCGGCTCGTGCCGCCGCAAACTCACGTAAGCGAGTGCCCATGCGAGCTGGCGGGCAAAGTCAAAAACATCCCTCGCCCCGTAGGCGACCGCCATCGACGCGGAGGTATCCACGAGCAAGTAGGTTGCGCTCTCGCGTTCCGCCCGAAAGGTGCGAACGAGCCATTCATTCGTGCGAGCCAGGGCGTTCCAGTCGACCCGCCGCCAATCCTCTCCTGGCGTATACGGCCGGAAGCCGTCCACTTCGAACCCGTGTGTCGCAGGAAGCCCACGGGCACGCACCATGCCGTCCCGCAGGGCCGTGGGCCGAGGCACGATGCAGCGCAAGCGATCGAGCTGGCGTAGAAGTCCGGGTTCGAAAACGAGTGGGTCCCGCTTGGCCGTGTTGTCGCCTTCCCGCATTCGGACTCGCCACCGGCCAAGCATGGATCGCGTCACGACCTGAGCTTCCGGGCCCGGGCCACAATATTTTCCACGAGGCGCCCTGCCTCGATTCCCTCGGCCAGAGCGGCGAAGTTCATCACCAGGCGATGGCTCAACGCAGGTACGGCCACAGCGTCTACGTCGTCGTACGTCACATGCACGCGGCCGTCCAACAGCGCGCGCACTTTCGCACCGAGGAGGAGCGCTTGGCCTCCACGCGGGCTGGCCCCAAAGCTCACGTAGCGATTGACGTGTTCATCGGGGGCGAGAGGGGCTTCGCCTGCAGGGACGAATTTCGAACCGGCGGGCACCGTGGCTCGCACCAGCGCAGCGGCGTAGGCTTCGATGGGCGGTGCCGCCATGACTTGGCGGACCAATGCGCGTAGCCGCTCGATTTCCTCGGCTGCGGTGGCTGCGTCGAACAGTGGGGCGAGATGCGCTTCGCTGTCGCCGGTCGTGCGGGAGAGAATGAGCCGTAGATCGTCGTGCGAAGGATAACGCAGGACGACCTTGAACAAAAAACGATCGAGCTGAGCTTCTGGAAGTGGATACGTGCCTTCCATTTCGATCGGGTTGAGGGTGGCCAAAACGAAGAACGGGCGGGGCAACGGATACGATTGCCCGCCTACGGTCACCTGAAGCTCCGCCATGGCTTCCAGCAATGCCGATTGCGTTTTCGGTGTGGCTCGATTGATCTCGTCGGCCAACAAGACGTGGGTAAACAAGGGACCGGGCTCGAAACGAAAGTGCCGGCGCCCATCCTCATCCACCAAGATCCGCGTGCCGGTAATATCCGCGGGCATCAAGTCAATGGTGAACTGCACGCGAGCGAAACTGAGGTTCAACAGTTCTCCGAGGCAGCGCACGATCAGCGTTTTGCCCGTTCCCGGCAGTCCTTCGATCAGTACGTGACCTCCGGCAAAAAACGCAGTCAGAATCAAATCGAGCTGCTCTTCGTAACCAACGATCGCACGCGCGAGTTCCGAGCGCATGCGGCGGAAGGTATGCACGAACGACTGCACCTGCTGGTTCGGCGTTTTCATCGCTGCGTCGGACGGGTGTATAGGCGCCGGGCAAGAGCCTGATACTCCGGCGGCAAACCCGGCTTTTCCACCAGCGGAGGCGAAGAGGCGCCCGCCGCCTCGCCTGCTGCGGGGGCACTCTCCAGACTTAAGCTTTGGCCGCCACGCCCTTGGATTTCCGTGCCGGGGCGAACCATGCTGGCAACCGGAAGCTGCACAACCAGTGGGGCACCGCTTCGATGAACACTCGTAGCTGCGTCGCTGCCAGCGCCGCCATAAAGAGTCGCACCATCGCTTCCATTGCCCGCAGCCCCGGATTGCCCGAGCCGTGGCTGCGGCGGGCCGTCAGGTCGAGGTTCACGCCGCGGAAACGGCGAGTCGAAATCGCGACGCTCGTTCCCCGGCGACTGCTCTTGCCCCGCCTGCGCCGATCGAGGTCGCCAGTTCGATGCGACGGCGTCGGGGCGGGGTTCGATTTGCCCGGCAGAGGAAACCGCGCTCTTACCCTGGCGCTCCCGGTATTGTTCAGGTCCTCCGCTCGGCCCACGTGTATCCCTCGCGACTCCGCCCGCAGGGGCATTTTTTCCCGGCGATTCCATTGCGCCGGCGGAGTCGCCCGATGATTTGTTGCCCTCGGGGCGCGCTCGGCTACCCAGTCGCGCTTCGGCCCCCTCCGAGCCGGCCGCGTCTCCGTCGGCCCGCCCGAAGCGGTCGCCCGTACCGGCGGCGCCCCGTTGCCCGAACGGCGCCCCAAAGTCGCTGCCGGTGGCGTTTGTCCCCTCGCTCGCGGCGGCGAGCTCACCGGATTCGCCAGCCTCCCCGTGCTGCTCGGCGCCAGCGCCCGGGTTGCCGGTTTGGACGCCGCGGGGGATCTCGGATGTATGCGTCCGAGCCAAGGCTGGCCCCCGAGGTTCCGTGCCGGGCGCGAGCCCCGGACTAAGCCACCACGCCCACGCCAGCAACAAGCACCCGGCGCCAACGGCGAGTAACGGACGAGTCGCGTTCCACGGCACGAGCTTACGCGGCTCGTAACGCGGCAACACCCGCACAAGTTGCAACAAGAGGACGGAGAACAGCGGCGAGCGCTGCGGGAGCGCTTGCGCCGACAGTAGGGTGGTCAGCCGCAGGTTCAACGCTGCTTCGCGGTCGACCCACTCGGCCACTCGTGCCAGCTCGAAGTGGCGTTCGCGCAAACTCGCGAGGATCGCGGTCATGCCCATTAAAGCGGCCAGCGCGAGAACTGCCGACCACAACGGTTCGCGGGTCAAAGTTGGGCCGCCACCGGCGTGTACGACAAAGGCCAGCGACGTCAGGGTGATGGCCGATGCATACGCAAGAGCATGCACCCGCGCGCGCATTTTTAGGCGACGCTGAATTGCCTCCAGTCTCTCTTCGATGTCGCGCGCACTGAGTGAAATCGCTGCCATCGGGGTTCTCGGGCAACGAACATAGTCGTTGCTTTCCCCCAGGGTCAACGCAGTTTTTCCCGCGTGGTTTTATTTGCCGTAGGCCGCACGCAAAATGCGAGCAACCTCATACTGTCGGCGCGCCGTCCTTCGTCCCCCGCGGCCGGAAGCCGATCAACTTCACGCAAGCAAAGCCGCGAGGATTCCCGACAGAAAAACGCCGTCGAACGTCCCAGCGCCGCCAATCGAAGCCACAGGTGCGCCCAGCCCCGCGACCTTGTCGAGATTCAGCAAATCCGCACCAATCAAGGTGCCGAGACTGCCGCGGACGTATGCAAGCGCAGGCGCACGATGCCGACACAGCACCACCGCTACGATCGCGGCCACTGCTGGCGGTACAAAGATCGGAACAGCAATCCCCACGCCCCGAACCGGGTAAGCCAAAAAGTGCGTAATCACCGCCACGGAAGCAACCGCCGCAACAGCGCGCAGAAACAAGTGCTGCTTGAAGGTCAGGTAAAGGGAGACCAAAGTGGGGATGACAGCTCCGCCGACGTTGATCGCCACAATCGTGTGCGGCCTGTGGGTGATGACTGGCACAACGTAGGACATACCAAAAAAGCGTACGATCTCTTGCTCGACTCGTGTTCCCCCGGGTACCTCGGCAATCGGGATGTTGATGTAGCTCCCGAGCAGCGACAACAAGAGCAAGCTGAAGATATATCGGCGCTCGATGCCAATGCGCTCGTACGCATACTCGATCACGCCGATCTCAATGGCAACGAACGCCACGACCAGGAGCAACAAAAGCAGCAAGACGAAGGCGGCGGTGATTGGGAAATAATGCATGTGCACTGACCTTTCGAAGTTTCCAACCACACTCTTATCCCGTGGTCGAGGTTCACTGGTCCGAGGCGGACGGCGTGTTGCACGAACTACGGGCGAGCCATCAGCGCCTGCCGCTGCCTACTGATGCTTCGGCCTGCCTTTCCTCGATCGCGCCCCGCCGAGGGGTGCGACCTGCCAGTATTGCAAGGAGGCTCGGTCACGCGCGCTTGAGCGCGGTTGCACCCGGAGCGCTGCGAAACTTTCACCCCGGGTTCGCCGGGAAGCGATCGCCCCTTCTCCGCAAGCCAGGCTAGAGTTCCATCATATCGTGCAGGTCTGCGTCGGCGTGCACCCGGCTAAGTCTATTTTTGGGCCTCGAAAATCAGGTTGAATGGGGTTTGAGCTGCGCGGCGGAAACGCGTGAAGCCCGCCTCCATGAACACTTCGCGCAAGCGTGCTTCTCCGGCTTGTGCGCCCAGGCCGAGACCAACCTCCTGTGATAGGGAATTCGGCGTACAGATGAACGTGGATGCAGCATAAAACAAACGCCCTACAGGGGTAAGGTTCTCCTCCAAACGATCGCCGGCGAAGGGCTCCACTAGGAGTACCGTGCCATCCGAGGCCAATGTTTCGAACGCGTGACGGGCTGCGCCCACAGGGTCGCCCATGTCGTGGAGGCAATCGAAAAAGCAAATCAAGTCATAGTTGCGGGCCGGATAGTCCTTGGCAGTTCGGACCTCGAAGGTCACGCGTTCCGCAACCCCGTTTTCCTGCGCTCGGGTGCGGGCTGTGTCGACAGATGCTGCGTGAAAGTCGAACCCAAAAAAGCGCGACGCGCTATACGCCCGAGCCATCAGGATGGTCGAGGCTCCGTGTCCGCACCCGACGTCGGCCACTGTGGCCCCCGCTTTTAGTTTGCGTACCACACCACGAAGCGCTGGCAGCCATTCTGTCACAAGGTGAGTGCGATAGCCCGGCCGGAAGAACCGCTCGGCGCCGAGAAACAAACAGGGGTGGTGTTCGCCCCAGGAAAGTGCCCCACTGCCTCGCATGGCATCAATGATCTTGTCCTTGTCCAAAAACAGGCTGGCTAAAACCTGGGCACCGCCCGCAACGTATACGGGCGAGTCTTCGACCGCGAGCGCCAACGCCTGTTCTTCCGGGAGGCGGAAGCGACCTTCCTTGACCTCTACGTAACCGGCGGCGGCCTGAGCGCAAAGCCACTCCCGAACCAGCCGCGGTTGGCAATGGGTACGTTGCGCCAACTCTTCGGGCGTAAGCGGTTCGCTTCCAGCCATTGCCTTGTACAAGCCGAGTTCGTCGCCAACGAGAACGCTGGCCCACATGGCCGCACCGCTCATGTCGTTGAGAAGCTTTCCCATGAAGTCGTTGAGCTTCGCCTCGTCCATTGATGACTCTCCTCTCCAGAGCCCGGTCGCGGATCCCGAGGCGGTTTTTTCCGAACAACTATCGCACCGGCGTGGCCGTGACGGAAAAGCGCGATCGACTCGATTGCACGACGTTACGCCCCGCCTGGCGAGAATGTCAATGAAAACTTCCGGATTTTTTCGTGCTCCGCGCTGCCCTTTCTTGAAACCGCTACACGCGAGACCCACACAGGGGCGCAAAACCGGCAATCGCCACCGCTCAGCCCATGGATTGCTCGCAAACTGGAAACTCGCTTAACCCGGCACGCGCGAAGCGAGAGCCCGACAATGGATTCAACGCAGAAGCTGCGGTGCACAGAGAACGGCTCGGGTCGGAACGATCGTGGGGCGGCCGCGTTTCCGCTCGACCCGGTCTTGGTCCGGTGGCTGCGCCGCCGGCTGCTGCGTTGGTATCGCGAACATGCGCGAGCCTGGCCGTGGCGGCGTGCTATGGGAAAGGCCTATCCCGTATGGATTTCCGAAGTGATGTTGCAGCAAACCCGCGTCGCAGTCGTGGCCAAGGCGTTTCCCGCATTTTTGGCCCGCTTTCCTTCGCTTGCTCGTCTCGCTGCCGCCGACGTCGAGGAAGTGCTCGCCGCTTGGTCGGGTTTGGGCTACTACGCGCGGGCCCGCAATCTCCACCGTGCGGCGCGGTGGTTGGTCGAACGTGGCTATCGAGACTTTCCGAGCGACTATGCCACAGCCCGGCGGCTTCCCGGCGTGGGGCCTTATATTGCTGCGGCGGTGTTATCCATCGCATACGGGCATCGGCTGGCCGCGGTGGACGCCAACGTACGGCGTGTGCTCCGCCGTGTGTTCGCGCTCGGCCTCGCAACACGCCGCGGCCCCGCCCCGCAGGCGCTGGCGAATGCGTTGCTCGTACCGCAAGCGCCGGGTGACTGGAACCAAGCTCTTATGGAGTTGGGCCAGCGCTTGTGCACTCCTCGTGCGCCGAAGTGTTCCTCGTGTCCCTGGCAGCTTCGGTGCGCTGCCGCGCGTGCTTTGGCGCGAACCGAGCCCCCACAAACACGCGCGCGGGTAAGCCCGCGCGACCACATCCACTTGGTAGCCGAACTCGTCTTCGACCCCGCAGGCCGCCTTCTCGTGGAGCGCGGCGCGTTCCCGCACCTCAAGCATTTGTGGCTTCCGCTGCTCCGCAGGGCCGCCGCGGATTCAAAAGCGTCGGAGCAAGCGGGTGCCGTACTGGGGGAATTCCGCCATGCGATTGTTCGCCGGCAATTTCGAGTGCGGGTCGTCGAGCGCACGGTATCGCACACGCAAGCGCGGGCACTGGTCCGGCGGACCAGTGACTCGATAGAGCGACGACTCGTCACCCCCGAGGAACTGGAGCGATTGGGGCGTTCCTCGCTCCTGCTCAAGGCTTGGGCGCTGCGGGTCGAATCGGCACGCCGTGGCGGTGTTGAGTTAGAGCACGCGCTCGAGTAACGGCTCGGAACGAGCGAGGTGACAATGGCAAAGCTTCGGGTCATACAATGGGCGACGGGCCACGTTGGCAAGCATGCGTTACGGGCGATCCTCCGGCACCCGGAACTGGAACTGGTCGGAGTGTGGGTGTCGAGCCCCGAAAAGGCCGGACGCGACGTCGGCGAACTCTGCGGGCTCGGGGCGACTGGCATCCGCGCCACTGGCGACGCCGAGGCTTTGGTCCGCGCCGAGGCGGATTGTGTTTGTTACACCGGCGCGACGGATTATCGGCCGGTGGAGGCAATCGAGGACATGTGCCGGCTGTTGGCGTCCGGAAAGAACGTAGTCACCAGTTCGTTCGTTCCCTTGATCTATCCGTGGCAAGTCGTGCCCGCATTCGCGCAGCAACTGGAGGAAGCTTGCCAGCGTGGGGGATCGAGTTTTTACTGTTCGGGGATCGATCCGGGCTTTTCCCCGGACGCGTTGCCCATCACGCTGTCGAGTTTGTGCGAGCGAATCGACTCGATTCGCTCGCAGGAAATTTTCAACTACGCGACCTACGATCAGCCGCAAACGCTCTTCGAGGTCATGGGGTTCGGTCAGCCTCCAGGTACGCCCGTGCCCCTGCTCGTTCCGGGAGCGTTATCCATGGCATGGGGTGCTTCGGTGCGCATGGTGGCCGACGCCTTGGGAGTGACGCTGGACGGTATCGAACAGCGTCACGAGGTCGAAGTGGCGCCCGAGGACTTCGAGATTTCCTGCGGGAAGATCCAAAAGGGAACCGTGGCGGCATTGCGTTTCGAAGTCATGGGCATGGTGCGTGGCGAGCCGCGCATCGTGGTGGAGCACGTGACGCGATTGCGCGACGACTTGGCTCCACATTGGCCGAAAGGGGTGGGTCCGGGCACCTACCGGGTGACCATCGAAGGTATGCCCTCGCTGCGGTGCGATTTGCAGGTTGGTTTTCACAGCGCCGATCACAACATCGATGGCTGTGTGGCCACGGCCATGCGCCTGGTCAACGCGATCCCTGCGGTGTGCCGCTCCACCCCGGGGGTGAAGACGTACCTCGATTTACCGCTCACGCCTGGCCGCCACGCGCTTCGTTGACGTCCGGGCAACTTCTCCCGCCTCTTTCCTGCAGGGGGCCGGCTCGATAATATCGAGGAGTTGCGCCCGCAACGGCAATGGTGTGGCCCCCGCCACCGGCCTCGCTGCTTGCAGTTGGCGTTCTCTTGCGGGGGGGTGTGCGTGCGGGTGTGGCTGCGCAACCCCGGTCGGCGTTCCTCGGTGGAGGAACGGCAGGAAATGGGGCCGGGCAGGCAACCCGCGTTGGGGTCGTGCGCGCCGATGCGCAGATACGCCACAGGAAGAGAATCGGCCCTCGTATCTCGCGGCGGAGTTGGGTATAAGGGCGCCGTGTCACAAGAGGCCCCAACACACTTCCCATGCCGCGAGCGCTGTGGCAAACAGCCCTCGCGGCTCAGCGACATTCACACAGGAGTGGTGTGGCGGAGCGGTGCGAGGGCGGTCTTCTCCTGTGCAAACGCTTAAGGAGAGACGCAATGCCAGAAAACGTGCATCGTTTTGCCCCCCGTCATTTGGTTTGCGGTTTTGCCTCACCGTACCAAATCATGCAGCAAGGTACGCTGCGGCTGACCAAGGGGCGGGGGATTTACGTTTGGGACCAACATGGCCGCCGCTACATTGACGGGCTAGCGTCATTGTGGAACGTGGCCGTTGGGCACGGGCAGCCCAGTATCCCGCGAGCGGTTGCCCGGCAAATGCATCAAATTGCTTATGCGCCCACCTTGCTGGGGTTTTCGTCCCACCCGGCGGAGGAGCTGGCCCGGCGGATCGTCAAGTTAGCCCCCCGGGGGCTTACTCGGGTGTTGTTCACCTCCGGTGGTTCGGAGGCCAACGAGTCGGTCATCCGGTTGGTGCGCCTGTACTGGCGGCTCAAGGGCCATCCAGAAAAATACCGGATCGTGACCTTGAATCGCGGCTATCACGGCTCGTCCACCGGAGCTGCGAGTCTGACCGGGCTTCCGTATTTCCACCAGTACTACGAGCCGCTTCTCGATGGGGTGCTGCGGCTGCCGCGCCCGCATTGCGGGCAGTGCGACCTCGACCTCCAGTATCCGTCGTGCCAGCTCGCTTGCGCCGAGGAGCTGGAGCAACTCATCCGGCGCGAAGGTGCGCACACGATCGGTGCCGTACTCGTGGAGCCGGTTCAAGGTGTGGGCGGTGTGATCGTACCGCCGGATGGTTATCACCAGCGGCTCCGGGAGATTTGCTCGCGCTACGATATCCTATTCGCTTGCGACGAGGTCATTACCGGATTTGGCCGCCTCGGGTACCCGTTTGGAATCCAGCGCTGGCGAGTTGCTCCGGACCTGATCTCGTTCGCCAAGGGTGTCACCAGCGGTTATCTGCCGCTGGGTGGGGTGTTGCTCCGCGAAGAAATCTACCGCACCCTCGTAGAAGCCGGCCCGGATTTTTCTCTCCACCACGGCTTTACCTACTCGGGACATCCGGCGGTATGTGCGGCGGCGTTAGCGAACTTGAATCTCATGCGCCGGCGGCGGTTGATGTCGCGGGCTCGCCGGCTGGAGTCTTACTTTGCGCGCTTGCTCGATCGCCTGCGCCGCTGGGACGTCGTGAAGGACATTCGAGTCATTGGGCTTATGGCCGCAGTGGAATGCAACAGCGCTTCCGCAGCGGGCAGCGGGCAGTGGCCGTTCGCCATTCGTCTCCGCCAGGCATGCTTGGAACGCGGGCTGATCCTGCGGGCCAGCGGCGACAGCGTAGTCTTGTGTCCGCCGCTGGTCGTGAAGGCGTCCGAGTTGCGGCAAATCGTCGAGTTGCTGGACCAAGCTCTGGAAGCCGTCGCTACCGGTGGGAACGGGGCGGACCGCGAAACGCAGCGGGCTAACGGTTGAGAGTGCCGTTACCAGCTCCTACACGTTAGCCCCATGCGCGCGAAAGTTTACGTGGACGGCCAAGAGGGTACTACAGGACTGCGGATTCGCGATTGGCTTTCCTGGCGCGGTGATCTGGAAGTGATCCTTTTACCGCATGCGCGGCGGAAAGATGCGGAGGCCCGTTACGAAGCGATGGCCGCGGCCGACGTCGTGATCTTGTGCCTCCCCGACGAAGCAGCGCGCGAAGCGGCTCACTGGGCAACAAAAGCGGGAACGCGGCTGATTGATGCCAGCACGGCGCACCGCACCCACCCGGAGTGGGTGTACGGTTTACCCGAGCTCGGCGCTGAGCAAGAAGCTGCCATTCGGGGTGCACAGCGGGTCGCGAATCCAGGCTGCTATGCAACTGGCTTTATTTTGCTGCTTCGCCCCCTGATTGACGTGGGCTTGCTCGATCGCACGGCGCCCGTTGTCTGCCACGCTTTGTCCGGATACTCGGGAGGTGGCCGGGCACTCATCGAACGTTGGGAAGATCCCCAACGAGGGTTGAGTCAACTCCCGTACGAGGCTCCCTACGCCCTGCAACGCAGGCACAAACATATTCCCGAGATGATGCGCTACAGCGGCCTTCAAACCGAGCCCTACTTCGAGCCGGCGGTAGGGCCCTTTCGCTGCGGCATGCGGGTGCAAATCCCCGTGCATGCGCAATGGCTGCGGGGCTCGCCATACGATGCCTGGCGTGTGCTCGCCGAGCGTTACGAAGGGCAACCGTTCGTGCACATAGCCCCGTACAGCGAAAATGGCGACCTCGATGAACAGTCGCTAAGCCCCCTCGCATGCAACGACACCAACCGAGTGCGCCTCCATGCCATTCCCCATCCCTCCGGTCATGTGCTGTTGGTCGCCATTCTCGACAACCTCGGGAAAGGTGCGGCAGGAAGCGCCATTCAAAACTTGAACCTGATGCTCGGCATGCCTGCGGACACCGGTTTGCCAGGCTAACTGCCCACTGAGCCGCCGACCACCTCCGGGTCTCGCCTGTGCATGGCCCCCGGGCTCGCCGCGCCGCGCTCGGCGCCGACGTCGCGCGCGCCGGCTCGCCCGAGGCTGCGGAGAGGCAGGCAGGAGGCAGGAGACGTGCATCGCCGGACAGGGTTCCGCTCCGGTGCCGCCAGAAGCGTCCCTTCCATCTTCGGGATGTCACTTCTGGGGTGAGCGCGATTCCCGACCTACCTCTTGCCATCGAGAAGGCGGGTTCAACCACGCCACGTCGAACTTTCCCAGTCGTTCACAAAATATTTGCGTAGAGAGTCCATCGGTGCCGGCAACCTGCCCTCGCACGTGAGCCCGAGATAAGTGGCGGCTCTCGTGATACCGACATACAGATACTTATCGAACAACGATGGTTGCAACTTGTACAGGCGGTCCACGGCGACAAAAAACACGGCTTCGAATTCTAGGCCCTTGATGTGTTCGGCATTGAACACCCGCACGGCACGGTCAGGCCCGACCGCTTCTCCGTTCACGCAATCGAAGACAGGAATATTGTAATCTCTGAGTTGCTGGCGCAGGCTTCGTGCCAGGGGGGTGACTTCGCTCTCGGCGCACACGAAGATCGCGATGGAGGGCAGTAGCTCCACAAATCGCTCGATTTCGCGGATTCGCTGCGCCAACCATTGTACTTGAACGCTCATGCTTGCAGACTCGATCAATGCGGGCGGGACTCCCTCGCAGGAGAAATGCTCCGGCAAAGCGGGGGCATCGCTAACCCCATCGCCACCCATAGCCGACACCAAAGCCGCACCCAGATCGGCGAGCTGTTTCGTTTGGCGGTATGCGGTTGCGATCCTCTTGATCGTCAAGTCCGGGAAGAACCATCGCACCTGTTCAAAAGTTCTGGCTCCCCACAAGGTCAGGCGCTGGTTGAAGTCACCACATGCGAAAAACGAGCGCAGGCGCGGATGGGCAAGGGCACCGATGCACGCGAGCTGGACGGGCGAAAAATCCGGCGCCTCGTCAACGAAAATCTGATTGCGAAACTCGTTCGCTATGGGCCGCAAGCTCGACCAGTAGGGATTTTCGATGCCGGCAAATATGCTCGGCCTCTGAAGAAGCTGTTGAGCGGTGCGCAGTAGTGCCAGGAGTTGGAGGTCCAGCTCCAACGGATGAACCCGGGCCGCGGGGGAGTCTACGCGGCGGTACCAACCGCCTTGCGGCATCCGCGCGCGCCGGAAATCTTGGTACCGTTTCGGCATACTTTGGATATAGTGCTTGAGCGGGTTGAGAAGGCGGCGGAGAGCCGCTTGAGTCCACAATTTGGTTCCTAGCATCAGCAGGTCATCACCGCGCGGAAGGCGATGGTCGAGCCAGGCGACAATTTGTCCAGCTACAGAATTTGCGCTCAATTGCCGTCCGGCTGCAGCTGCCCGCGCATGGGCTCGGAGCGCACGGTCGTAAGCGCGGATGGCTTTGAGTCGCGGAGTTAGCGCCGGCCCCGGGACCGCCGGATTCGCTGTAGTCGGCGCGCCACTCGGCCCGGTTTCATCATCGCTCGATTCCCCTTGAGTACTGTCTACGTCCTCGGGCTCGATCCCTTTGTGGTCAGCTTTTTCCTCTAGCCGGATAGTCAACTGAGCGAGTGCGTCCAGAAAGCCCCGATCCTCTTTCACTGCTTCCCACAAGTGCTTCTGGATTACGGCGGCAATGCTTTCTTCGAGTTTGCCGATCAGCTCTCGGGCCGGCTCGGCCTTGGATGCCAAGTCGTACAAGAGCTCTTCGAGTCGCACAGGACTCGGGTGGCAGAACAGTGGCGACAGGCTGTCCGCAAAGTGCTGGATTTCGCCGGCATCCACGAGGGCAAGGGCCAAAGCAGCTTGCCCGAGATCCTCGACGAAGCTTTGGCGCTGCCAACTGTCGAAGTCACTGAACCACTCTGCAGATCGTTGGAGAGCGTGGTCGCTCAACACGTGGAGATCCTCGACGAGCACTAGCGGCCCGCCGCCGGCTGCCGTCTTCAAAAGTCCGAAGGTGTGGCGTGCTAGATGGTGCCGAACTTCGTCCCAAGTTTGTACTCGCTCATCCGAAGCCGGCACACCTTCGCGTGCAAACGCCTCCTTGAGGTACAGCTTCAAAAGCTTCGTGGGAGTCAACATCAACCAGCTTTCGCGATGGTCGCTCGACGTAATGTGCGCGATGTTGGTCACGAGCGCGCTCTCCGGGGCGTCCAAGAACTCGGGGTCTCGTTTTTGAGCCAGCCTGCGGATCAATGTCGTGGTCTTGCCGGTGCCTGCAGGTCCCAGAAGAAGTACTCTGGTGTTGAGGGGCAAACGGAAAATTTCGTCTTGATATCGGTCGAGGATTGGCTGGTCGCGTAGCGCCATGCGCGTCACTACCGCCCGGCGCACGCCCTGGATAACGCTGGCCTGGAGTCGCTCCTCTGCCAAAAGTTGGGCAATCAAATCTTCTCCTTCGGACTCCGCAAATTGGGCGAGGAACAGGCGCAGCGATTGGATTGTGACGGGGCCCAGGTTAGGGGCGACGAAAACATTGTCCCGCGAATCCCAGCGGCGCTCCTCCCGGTAGGGCCGGAGCATGGTTTTTTCCTTCACGGTTACCGTTTCCCCACCGGGAATATCCATCGTCTCGCCGACGCTTAACGCGGCAAGGCGGCCCACCGGCGCGCGGTAGCTCGCTAGGTTTGGGATGTCGCTGAGTGCAGCTCCGCGGCAGATGTAGTAAGTTTTGTCTTCTTCGTTTTCGCCCGTGACCAGCACGCGCGCGATGGCCGGTTCGTTGGCGAGGTTTTCCAAGCGGATTCGATTTTCGTACCGGATCCGATGCAGCTCGGCCAAACCAGCACTGGAATGAAATGTGTTTACGTTGGCGAACACGTTCTGTTGCAAATCGCGGGTCGCTTCCAGTTTCTGGCGAGCCAGGTGAGCGATTTGCTCGATCGCTCTAAGAATTTCTTCCGCTACGTCCCTCAAGCGATTCTTGTTGGCGTCCTCCATCCGGGCTCCCCCTGTCCGGGCCGTAGCGTTGAAGAACCAACGGCGTTGGTCCTTGCCCCCGCCTGCCCCAAGTTTTCTTTTCGATTGCTTGGTTCTGTATGCGCAAAGACGGTCGCAGGTCAATATGGCCCGCATACAGGGGTATCTGGAAACTGCCGATTCGAACTCAGGCGCTGGGCCGGCGAGCGAGCCACGCGCTGCCAGGCCTCGAAACTGCGCGCCGCGGGCGAAGCCCAGTGCGAGTGTCGGCGGTGGGGGGCTCGAGGGCTGCTGCGTGCGAGGCGTGGCGGGGGCAGGGAGGCCGGCCGTGCCCCCTACACTGCACAATCGCCCTACCCATGCGGCGGGGGCTGGGAGACCACCAGGGTGGCGGGGCTCGGCGTGCCGTGCCCCACGACCTTCGATGCGGCGATCCTGACATGCGCAACTCCAGTGCCTGACGCGGGCAAGTTTCAAGTGGAAGCGGCGTGCGATTTGAAGTAACGTTCGCGGCTAGGTTTTGCCCTGGGCTGGGTGAGTTCAAGGAAGGAGGCTATCCGATGGGCCGATTTTACGCTTGGATTTTTCTCTGCGTCTGTAGCACCGCATTGGTGCAGGGGCCGGCGAAAGCGGTCGAGCCGTACGTGGGTGCGGACGTCGGCTTGACGGAACCGCTCAATGGCAACTTTCGCGGCCATGTCAATTTGGGCTTCTTGGTCAGCCCTTACGTTGGAGTGCAGCTCCACCCGTATGTGGGCTTTCAAGCCAGCCCGACCTTTTACTTTTTCAGCCAAGGAGGGTCGTTCCCCGGCATGCCCGGCCAGGGGCGGGAGGAGACCACGATGTTCGCCATCAGCGGCGGGCCACGACTACAGTATCCGCTGGAGACACAAATCGGCACGCTGGTGCCGTTTATTTACGGTAGCGGAGGGTACTACGTGGGAACGAGCGGCCGCTTGAGCCAAAGTGCCCCAGGGGTGTTTGGAGGGGGTGGGTTGGAGTACCAATTGTCCGATAGCCTCTCACTGGGCGCGTTCGCTCGTTACGAGTACTCCTTCATGGGCCCTCGCCCTCTGGATCTCGGACCACGACAGGTCCCGGAAGAGCGGTTTAGCGAGGATATTCGCTGGCTCTCGTATGGCTTTGTCGCGCGCTACGCGTTTCAGGAAGCACCGGCACCGGTAGCCCCTGCGCCTCTTCCGCCTCCGAAGCCACCGGCAGCCCAGCCAGAGCCGGCGTTACCTCCGCCCACGAAGCGTAAAGTGGTGCTGCGCAGCGTGTATTTCGAGTTCGATCAAGCACGCATTCAACCGGAATCCCGGCCGGTGCTCGACGAGGCTTACGGAATCTTGCGCGACGAGCCGGAAATTCGTGTGCGTGCGGAAGGACACACGGACTCGATCGGAACGGAGGAATACAACCTTCGGCTCGGGCAGCGGCGGGCAGAGGCTGTGCGACGGTACCTGATTGGAAAAGGAGTTGCCCCGGACCGCATTCAAGCAGTGAGTTTCGGCGAATCGCGTCCCGTAGCGGACAATGCCACCCCGGAAGGCCGGGCACAAAATCGCCGCGTCGAACTGCATGTGGTGGAGCCAGAATAGCCGCGGTCCTCGCAGCCGGGATGGCAGCCGGCTTTGCTTTTCTCGCGCCCTGCGCCCGCGTTGTGGGTCGCGGCAGCCGCGCCAGGCGGCGGGCGGTGCGCTGTTGTGGTGGTTCTCTGCTAGCAGCGCAGTATGCAATATCCCGTGCTTCGACTAAAGCCCGAGCGCGAGCGAGCCGTGCGGCAGGGACACCCGTGGGTCTTCGCGGGCGCTCTTTCCAATCCGGAAGCGATCGCCGAACCCGGACAAGTCGTGGAGTTGCGTGCTGCCGACGACAGCTTTCTCGGCTACGGCACGGCCCATCCGGGCTGCACCATCGCAGTGCGCATCTTCACCCGCGATCGCGAGCCGCTCGACACCGAGTTTTTTGCTCGCCGCCTGCACGATGCACTTGCCCTACGCGAGCCAATCTTGCGCAGTGGGCAAACCAACGCCTATCGCCTCGTCCATGGCGAAGGCGATCGACTGCCGGGGTTCGTCGTGGATGTCTACGGCGATACCGCGGTGTTGCAGTGTCTGACCGCAGGTGCCGAGCGACTGAAGCATGTAATGGTGGAAACCCTGCACACGCTTCTGCCCTTGCGCTGTATTTACGAGCGCAGCACGGGCGCGGTGCGGCGCGAGGAGGGTCTGGAAGATTCTCATGGTCCTTTGTGGGGCGTACTGCCAGAAATGCCCCTGATCATCCGCGAAAACGGGCTGTCGTTTTTCGTCGATGTGGTCACGGGGCAAAAGACCGGATTTTTCCTCGACCAGCGCGACAATCGGGCAATAGCGCGAGACCTCGCACCCGCACGCGAAGTGCTCAATGCGTTTGCGTATTCCGGCGCGTTCTCGGTTTACGCCGCCGCCGGAGGAGCCGCGCGCGTAGTTTCCGTAGAAAGCTCGCGGCGCGCCGCCAGCCTCATCGAGCGGCACTGGGTCGCCAATGAACTGACGACACCCCACGAGTTGGTGGTGGACGACGTGTTTACGTACCTGCGCAACACCAGTGACGCATTCGACCTGATCGTTCTCGACCCTCCCGCCTTGGTCAAACGCCGGCCCGAACTTTCGCGGGGAACCCGTGCCTATTACGACCTCCACACTTGGGCGCTGCGGCGCGCCAAGCGAGGGGCCTGGTTGCTGACCTTCAGTTGCTCCCAACACGTCACCTTGCCGTGGTTTGCCCACACCCTAGAACGCGCCGCGGCAGTGACGGGACGAACCGTGCAAGTGGCCCGCATTCTTGGCGCCGCGCTCGATCACCCAACGTTGATTGCCCACCCGGAAGGCCAATACCTAAAAGGCCTCCTCGCGCACGTGCGGTAAGCCGAGGACCATGGAGTGATCGATGCATTGCCCCGCCGCGCACTGAGGAGGCTCGTGTACTGGGAAACGAGCACCCTGATCAGGAACCTCCGTTGCGGCCGATTGTCGTGCTGCCGGCCGGGCACGGTCACAGGCGGAGTTTGCAGCCAAAATTGGCGCAGTGGGCGAAGAGACGGGCAAAACCGTATTCTGGCTGGAAATACTAGTCGCTGCCGGAATCATTCCCGAGCAGAAGATGGCAGAATTACTGCACGAGTCAGGCTAGCTCTTGGCTATCTTTTCGGCCGCCCAACGCACCTGCAAAAAGCATCGCACCTGAGCCCTTTGTCGTTCTCCCCAATCCCCCAATCACTCGATCACTCAATCCCTCAATCCCTCAATCACTCAGCGAATCAATCCCCCATTGACTCGACCGGCGGCAAGTTTTCGCTTTATAGGCGTCGCGACGGAGTGTATAGGAGCTTCCTGTCCCGCGAGGGGAAAGCTGTGGCTGTCCTGCCAAAAAGCACAGGGTCGATGCTGGGCAAGTCTGCGACTGGCAGCGGAGGGCACGAGTGGCCGACTGGTGAGCGACCAGGTCAATTCGGAGCGGGTTTTGCCCTTGCCGACCTTGTCTGGCCCTGGCGTTGGCACGATACGGGCGGGTGGAGAGCCGGCGAGCCGAGCACCCCGTCTTTTTTGGGCTACGGGCTCGCTTCCGGTGCGACCTTGAGCGACCTTTTGCAATGGTTCCCGGCGGATGCGCACGACAAGATCCAAGCAGCGTTACACCAAGCCCGCGCCGGCCGAAGCGAGCGGCTCGATGTGCAGGCGCGCGACGCGCGCAGCCACACGTGGAGGGTACGCTTGCTTGCGGCGCCTCCGGCCGGAGGCCCGAGTGACGAGATCATCCTTGCGCTGGCTCTACTCGGCGAGCGGACAACAAGCGAGTTGCTCGCCGCGGAAGCTGCCCGCTCATCCGCGGGCGGCGAGGAGTCGCTTGCCGAGCGAATCTCATTGCTGCTCCACCTTTTGGTCGAGCGGCTGGAATGTCGCCAAGCGATACTCGAGCCACTGGGCGTGCTCGAAGGCCATGCGCCGCGCCGATCGAGCACGGATGAGTCTTCTCTGCGGGAACCCCAAGTAGCGGAAGATCCGGCGTCGTTCCCGTACAGCGCGGCGGAAATTCCGCTGACCGTAGGCGAGCACCCACTGGGAAGCGTGCGCCTAGTTGGGCTTCCGCCCCAAACGAACATTGGTCCCGCATCTTGGAGCCACGCCAGCGACGTGCTCGTTGCGTTGCGCCAGGTGCTGGCTGAGTGGTCGCTCTCCTATGCCCTGCAGTTGTGGAAGCGGGCGCGGGCGTTTTTGGATGTTGCTCGGCAATCTTTGGAGGAATTGCCGCGAAGCTCGCTCTCCGATTTGTGTGGGGCGATGGTCGAAGTCCTCGGTGCCGACCGTGCCCATTTGTGGGTTTACGACGCCACGGCCGGTGTGTACCGCTTCCGGGATCAGTGGGGTTTTCCCTCCGACGTGGTCGAAGCGTTGCGCGTGATGGATTTTGCGGCTTCGTTTTTGGACCACACGCGCACGGGCTTCACCGAGAACACGGAGTCGGTTTTCGAGCCGCCGCAGGCGTTTGGCCGCCCCTCGATCCGGCGGCAAACGGTGTTCGTTCTGGCTTCGGGGGGTGCGTTGTTTGTCGACTGGTTTGCGGAAACCGTACGTTTGCCGCGGATCTTTCTCGAGGCAGTCCACCGGGTGGCTTCCTTGTGGTTTGCGTGCGAGCGGCTCGCAGCCGATGCGGAACAGGCAACGCGCCTCAAGGCGGATTTCGTAGCCACAATGTCGCACGAGCTCCGCACGCCCCTCAATACGCTGATGGGCTATACGGACCTGCTGGCCTGCGAGGAATTCGGGCCGCTGACCGAGGAGCAGCGAGACGTGCTCGATCGCATGAGTGCGAGCGCGCGCGAACTGTTGGACCTCATCAATGCCACCCTGGATTTCGGCCGCATGGAAACGCCGCGCATCCCTGTGGAGGCGCGCTGGTTTTCCCTGCCCGAACTTTTGGACGAAATCCAGCGCGAGCTCGCCTATCAGCGCCGCCGCCGGAGTCTTTCGCTGGAGATCCGCGTGGAGCAAGGCGCGGCGCGCGTGAACACCGACCGCGAGAAGCTCCGACTCGTGTTGAAAAACCTGCTTTCCAACGCGGTCAAGTTCACGGAAAAAGGCGGGGTTTCCGTGATTGCGCGCCGAGAGGGTGCCAGCGTAGAGATTGCTGTCCGGGATACCGGCGTGGGGATCGATCCGGCAGTGTTGCCGGTCATTTTCCAGCCGTTTCGCCAAGGCGAGCCGGCAGTCACTCGCCGCTTCGGCGGTGTAGGACTGGGGCTGTACGTGGTGAAGCAACTCGTGAGCATTCTAGGCGGATCGATCTCGGTGGAATCCGAGCCCTCAAAGGGCTCGGTCTTTACCGTACGCATCCCGGCAGAATACGGTGCGAGCGATTCCGCTTTGTGAGTCGCCCACCGCGCCCTCAAGCGCGTACCCGCAAGACAACCTTCCCGAAATGCTCGCTCGACTGTACCCGGCGATGCGCGTCGGCAACCCGCTCGAGTGGAAACACGGAGTCAATCACTGGTCGAATCCGGCCGGCTTCGAGGTCGGCACCAAACTGCTCCCGGAAAGCGGCCACGATCCGAGCTTTGTCTTGCACGGACCGGGTACGCAGCGTGGATCCGATCACACTCAACCTCCGGGTCAGCAGAGGCGCGAGGTTGATCTCCGCTTTTGCTCCTCCCATCAGCCCGATCACGACCAGGCGCCCGTCATGAGCCAGCGAGCGTAAATTGCCGTCGAGATACTTGGCACCGATGTGGTCCAAAACTACATGGACACCCCGCCCATCCGTGGCCTCATGGATGACCTCCGCGAAGTCCTGGCTTCGGTAGTCAATGGCCACGTCGGCACCATGCTGGCGGCAACGGCGGCACTTTTCCTCCCCACCCGCGGTCACGAAAACTTGCACGCCGCGAAGCTTGAGGAGGGTAGTGGCTGCAGTGCCCACGCCACTCCCACCGCCATGCACCAGTGCCCGACCGCGATCGGGAACTTGTCCGAGCAAGAACAAATTCAAGAATGCGGTGAGGAAAACCTCCGGAAAAGCTCCAGCTTCCTCCCAGCTCAAGCCGGAAGGTACCGGCAGGACACTACCGTAGTGCACCGCCACCTCTTCCGCATAACCCCCACCCGCCAGCAACGCCATGACACGATCGCCCAACCGCCACCCGCTCACCCGTTCCCCAAGCTCGATGATTTCTCCCGCACACTCCAAGCCTAAAATGCTCGATGCGCCTGGTGGCGGTGGGTACAGCCCTTGCCGCTGCAAAATATCCGCTCGGTTCACCGATGTCGCAAAGACTCGGATGCGTACGTCTTCCGGACCAATCTCCGGAGCTGCAACGTCCGCAAGGCGCAATACCTCTTCGTTGCCCGGGCGATCGCAAACCACGGCTTTCATGGTTTCTCCTCCATGCGGGATTCCTCGGGGGTGCCGAGTCCTAATTTTCTTTGCAGCCGGCGCCGGCGCTCTTCGACATCACGCAGCCGGCGATCCACGTCTTGCAGTCGTTGGTGCAATAGCTCCTTACGGAGCTGCAAGGCTCGTTCTCGTTGAGCCAGTCGTGCCAAGGGCGAAACGGGTCCAGCCCACTTTTGTTGCAACGCCGCTTCCCCTTCGGCAATGGCTAGGGGCACAACACCCCAAAGCGCGGCCAACACGAGAACCATCGCGGCGCGGCGGGCACCATGATCGTCGTGCCCATCGGGAAAGCGCCACCAGCGGCCGAACTGGAGGTTCCACAATTCGACTGACAGGCCAATCAAAGCTGCCAGGGTGTAAATGGCCAGCCAGCGGCCAGGTTGCACCTGCGCCGCGAGGCTTCCCATCACCAGGCCGTACATCAGCACGATGGTCACGAACCTCGTGGTGCGACGCCGAAACTCCCACAGGCGGAAGAGCCATGCAGCCGTTTCCACGAGCATCCCCAAAACGATGCCGAGTGCCGCGCACCGCCACCACATGAGCGGCATTTCTGGCGGAAGGCGGGCAGTTGCACAAGGGGAAAGCGTTGACAGGCGCTGGCGCGGTGCGAGAAACGGCTCGCCGACATGCAGGCGCAAAGAAGCCCGCGAATCGCGATTGTACTCTCTGGCGGTGGGGCGCGTGGTGCCTACGAAGCCGGAGTGCTCGCGTACTTGCTCGAGGAGCTGCCGCTCAAGCTCGGGCGGCGGGTCCACTTCGATATTATCACGGGCACCAGTGTCGGCGCCGTGCACGCGGTGTATTTGGGCGCACACGAGCCGGATGCGGACGTCGCACGGAGGCTCCGGCAAGTGTGGCTCTCGCTCTCGCTGGAGCGCGTGTTCACGCCGCGCCGCGTGGGCGACCTGGTACGCGCCCCCTTGAGGTTGCTGGGCCTCGGCGCGCAGCCCCCGCCGTTGCCACCGACACGCAGCGGCGTGCCGGAACGACTGCCGGGTTTGTTCGACACGAGCTGGCTCGAGGAAATTATTCTGGCCAGCATTAATTGGGACCAGTTGCGAAAACGCCTCGAGTCCGGCGAACTCCAGGCACTTGCGCTCGGGGCAACCGAGATCGCCACCGGGCGATCGGTCGTGTTCGTCGATTGCGGGGGGCGGCCATTTTCGCCTTGGGGGCACGATCCGTTCATCGTTGCGCGTCCGACTCAAATTGGCCCCGCGCACGCGCTGGCGTCGGCAGCCATTCCGCTGTTCTTCCCCGCCTTGCGCATTGACCGCACCTACTACTGCGATGGCGGCCTGCGCTTGAACACACCCCTGGCACCGGCTGTGCGAATGGGGGCGGACAAGGTTTTGGTCGTCAGCCTGCGCCACCCTCGGCCCCCTGAAGAAGAAGATCGCCTCGCCCGCAAACGGGAGGCCACGTACAACAGTCTCACCTATCTGGCGGGTAAGGCCTTGAACGCGCTGCTCATTGACCGCGTCGAGCAGGATGTACAACGGTTGCGCGCGATCAATGCAATTTTCGAGAAAGGGATCGAGTTGTACGGGCTCGAGTTTCTCGATCGCATGAACGCTGCCCTGATGAAGGAACGCGGCAGTCCCTATCGGATCGTGGAGGATTGCCTGATCCATCCTTCACGCGATCTGGGGGAAATCGCCGCCGAATGCATGCGACACCGCTCGCGCGGCGCTTCGCTGCGCGAATGGCTGAGCCGCAACGTGGCGTGGATGGTGACCCGCGGCACCATCACGGAAGCAGATTTACTTTCGTACATCTATTTCGATTCCTGTTACGCCGCACACCTAATGGAACTGGGCTGGCAAGATGCCGCTCGCGCCGCGCCCGACTTACTGCGTTTCTTCGGAAACGCAGACGGAGGGAAACGGAGTTCAGGGACTCGAAGCGCATAACGGGGGCTGCACGCGCAGATTTGTTTTTGCGTAGCGGTCGTGGCGGACCCGGGTGCACGCGCCCGCCTGCTCGAGATCCTCGCGTCTCGTGTTCAGAGAGGCGAAGGAAAGCTCTGGCGGGATTCGCACGCCGGGGAATGGCGTGCGCCAGTGGCAGCCGCGGTGGGGTGACCGCAGTTGGTACGTGGAATGCACGCTCAGGCAATTCGCCATGGCCAGCGCTCCGTTTTTCCCAGCGGGCCTCGATGCGTCGGACCAGCCAACGTTAATCTCGGGTTCGCAGGCGTCTTCGCTCGTAAAGGAGATCGAGTCGGCAGCCAGCGCATTCGCACACCGGTTGGTCGGGCGTTTTGGGTCTTTGCTCGATGATCCGCAGAGGGCTCCCCAGGTGAGTGCTGTTTTGGACGATGAACTCCAATGTGCGGGTTTTCTTCCCTCGATGGCCGAGGTGTCGTCCGATCCGACGCTGTCGTGGGAAATGCTGGTGACGGCGCTCCTGCGCGGAATGGCACGGGTGGATGGCGGCGTTGCCGCCCACCTTCTCGCTCGTATCTCCGCTTCGCTCCCGTGGGCTGAAGCTGCTTCCCGCGGCTCTTTTGTGGACGGGTGGAGTGCGAGTTGGCTCGCTGCTCCAACCCGCTGCCCGGCTCCCTTGCAAGGTGAGTTTTGGGCGTGGGGTTGGCGCGAGGGTTTGCCGATCACCGTGGGCTTTGTGGAGGGAGACACGTGTCGTTGGCTCCTGCTACGGCCGGAGGCCGTGGAAAGTGCCCAACCGCACGCGCGTATGGGTTTGCGGGCTTGCTCCTCCGCCTGGGTGCGAGTGCGTTTCAATCCCGAGGAAGTTGCGCGTTCCACCACGACAAAAATGAGCGAAGCTTGCCACTGGGCCGCGTGGGTTGCCGCCTGGTGGGGCGTCATTGCCGTTGCGCGGGGCCACGCGGCTCTCGAGCTTGCCGCGCAGCACGCAGGCTTGCGCTATCAGGGTGGGTGCGAGCTTGCGAAGCATGCTGTGGTGCGCGCGTTGTTCGGGGCGGCGCTGCACGATCTTCTAGCGGCCGAAAGTCTGCTCGATCGAGGCTTCGCGGGCAATCAGATGGCGATCCGGGCGGTAGCGGCCTGTGCAGCCAGGGCCGGCGAGCGTGCGGCCCATTCGGCGCAGCAAGTGTTCGGCGGCTATGGATACATGCGCGACTACTCGGTCGAACGTTGCCTGCGCGACGCCAAAGTTGCAGCCGTCGCTGCAGGCCGACCGGGCTGGACGGAGGTGCGCAGTGCCACCGAGTCGGATTTGTTGGCGGAGTTTGTTGCCTGAAAGTCACGAGGCCTCGGCTCGCTGATTTGAGACGAATTTGTCGGTGCATCGAGGAGTGGCGCGTTCATGGGTGCAGAGGGATGGTCGGCTCGATTGGGAGAGCGTTTGTTCGAGCACTTCGAGCGCGGGCGAGGCGACCGGACGGCGCATGTCTATGGGCCGGGGCTGCAATCGCTGGCGACCAGCGCTCGCCAGTTCGCGGCATCCGTCGCGCCGTATGTCGCCGCAGCCGATCGCGCGTCTTCGGCGCAGGAAATCGAAGAACTGGCGCGCGAGGTGCTGAAGCTAGCCGCTCGCGCCGGCTGGCTCACGCGCTTTCTGCCACGCTGGGTCGGGGGAGAAAGCGGACTGCGTGCGTTGCAGCGCCACGGAAGCATGCCGACGTTGGTGTGGATCGAGGAGCTCGCGGCAGTGTCTCCTGGTTTGGCCACACTGCTCGGGGCGCACTACTTGGGTGCCATGCCGATTTTGCTGAGCTTCGACTTTGCTTTGCAGCGGCGTGTCCTAGCGCCGCTGTGCGACCGACTCCATTGCGGAGACGTCGCGATCTGCGCGTTTGCCATTACGGAACCGGGGGCGGGCTCGGACGTCGAAGATGCCCTGGGCGCGCGAACGGCTCGGCTCGTCACGACGGCTCGGCGCGTCGCCGGTGGGTATGTCTTGAACGGGCGCAAATGCTTCATTTCCGGGGGCAACTTGGCGTCGCTCACCACCGTGTTTGCAGCGCTCGAACCGGAGCGCACGGTTCAGAGCTGGACCTGCTTTGCGGTGTCCATGGACGCACCCGGAGTAGAAGTCGTGCGTGTCGAAGACAAAATGGGGCAGCGGCTGAGCCCGGCTGCAGAGCTTTGTTTCCATGATGTATTCGTTCCGTTGGCCTACCGGGTCGGGCCGGAGCGGCAAGGGTGGCATCTGAACCGGGCCACGCTCGATCTCTCACGCCCGCTCGTGGGCGCACTGGCCTTAGGCGGCGCCCGGACGGCACTCGAAGAAGCGTTTCGTTGGGCAGAGCACCATGGGCTGCTGTCCGATCGCTATTTCCAGCATGAACTGGCTCGCCTCATCGGCGCCTATGCAGCGGCGCATGCGTTGGTCGTGCGTGCGGCCAGGGTTGTGCCGCCGCTCGCGGATTTGTCCGCGATGGCCAAATTCGTCGCCACCGATACAGCCATGAGCATTGTTTCTGCGGTCATGAATTGGCTGGGTTTGGAGGCAACGCTCGTGGGGAGCACTGTCGAGCGCCTCTATCGGGATATTCGACTCACGCAAATTTACGAGGGGACTAACGAGATCAACCGGCTGGTCGTGTTCGAAAAGCTACGGAGCGGTCGGCCATTGTGTTGGCCGGAAGGCGTGTGAACGAACACATCGGAGGGACGACCATGGGCCTAGGATTTCTATCGGTTTCTCAGGCGGTGGTACCCATCAGCACGGGGCCAATCGAGGTTCCCATCTTGTACCGTGAGGCACAGTCCATCCTAGCTTTGTTTCCGTTGGAGCCGGGGGCGCTGGAGGCGGAACTCCGGCCGCTACCATTGGAACCCGTTCCCTTGCTGGGCGGAAAGCCAGCGCTTGTGGTTGCATTCTTTGATTACCGCGATACCACAATCGGCCCCTATCACGAGGCAGCGGTCGCAACCATTGTCGTTCCGCGAGGAGTGGCTCGTCCCCAACGCCCCCTGCTCGACTTCCTGCTACCCCCGCATTGGCGGCGCTCGGGGCTGTACATCTTCGATTTGCCGGTGACGACTGCAGTGGCCAATGCGGCAGGGCGGGAGTTGTGGGGCCTGCCGAAGTTCGTGACCGACATCCCCTTTTCTTGGCACGACGATCGCTTCGACGTGGGAGTGTGCGAGCCCGGGTGCAGCGAGCGGATTTGCTCTCTCGTGGGTTACGCTCCGGCGGGTAGCCGCATGCCGTTACGATCGTTGTCGTTGTACAGTCAGCTAGGATCGCACTTGCTGCGTACCGAGGTAAACCTGCGTGGTATGGGGCGCGTGGTGCGCAGTCCGGCAGTGCACCTCCACATTGGCTCGCGGTTGCACCCCATGGCCCAGCGCCTCGTGCGGCTGGGGTTGGATGGGGCCATGCCGGCCTTGCTCCAACTGGCGCCCCGTTTCCAAGCTCGGTTGAACCTGGGCCGGAGAATTCCCGTGCCGGTCGCCGCGGCCGTGCACCAAGAGCGGCAGGTAGAGGCGGCTTGAGTAGCTTTCATTGGCCCGGCGGCACGCTGGCAAGGCCGCTAACTGCGTCAACTTGCTGGCTTTACGCAGGCAAAAGCGGTAGCAGGTGTGCTTGTCGAGCACTCCCCAGGTGTTCTCTGCCCCGGGGAGTGCGTGCAGAAAGGACTGCAACGCACTATGAGACTCGTACGGGCCGTTGGAGCAATCGTTTTGATCGTGGCGGTCGCGCTAGCCTATCGCATTACGACCCGCTCCGGTATGTGGGCGCGGATCGAGCCGCACTTCGCTGGCACGTGCCGGGTGGTCAGCGGAGTGGTAGGAGCTGAGGACGTAACCATAGATCCAGCTTCCATGGTGGCGTTTCTGTCCGCGCAAGATCGGCGGGCGTTGCGCGGTGCGGCTGGACCACGGGGGGAAATTTACGCGCTGGATTTGAAGGACCCGGCCGCTCTGCCGCGCCCTTTGACGGGTGGCGTGCCGGGCGACTTTCATCCGCACGGAATTTCGCTGTGGCGGGATGGGGAAGGGAAGTTGCGGCTGTTTGCGATCAATCATCGGTCGGACGGCAGTCATACGGTCGAGGTTTTCGATTCGCAGGAGCAAGGGCTCCGCCATGTTCGCACGGTTCGTTATTCGGAGCTTTCCTCGCCGAACGATCTTGTTGCCGTGGATGCGGAGCGCTTTTATGCCACTAATGATCGTGGCGTGCCCGAGGCCGGGTGGCGTCAAACGTTAGAGGTTTATCTGGCTTTGCCGTGGTCCACGGTCTCTTACTTCGACGGGAAAGTGGGTACCGTGGCCATGCGCGGCTTAGCGTTTGCGAACGGCATCGCGCGCAGCGCCGATGGCTCGGAGTTGTACGTTGCGGAGTGCTTGGGCCGCGCCGTGCACGTGATGGGGCGCGATCCCGCCTCCGGGAGCCTGTCGGAGAAAAAGGTCATCGCGCTGTCTGCCTGTCCGGACAACATCGAAGTCGATGAGCATGGCGCGTTGTGGGTCGCGGCCCACCCGCGCCTGTTCGACCTGGTGGCGCACAGTCAGGACCCGGCGAAGCGCTCGCCTTCGCAAGTGCTGCGCATCGTCCTGAACACAGGCCAGGTCGAAGAGGTGTACCTCAACGACGGGAATCCCCTGTCTGGAGCGAGCACAGCGGCTGTCCTCGGGCACACCATGGTGCTCGGCGCGATTTTCGACCCGCACGTGTTGGTTTGCACCCTGCCGTAGCTCACCCCGGCAAGCACGACGCTAGGGCTACGCCGGAGCCACCGTTCCGCAGGAGCAGGCCTTGTGCCTGCCCCAGGCGGGTTTTCTCCTTCTCCTGCAGCTTGTAGGGGCGACCCTTGTGGTCGCCCGCGGCGCTGCCCGCCGGTTGCGAAAACGTGGGTGTCCTTTGTGGCGCCCTCCCGGACCGCCACCGCCCAAAAAGTGGGTGTCCCATTTGGTGCCATTTCGTGATGGACCCGCCCTGCCCCGGCGCAACGGGGCCCGAAAAGTGGGTGTCCCATATTGTTGCCCGGGTCAACGACGTTGCCCCGTTGTAGGGGCGACCCTTGTGGTCGCCCGCGGCGCTGCCCGCCGCTTGTGAAAACGTGGGTGTCCTTTGTGGCGCCCTCCCGGACTGCCACCGCCCAAAAAGTGGGTGTCCCATATTGTCTCCCATATTGTCTGATCCGGGCCCGGGGCTCGGCTGGCTTAAAAGGCGAAGGATCCTCGCCCCCGAACCCGGCTGTGTTTGGCAAGGGTGTGCCCGCTTTTCGCCAAGGACCATTACCGGTACCGGGTAACTCGCCAGACACGTTAAACGGCCCGACCAGTACAGGGTCTGCCCGGCCGACAAACCCTACGCGTTTTAGCGAACGACAACAGGAACTCGCTGTCGCAGGCTTTGTGGAATGCTTCCGGGGAGCAACCTCCTCCGCGACACCCCGAGGCTATGCAGCCCGGAGGGCGGCTGGACGGAACCGCTGGCGGCGAAGTGCGGGGCGCTCGTGTCTTCGGCGCCAACGCATCAACGCTCGACGCACGCCTGCCGGATCGAAGCCGAAGACCGCGCACAAGTTCACGAAAGAAAAAGGCCAGTCCCAGTCATTCTGGAAAATCCAGCTCTCGGCTTCGAGGAAAGCCACTTGCCCCGCGGTGGTGGTCGCATACGCATAGCGCCGGTAACACTCGATCCCATCTGCAAACACCGCCCACATGAGCGCCCGCTCTCCCGAACTTTGCGTGGACCCGCGCGGGGTGAAAAATTGCTCCGGCAAAACCGCATCAGCTTCGAGCAGATCCTGTAGGGTCCTCGCTGCAGTCAGGTCTCGCGTGTCCATCTCTTCACCTCCCTCCGGGCGGAAGGTTGGATCCTGCAAGTCCTTTGCCAAATGGAACGCGAGAAGAAATCGTTTGAGGAATTCTCTCAAGCGACGAATTCCGTCACTTTCGTTCCCGTCCAAGGACGATTTGGTTAACCTGTTGCCGGTACAAGCCCTGCAGTAGAAGGGTGGTCGGGCCTGGTTTGCCGCCTCCGATGCGTAGGCCATCCACTTCCACGACCGGCAGCACCTCCACGACAGCGGAGGTCAGGAACACCTCGCGGGCCTGGCAAAGCTCGCCGACGGAAATGCGCCGTTCAACGGTTAAAATTTTCGCTCGCTCGGCCAGGGAGATCACTAGTCCCCGCGTGATACCTGGCAGCAAGTGGTTGACGGGCGGAGTAACCAGGACGTCGTTTTGAGTCACGGCAAACACGTTTGCGGTGGTTGCCTCGGCAATGTAACCGTCCTCCACATACAGGGCCTCTTGGGCCTTGCGTTTCCCCGCCGCGCTACGGGCAAGAATGGCGGCCACGTAATCGAGAAGCTTGTGAGTGGCGAGCGGCCCAGAGCGGTAGGAGGGTACTGTGATCACTTTTACTCCGCGCTTTTGGTCTCGAGACAACTGCTCGGGAATAGGCAACGCAAACGCCAACACCGTGGGTTCGGGGTTTTTGGGCGGCACCAAACCAGGTGGAGCGGTACCTCGGGTGACGGTAATCCGCACCGAGGCATCTCGATCGAGCAGCGCATTGGCGGCAAGGAGTTTGTGGATCGCAGCGGACCAGTCCACGCGGGGCACGGGAAAGCCGAAGAATTCGGCGGAGCCTTGCATGCGTTGCAAATGGGCGTCGAGCAAAAATGGCATCCCGCGGTAGCAACGCACGGTCTCGAACAGCCCGTCACCGTACAAGAACCCGCGGTCGAACACGCTCACACGCGCGCGCGCGGCGGCTGTGATTCGGCCGTTTAGCCAAACATATCCTTCCATCTGGTTCCTCATCCCGCCTCCTCCACGGCTGCCTGGAACGCGCGTGCTTTCAGGCGCGTCTCCTCGTACTCCCGGTCGGGTTGCGAGTCTGCCACAAGCCCGCCACCGGTCCAGTACTCTAGGCCGGTTGCATCCACCACCGCCGTCCGAATCAACAACGCGAAGTCGGCATCGTCCATGGCCCGCAACCACCCGAGGGCACCGGTGTAAAAGCCGCGACTTCCGACTTCGAGCTCGTGAATGATTTGCATCGCCCTGCGTTTCGGCGCTCCAGTGACCGAGCCGCCGGGGAACATCGCGCAGAGAATGTCGCTCCAGCTCGCACCCGGAACGAGCTCTCCGCGCACTTCGGAAACCATGTGGTGAAGCGTGGCGTAGGTCTCGACTTTCTGGTGCGCCACAACTTCCACCGATCCAACCCTGCAAATGCGGCCGAGATCGTTGCGCTCGAGGTCCACGATCATGGTGAGCTCGGCGCGTTCCTTGGGATCGTTTCTGAGCTCCGTAATACGACGGGCATCTTCGTCTGGCGTGCGGCCGCGGGGACGGGTGCCCTTAATGGGGCGCGTGTGCAGCCACCGACCGCGCCGTGCCAGAAATAGTTCCGGAGAGTTGCTGATCAACTCGAAATCCCCCCCGTGAAAGTAAGCTCCAAAGTTGACTGGGTTGATCCGTTGCAAAGTCTCGTACAGCCGCCAGCCGCAAAGCCTTTGCTGCGATCGCAACGGGTAGGCGAGGTTCACCTGGTACACGTCACCAGCGGCAATGTACTCCAGCACCCGCTGAAATGCCGATTGGTACTGCGCCTGGTCCCAAGCTGCGTCCAAACTCGAACAGCGGCTTGGCCGAGCCGCGGCGCGATCAAAGTCCGGCAGCGACGGCGGGGGCACGGTTACGGTTGCGCTCCGGTAAGCAAGCGCGAGGAGCAACGGCAGGCATCCGGTGCGCCGGGGCACAATGCCGTGCAACGGCAGCGCAGCGTCGTACTGAATGGCAACGACCACGTGTGTCTCCGGTGCCGAACGCCCGCTCAGAAACTCCTCGCAAAACCGGCTGAATAGATCGAAAGGCGAGCCATGCCAAATTACGGGCCGGCCAGCGATGCGGGCCTCGCCCGCACCGAAGTCTTGCACTCGCAAAACGCCCACTGGCGAGTGCGCAGCCAGCCCCGTTCCCGATCCCCACGAGTGCGGGCCGACTCCCTGCAAGCGTACGAAAAACGGAGGCCACTGGCGCGCCGATTGGTGTAGGGATGCTGCGCTAGTATGAAACAGTCGTGCGGATGCTGCTTGCGTGGGCATGGAATTCCTGCTTTGCGAACCGGTAACGAGCACACCATGCGGGTGCAACGTGCGATCCGTTTATGAACGCTGTAGTTTCGTTGCTCGAGCGGACCGTCGCAGCCAGCGTAGCTCTGGAGGTCGAGGTTCCGGAGTCTCACCCGTCTGCCGCGCTGCTGGGAACCACCCGGCAAGGTAGCGGCATCATCTTCGACCCACTCGGCTTAGTGCTCACGGCCAACTACGTCACCCTGGGCGCACGATCTATCCGCGTGCGGTCGGTGGATCATCAGTCATGGACCGGTCGGGCCCTCGTGCAGGATTTCCGCCGCGGCTTTGCGGTGGTTGCGATTCAGGAAAGCGGCCGTTTCCCTGCGTTAGCGCTGCGACCCGTCGAGACTATCCGGGTGGGCGATCCCGTCTTCCTCCTGTCCGCGGTTTCTCAAAACGGTCGCCGAGTACATGACGGGGTCGTTTCTGCCGTCGAGCCGTTCGACGCTTACTGGGAATATCACGTGGACCGTGCTGTGTTCACCACGGCGCCCAACCCAGGCTTTGGTGGCGGAGCGCTCATTGACTGCCGCGGGGATGTGTGCGGCCTAGTTTTGTTGGAGCTCGCGGAAATCGGGCGTTTTACTTTAGCTGTACCCCTGAACGATCTCGTGGAGCGCCGGGAAGAACTTTTGCGCGGCCAGCGTTCTCCCGAGCCGCCCCGCGGTTGGCTCGGGCTGTTTTGTTATTCCGTGGGAAGACACGTCGTCGTCGGAGGGGTCGTGCCCGGTAGCCCAGCGGAAACGGGCGGGCTGAAAAGCGGAGACGTGGTTCTGATGGTCGACGGCCAGCGGATTACCGAGCGTGGGGATCTGTACAACCTCATCTGGCAGCATAAGCCGGGCGATCGCTTGGAAATGAATGTATACCGCGACAACGCTGTCGTGCGCCTCACCGTTCGGCTCGGTGACGCGGAAGCCTTCTTTGCCTGAGGCCCGAGCGACAGCTCGTACCCCTGCGCACGAAGCCTGGATCGCTGCTAGTAAGCAACGTCTTGTCTTTCACGCGCATGAAAGTCGCCACATTACACAGTCGCTTGTTGGCCCCCTGGATCGAGCCCATCGTGCACGACTTGGCGGCTGCCGCTCGATCGTTAGGGGGCGAGATCGAGTCGCTGGAGCTCGACACACTCGCGGCAACGTTCGAGGTCCGCGAGGACCTAGAACGACTGTACGTGCTCCCCTGCGTCGTGCCCGCGGGACGAAACTTGCCCGAACTCGTGCGCATGCGCTTACCCAAGGCGCGCCCGTTCGTGCCGTTTGAAGTGCAAGACCTGTGTTGGGATAAAGTTGCCACACAGCGCCGCTTGATGGCGCGGGGAGTGGCCACGCCGGACACACTGGAGAGCGACGATCCGGAAGACGTCGTGCGCTTCGTGCGCCATCACACGTATGCAATCCTCAAGGAACGGCAGGGCTGTGCCGGTTCCGGCCATTGGGTGCTGTGGTTCGAGAACGGTGTGTTGATGGCCGATAACGGTGCGGTAGCGTACCGCTTGGTACTGGACGGCGAGCCTCCGGCGCGAGTCGTTGGGGACGAGCTGCGCTACCCGCCACCCTATTATGTCCAAAGGTTGGTGGGCACGTTCACTCGTTACGGTTTCGAAATCGGGCAAGTTTTGCGCGCGTACGTGGTGGAGGAGGAAATTCCGTTTTGGTCGGAACGTTACCGGGAGCAGTACCGCCGGCCGGGCCACTGGATTCTCAACGTCGCCCGGGGGGCGCGCTACCGGTTTGTGCTTTCGGTGAGCGAGGAAACCAAAAATGCCGCCCTGCGCGCCGCCCGAGCTGTCGGTGCCCGTGTGGCTGCCGTGGATCTCGTCCGCACATCGGCGGATGGTCCATTGGTTCTGGAAGTGAATACCGACGGGCAATACATGTGCATCGACCGCTCCTTCAAAACGCTACCGGAATATCGCGACTACTTCGACCTCGACCGCTACATTGCGCGTGCTCTGATTTCCGCCGAAGAGTTCGTTGGGGTGCGCACGTTACGGGCGCGGCGTGCGCGGGCCCGCCCGGAGCGTCGCCGCCGGCGCTAACGGTTTTCTACACGCTCGTCGGCCAGCGCCGCAAAGAGCACGGGCGCCGGCACGGCGGGAGATCGAACCTTGGGGAGCCTATGGCCAACGAGAATGCGTGTTGTTGGCCAGCGTAGAGCCTTTGTGCTAGCGAGCCTAACGTGTCTTTTGCGCTGCTCCAGGAAGTCGTTGTGTGGGCCATCCCGCTGCTGCTCGCGGTGATCCTTCATGAAGTCGCCCACGGTTACGTGGCGTATCTTTTAGGAGACCCGACGGCGAAACGGGCCGGCCGTATCACGTTGAATCCCATTCCGCACATCGATCCTTTCGGCACTCTCGCACTGCCCCTGTTGCTCATTGTCCTGCACTCGCCTTTCTTGTTTGGCTACGCGCGGCCGGTGCCGGTCAACTTCGGCCGTCTCCGCCATCCCCGGCGCGACATGGTTTTGGTGGCTGCGGCGGGTCCCCTGACCAATCTTGCCCTGGCAAGCTGTTTTGCTGCCGTCTTGCCTGTTGTGTGGCTGCCTCAGTTGCCGGGAGCCGAGCAGCCGCTGGTGGCACAAATCGTTTTCCGTGGCGTTCTGATCAACGTGGTGCTGGCTGTCTTCAACCTCTTGCCCGTGCCGCCTCTCGATGGAGGGAGGGTGCTCGCCGGCCTGGTGCCGCCGCGTCTGGCGCTCGTTCTCGCCCGTGTCGAACCCTTTGGTATGCTCATCGTCATTGCGCTTCTGGCCACGAACGTGGCAGACATGGTCATGCGCCCGCTGATCCGCGGGTTGCTGGGGTGGTTGTTGTGAGTGGCGGTGGTTCGAAACTCGTGGTCGTCAGCGGGATGCGCCCCACCGGGCGCTTGCACCTCGGGCACTTGCACGGAGCCCTGAAGAACTGGGTGCGGCTTCAGAACGAAGCGGATCGGTGCTTTTTCTTCGTGGCCGATTGGCACGTTCTGACGACCAAGCCGGAGGGAACCGAGTCGATTGCGCAGAACACGGTCGAAATGGTGACCGACTGGCTTGCGGTGGGGCTCGACCCCGAGAAAGTCGTGATCTTCCGGCAATCGGCCGTGAAGCAACATGCGGAATTGCATCTGCTGCTTTCCATGATCACGCCCACACCCTGGCTGGTGCGCAATCCAACCGTGAAAGAACAAGCGCGGGACTTGGGTCTCATCCGCGATGAATCGGAACAGGAAGTGCTGAGCCTTTCCTATGGGTTGCTGGGTTACCCGGTGCTGCAAAGTGCGGACGTGCTGATTTACAAAGCTACTGCCGTACCGGTCGGGGAGGACCAGGCCCCGCACATCGAGCTCACCCGTGAAATTGCCCGACGCTTCAATCACTTTTACGGCCCTGTCTTCCCCGAGCCCAGAACACTCGTCACAGAAGCACCGCGGGTGCCCGGCCTCGACGGCCGCAAGATGAGCAAGAGCTTCAACAATGCTGTGTGGCTGCGCGATCCGCCCGAGGAGGTGGACCGCAAGCTCTCGCGGATGATGACCGACCCGCGCCGCGTTCGCCGCACCGATCCCGGCGAGCCCGAGGACTGCCCGGCCTTTCGGTTGCACCGGATTTACTGCACCCCGGAGGAAATTGACTACGTCACGCGCGGGTGTCGTACAGCGAGCATTGGCTGTCTCGAGTGCAAGAAAATCATGATCCGGCACGTCGTCGAAGAACTCGGTCCAATGGCCGAGCGCCGGCGCCAACTGGAGTCGGAGCCCCAGGCTGTGGAGCGAGTTCTGGAGCGCGGACAGGAGCAAGCGCAACAGGTCGCCGAGCAAACCATGAAACAGGTGCGCACTGCCGTGGGATTGCCCGCATGACTCGCGCCGACACCTCCGCCGCCGAGCAGTTGCCGTTGCCGCTTTACCGGGTGCGGCTCGAGGTGTTCGAGGGGCCGCTCGATTTGCTTCTGCACCTCATCAAGAAAAACGAGGTGCAAATTACCGATATCCCGATCTCCGTCATTACCGAACAGTACCTCAAGTACCTCGACTGGATGCGCGAGCTCCGGCTGGACGTTGCCGGGGAGTTTTTGGTGATGGCCGCAACTTTGATGCTCATCAAGTCCCGGATGTTGCTGCCTGCTGACGAAGAATTCGAAGAAGATGACGGCGATCCGCGCCAAGAACTCGTGCAGCAACTGCGCGAATATCAAAAATATCGCGAAGCTGCTCTGGCTCTGGCCGAGCGCCCTTTGCTGGGGCGTGACGTGTTTGCGCGCCCGCGCGACGGCGAAGCGGCACCGGGCCCGCCACAGTTGCGCGTGGAGCTGTGGGATCTGGTCGAGGCTCTAAAGCAGCTCCTGGACCGCCGTAAGCCCGAGCCCGTGCACGTCGTGGAGCTCGAACCGGTATCCTTGCGTGCCTGTGCGGAGCGGATGTTGGCGTGCCTGGGGGCGAAGCGCAAAGTGCGCTTCGAAGAGCTGTTCGACGCGGGGGCTTCGCGACTGGAAATCGTCGCGACGTTTTTGGTTTTGCTCGAACTGGTCCGCTTGGGTGCCCTGCAAGCCACGCAAGCACACCGGGAAGCCCCAATCGAAATCGAACTCTTGCACGCGGAAGTGGGTTGGGAGTGGTTAGCCGATTGGGAAGAAGAACCCATCCGTTCGCCGGATGTCGAGGACGCGGAGTGAGAGCCCATGACGAGGGGTGCAGAATTGCCCGATTCCGAAACCACGTTGGCTGTAGTGGACGAGTCTCCGCCCCCCGCCAGCGAGGCGGAAGCGGAGGAAGATCTGGCCCGCTTCAATCCCGTCCAACTCGCCTCGATCATCGAAAGTTTGCTGTTTGCTGCCGGGGCGCCCGTGCCGCTGCGCCGGCTCGTCGAAGTCCTCGATGGGCCAACGACAACGCAAGTGCGCGAAGCCTTGGAAATCCTGCGCGAACAGTACGCGCCCGGGAAACGCGGCATCCAATTGGTCGAAGTGGCCGGCGGCTACCAACTGCGCACCGCACGGGAGCACGCGGTGTGGGTGCAAGCGTTGCTGCGCGAAAAACCCCAGCGGCTCGGCCGGGCCACATTGGAGACCTTGGCCATTGTGGCGTACAAACAACCGGTCACCAAGGCGGAAATCGAGGCCATTCGCGGGGTGGATTGCGACGGCCCTCTGAATACGTTGCTGAACCGCCGCTTGATCAAGATTGCGGGCCGCAAAGAAACCATCGGCCGTCCTTTGCTTTACGCAACCACGAGCGAGTTTTTGGAGATCTTCGGGCTCAAGGACTTGAACGACCTCCCCGCTCTGCAAGAACTCTCCGGTGCGCTCGAAAGCTTGGGCGTTACAGAAAGTGCAGAAGACCATGCCGTTAGCCAACAAGAAGTCCTCCCCCTCGTCGAGCGTTCCGAAGAATGCGGCGCGCAAACCCCAGAAGGATTCGAGTCCGCGCCTGCAACGCCTGCAGAAGATTTTGGCGCAAGCGGGCCTAGCTTCGCGCCGCCAGGCGGAACAATGGATTCTGGAGGGGCGAGTGCGGGTGAACGGCCGGGTGGTGACCGAACTCGGGAGCAAGGCTGACCCGCTGCGCGACCACATCACCGTCGATCACAAACGGGTGCGCATTGCCTCGGAGTTCGTTTACCTCGTCATGCACAAACCTGTGGGAGTGGTCACGACTATGTCCGACCCCGAGGGACGCCCCACCGTGCGCGACTTGCTTCCGAAGCTCTCGGCGCGGGTGTACCCGGTGGGACGACTCGATTACCACTCTTCCGGGCTGCTCCTGTTCACCAACGATGGCGAGTTGGCGTTGCGCCTTATGCACCCGCGCTACGGCGTCACCAAGGTGTACCACGTGAAGGTAAAGGGCGTACCTCCGGAGAGTGCGCTGCAACGCCTACACCGCGGCGTGCGCTTGGCCGACGGGCGGGCAAGAGTAGAGTCCGTGCGCGTGCTGCGTTCGAGCGGCACGAAGACGTGGCTGGAGATAACCATCCGCGAAGGGAAGAAGCACGAGATTCGGCGCCTGTGCCAGGCCGTGGGCCACGACGTGGAGAAACTCAAACGTGTTGCCCTGGGGCCCGTCGAGCTCGGCAACCTCGAGCCAGGCGAGAGCCGCTTACTGACGGAAAGGGAAGTGCGCATCCTGCGCCGCGCTGTCGGTCTGGAGGAGTGAGTTCAGCCGGACCTGCCTCGGGCCGGCGGGAGCATGTGCACCGTCGAGGTGTGGGCTTCATTTCCCATTGCGGACTGCCGGCACAAAAGGTTCTCCACCATAGCCACGGGGTGCGGGTTGCCTCGGTGGTTGGACTGCCATGGGGGCCGGCCTCGAACGGGCGAATGACCTGGACAGTGCGCGGGTGCGTCCCCATTGCGAAGCCGCCGGCGTTCCCGATGGTCGCTGTGGATCACCCATCATGACGTCGGGAGGATGAGGTTAAGAGGAGCCATCTGCCCACGATACGTCGGGACGGAGTGGGAAGCCGGCTGGCGGATGTGGTCTAGCGAGCCGAGGCAAGGCGCCTTTCGGACAAATCGGGAGGACAGGTGACCGGGACGCACGGAAAGTGTGCCCGGAAGGTGCGAGTCAGGGATAGCGAGCATCCAAATCTGTTGATCCGAACTGTTACAAACGGCAAAGTACGGCAGTTGGATGAGGGGCAATGACACGAAATCTGCGTGGTACGACAGAGGTGCTTCCGGTGGATGAGACACCATGCCACGTCCTCGATCGAAGAGTTGCC
Organism: Candidatus Binatia bacterium; assembly: GCA_026004215.1. GTDB lineage: Bacteria > Desulfobacterota > Binatia > HRBIN30 > HRBIN30 > HRBIN30. The sequence goes on from BPIR01000002.1 coordinate 1,273,307, forward strand.
CGCCGGCGCTCGGATGCCGGGGTCGTTGCTCGACAAGTTCGTTCGGGAAGGCAAACTCCCGCGCGGGAAGATTGGGCGCCATTGGCGCTTCCGAAAGGAAGCGATTGACCGCTGGTTGGAAGAGACGCACGGCGATACGAAAGACGGAGGAAACGAGTAATGGCGGAGCCCTGGGCGAATCAGGTCCTGCGAAAGATCGGCGAGGCTCGCGAGCTCTATCACCGCC